>NZ_JBHWHY010000026.1:0-145379 GCF_042732265.1 Streptomyces sp. NPDC059788 | reverse complement strand
GCCGAGAACGTTCTCGGCGGTGGCCCCCGTCGCGTTGCGCGCCCCGTCTAGCGGTGCCCGCGCGGGCCGTACCGGTGGATCACCGGTAGTTCACGAACTGCAGCGCGAAGTCCAGGTCCTTGCCCTTCAGCAGCTGCTGCACCGCCTGGAGGTCGTCCCGGCTCTTCGAGGTGACGCGCAGCTCGTCGCCCTGCACCTGCGCCTTGACGCCCTTCGGGCCCTCGTCGCGGATGATCTTGGCAACCTTCTTCGCGTTCTCCTGGGAGATGCCCTCCTGGAGGGAGGCGAAGATCTTGTACTCCTTGCCGGAGGCCTGCGGCTCGCCCGTGTCCAGCGCCTTCAGCGAGATTCCGCGCTTGATCAGCTTGGACTGGAAGATGTCGAGGACAGCCTTCACCCGCTCCTCGGCGTTGGCCCGCATCTCGATCTTCTCGCCCGACCACTCGATCGACGCGCCCACGCCCTTGAAGTCGTAGCGCTGCGAGATCTCCTTGGCGGCCTGGTTGAGGGCGTTGTCGACCTCCTGCCGCTCGACCTTCGAGACGATGTCGAAACTGGAGTCGGCCATCTTGAGTTGGCTCCTCGTACGTAGATCCGTCAGGGGTGCGGCCCGTTCAGGACCGCTCCGCAAGCCTAGCCACCCTGAGCATGATCGAGCCGGGAAGAACCGAGTGGCGAACCACCCCCGGCCATCGGGTATGGTTTACGTCGTTGCCACGGAGCGACGCCACACCGGCAAAACTCCCGGCAGCAAATCCCTGGCGGTGTGCCCGAGCGGCCAAAGGGAGCAGACTGTAAATCTGCCGGCTCAGCCTTCCCAGGTTCGAATCCTGGCGCCGCCACAGGACCGAAGAGGCCCCGATCCGTGAAAACGGATCGGGGCCTCTTCGCTTGACATCGAAGGGCGCCGGGGCCCGCGCGGCCCCCGCTCCGCACGGAGCAAGGGCCACGGCGGGCGGCGTGACGGTCAGCCCGCCACGGCGCGTACGGCGTCCTCCACGGGCGTGTCGCCGCCGATCAGCTCCAGCGTGCGGCCGATCGTGCGCGGTTCGTCCAGGAGGGCGGCGAGCACGGCTGCCACGTCGTCCCGGGTGATCTCGCTGCGGCCGGTCGACTCGGCGAGGCGCACCAGGCCGGTGCCCGGGTCGTCCGTCAGGCGGCCGGGGCGCAGGATCGTCCAGTCCAGGCCGGACCGGGCCCGTACGTCCGCGTCGGCGGCACCCTTGGCGCGCAGGTACGCGGCGAACACCTCGTCGGTGCCCTCCGGCGGCTGTGTGTCGGCGCCCATCGAGGAGACGACGAGGAAGCGCCGTACGCCGGCCGCCTCCGCCGCGTCCGCGAAGAGGGCGGCGGCGCCGCGGTCCACCGACTCCTTGCGTTCGATTCCGCTGCCCGGTCCGGCGCCCGCCGCGAAGACCGCCGCGTCCGCGCCTTCGAGGTGCCGGGCGACGTCCTCGACCGTGGCCGACTCCAGGTCGCAGACGACCGGCTCGGCACCGGCGGACAGCAAGTCCCCGGCCTGTTCGGGCCGGCGGATGATGCCCGCGACCTCGTCTCCGCGCCCGTGGAGCAGCCGTTCCAGCCGCAGCGCGATCTGACCATGTCCACCTGCGATGACAATGCGCATGATCCCGACCGTACGCCTGTCCCGCCGTCAGGGCCCGCCGCCCCGGCGCGCGCCGCTCCGGGCGCCCTCTCTCACCGCTGCGACTGCCGCGGCAGCTCCAGCGCCACCACCGCCGCCGAGTCGCAGTACTCGCGCACCGCACTCGTCCGCGCCACCACGCGCCCCCGGTGCACCACGATCCGGCTGTACGCCAGCGACAGCACCCCGGCGAGGCTCTCGCCGCGTACGGCCAGGAGTTCGGCGGGGAAGCCCGCCTCGACGCGGACCTCCGGCAGGCCCAGGGTCGCGCGCGCGTCCGTACTGACCGCCCCGTAGGCGGCGTCGGGCCCCGCCTCGCCCAGAGAGGCCAGCAGGTACGCCGCCTCCAGGGGATCGCCGCGTCCCACCGGGTTCGCCGCGTCGCGCAGGGCTCCGCTGCCCGCGGCCACCCGCACCCCGGCCGCACGCAGCAGCCGTACGGGCGCGAAACGGGCTGTCCGGCCCGCGGCCCCGCCACGGCCCGGCCGCCCGGCGCCGTGCCGCTCCAGGGCCGCACAGCCGCCCTGCGGCAGGCAGACGACCGTCACGCCGGCCGCGGCGAGCTGCTCGGCGGTGCGCGCCGCGACGTCCGCCGGCAGCGCCGACAGGCCCGTGCACGGCCCGATCGTCACACCGGGCCGCAGCCCGCCCGCCATCGCCGCGAACCGCGCCAGGCGCGCGGGGTCGTCACCGTCCGTGTGGAGGTCCACCGCGCAGCCGTGCTCGCCCGCGAGCTCCAGGACGGCTTCGGCGTATCCGGCCGGGTCGGGGTCGAGGTCCGGGCAGCCGCCGACGACGGTGGCGCCCATCTTGACGGCGTCCCGCAGCATCGCCAGCCCGTCCGCCCCGGCCGCCCCGGTGAGCATCCGCGGCACCGCGACGGCGGTCATCTCGGCCAGCCCGCTCAGCGACCGGCCCGCCTGGAGGACGGCCTCCAGCGACCGCAGCCCCTGGACGTCGCCGACGCGTACGTGGGTGCGCAGCGCCGTCGCGCCGTGGCCGAGTTGCAGGAGGGCGGCTTCCGTGGTGCGTCGCTGCACGCCTTCGAGGGTGTCGTCGGCGGGGCCGGTGGCGTCCGCGGTCAGCGCGGTGTCGCAGTGCGCGTGCGGCTCGGCGGGGGCCGGAAGCAGCAGGTAGCCGCCGAGGTCGACGCGGGAGCCCTGCGGGGCGAGGCTGCCCGCCGTGCCGACCGCCTCGATGCGCCCGCCGCTGAGCCGTACGTCCACCACGCGGCCGTCGGCGAGCCGGGCGTCGCAGAGCACCAGGGTGCCCGCCGCGGCGCCCGCGCCGTCGCTGCCCGTGGCCTTCTCGGGTCCCGGCTGCGGCTGACTGCTGTCGGACATCGCGCTCCTCGAAGGACCGGGCTGCAAGATCACGCAGCGTGGTCCGAGCCTAGGGGGCCCTCCGGGGAGCTTCGCGGAGGCGCGAAATAGTCGTACCGGTGTGGTGCGAGGGGCGGCCGGGGCGGTCCGCGGATACGGATTTCACCTTTGGCGGCAGGCCGTGTAATGTCTTCATCGCTCGCCCCAATAGCTCAGTCGGCAGAGCGTCTCCATGGTAAGGAGAAGGTCTACGGTTCGATTCCGTATTGGGGCTCTGATGTGTGAGGTATCCCGCCTTCGGGCGGGGGACCGACTCGCATCGCAGCGGTGTAGCTCAGTCGGTAGAGCAAGCGGCTCATAATCGCTGTGTCACCGGTTCAAGTCCGGTCACCGCTACTAACAGTAGCCGATTGTGGGGTCGGTCTCCCGATCGGCTACTCTTCTATGCGTTCATCCGTCCATCTGTCCGTCAAGGAGCACTCACGTGGCTGCCACCGACGTCCGCCCGAAGATCACGCTGGCCTGCGTGGAGTGCAAGGAGCGGAACTACATCACCAAGAAGAACCGGCGTAACGACCCGGACCGTCTTGAGATGAAGAAGCACTGCCCGCGTTGCAACTCGCACACCGCGCACCGCGAGACGCGATAACACCAGGCTCGATCGCGAGGCCGTCCCCAGTTGCTGGGGGCGGCCTCGCGGCGTTGTGGTGCGAGGGGCGCGCGCGGCGCGGCGACAGGGCCCGCTGCCGCTCCGGCGTGCCGGTATGTCAAGGTCAGGGTCCTTATACAGGGACCAGTTCAGGGAGGTTGCGAGCCCATGGCGCTCGACCAGTCCTTCGTCGGGCGGAGCTACCCGGCCACCGCTCCTTATGAGGTCGGCCGGGAGAAGATCCGCGAATTCGCCGAGGCGATCGGGGACCCCGCCCCGGCGTACACCGACGCCGAAGCCGCCAGGGCGCTCGGTCACCCCGATGTGATCGCCCCGCCGACCTTTGTGTTCTCCATCACCTTCCGGGCCGCCGGGCAGGTCGTCGAGGACCCGCAGCTGGGTCTCGATTACAGCCGGGTCGTGCACGGTGACCAGAAATTCGTCTACACCCGGCCGGTACGCGCCGGAGACCGGCTGACGGTCACCTCGACCATCGAGGCGATCAAATCCATGGCCGGGAACGACATTCTCGATATCCGCGGCGAGGTGCACGACGAAGCGGGCGAGCACGTGGTGACCGCTTTCACGAAGCTGGTGGCGCGCGCCGCCGGGCAGGAGGGCTGACGCGATGGCGGCGAAGATCTCTTACGACGACGTCGAGGCCGGCACCGAACTTCCGGCGCAGAGCTTTCCCGTGACCCGCGACACGCTCGTGCGGTACGCGGGCGCCTCCGGTGACTTCAACCCGATCCACTGGAACGAGAAGTTCGCCAAGGAGGTCGGCCTGCCCGACGTGATCGCGCACGGCATGTTCACCATGGCCGCGGCGGTCCGTGTGGTCACCGACTGGACCGGCGACCCGGGCTCGGTCGTCGAGTACGGCGTGCGCTTCACCAAGCCCGTCGTGGTCCCCAACGACGACCAGGGCGCGGTCGTCGAGGTCAGCGCCAAGGTCGCGGCCAAGCTGGACGACGAGGCCCGTACGGTCCGCGTCGACCTCACCGCGACCAGCGACGGCAAGAAGGTGCTCGGGATGTCGCGCGCGGTGGTGCGGCTCGCCTGAGCTGCCTGATCGTTACGCCACGGGGGCGGCCCGGCCGGACGGCGGGGCCGCCCCCGTACCCTTGGGCCCGTGCACGAACTCCACGATGCCCCCCTCGCCCCGCTGACCACCTTCCGCCTCGGCGGCCCGGCCACCCGGCTGCTCACCGCCACGACGGACGACGAAGTGATCGCGGCCGTCCGCGAGGCCGACGCCGCGGGCACCCCGCTGCTCGTCATCGGCGGCGGCAGCAACCTGGTCATCGGCGACAAGGGCTTCGAGGGCACCGCGCTGCGCATCGCCACCCGCGGTTTCGCGCTCGACGGCACCGACCTGACGCTGGCCGCGGGCGAGAACTGGTCCGACGCGGTGGCCCGTACGGTCGCGGCCGGGCTCGCGGGCATCGAGTGCCTGGCCGGCATCCCCGGCTCGGCGGGCGCCACGCCCATTCAGAACGTCGGTGCGTACGGACAGGAAGTGTCCGCCACCATCACCGAAGTGGTCGCGTACGACCGCATAGCGCGCGAGACCGTGACTCTTTCGAACGCCGAGTGCGCGTTCACCTACCGCCACAGCCGCTTCAAGGAGCACCCCGACCGGTTCGTCGTGCTGCGGGTGCGCTTCGCCCTGGAGGACGCGGGCGGGCTGTCCGCGCCGATCAAGTACCCGGAGACCGCCCGCACCCTCGGCGTCGAGGCCGGCGACCGGGTGCCGGCCGCCGTCGCCCGCGAGACCGTGCTGCGGCTGCGGGCCGGCAAGGGCATGGTCCTGGACCCGGAGGACCACGACACCTGGTCCGCGGGCTCCTTCTTCACCAACCCGATCCTCACCGAGGCCCAGCACGCCGACTTCGTCGCACGCGTGCGCGAACGCCTCGGAGCGGACGTCGCCCCGCCCGCCTTCCCGGCCGGCGACGGACGCGTGAAGACCTCGGCCGCCTGGCTCATCGACCGGGCCGGCTTCACCAAGGGCTACGGCGACGGCCCGGCCCGCATCTCCACCAAGCACACCCTCGCCCTGACCAACCGCGGCCGGGCCACCACCGAGGACCTGCTCGCGCTGGCCCGCGAGGTCCGCGAGGGCGTCCACGCGGCCTTCGGCGTCACGCTGGTCAACGAGCCGGTGACGGTCGGCGTCGCCCTCTAGCAAACCGGACGGCGCCGAGCGGCCCGCTCACCGCAGCCACTCCTCCACCCCCGCCAGCAGCTGGCGCCGCACGTCCTCCGGCGCCCGCGACGCCAGGACCGACTGGCGGGCCAGCTCGGCCAGCTCGGCGTCCGAGAAGGCGTGCGCCGCGCGGACGATCTCGTACTGATCCGCCAGCCGGGACCCGAACAGCAGCGGGTCGTCGGCGCCCAGCGCCATCGGGACGCCGGCGTCGTACAGGGTCCGCAGCGGGACGTCCTCGGGCTTCTCGTAGACGCCCAGGGCCACGTTCGACGCCGGGCAGACCTCGCAGGTCACCCCGCGCTCGGCCAGCCGCCGCAGCAGCGCGGGGTCCTCGGCGGCCCGCACGCCGTGGCCGACGCGCGTCGCGTGCAGGTCGTCCAGGCAGTCCCGCACGCTCGCCGGGCCGGACAGCTCGCCGCCGTGCGGCGCCGCCAGCAGCCCGCCGTCGCGCGCGATGGCGAAGGCCCGGTCGAAGTCGCGGGCGAAACCGCGCCGCTCGTCGTTGGAGAGCCCGAAACCGATCACGCCGCGGTCGGCGTAGCGGACCGCGAGACGGGCGAGCGTCCGGGCGTCCAGGGGGTGCTTCATCCGGTTGGCGGCCACCAGGACGCGTATCCCGAGGCCGGTGTCCCTGGAGGCGGTGTGCACCGCGTCCAGGATGATCTCCAGGGCCGGGATCAGCCCGCCCAGCCGGGGCGCGTACGAGGTCGGGTCGACCTGGATCTCCAGCCACCCGGAGCCGTCCCGCACGTCCTCCTCGGCGGCCTCGCGGACCAGCCGCTGGATGTCCTCCGGGGCGCGCAGGCAGGAACGCGCGAGGTCGTACAGCCGCTGGAAGCGGAACCAGCCGCGCTCGTCCGTCGCCCGCAGCTTCGGCGGCTCGCCGCCCTTCAGGGCCTCCGGCAGGTGCACGCCGTACTTGTCGGCGAGCTCCAGCAGGGTCGCGGGCCGCATCGACCCCGTGAAGTGCAGGTGCAGGTGGGCCTTCGGCAGTGCTCGGACATCGCGTACACGTTCCATCCCAGGATCTTGCCGTACGCGGCCGACGCGCCGGTAGGCCCTCGCCCGAACGAGCCCCCGCCCGAAAGCAGATGCGGGCCCCGGGAAGACCCCGGGGCCCGCACAGGTGCCGATGCGCGCTACTTCGCCTCGGCCAGCAGCTTCTGGACCCGCGAGATGCCCTCGACCAGGTCCTCGTCGCCGAGCGCGTACGACAGACGCAGGTAGCCCGGCGTGCCGAAGGCCTCACCCGGCACCACCGCGACCTCGGCCTCCTCCAGGATCAGCCCGGCCAGCTCCACACTCGTCTGCGGGCGCTTGCCGCGGATCTCCTTGCCCAGCAGGCCCTTGACCGACGGGTACGCGTAGAAGGCGCCCTCCGGCTCGGGGCACAGCACGCCCTCGATCTCGTTGAGCATCCGCACCATCGTCTTGCGGCGCCGGTCGAAGGCGACCTTCATCTCCTCGACGGCGTCCAGGTCGCCCGAGACGGCCGCGATGGCCGCCGCCTGCGCCACGTTGGAGACGTTGGAGGTGGCGTGCGACTGGAGGTTCGCCGCGGCCTTGATGACGTCCTTGGGGCCGATGGCCCAGCCCACCCGCCAGCCGGTCATCGCGTACGTCTTCGCCACACCGTTGACGATGATGCACTTCTCGCGCAGCTCCGGCACCACCACCGGCAGCGAGGAGAACTCGGCGTCGCCGTAGACCAGGTGCTCGTAGATCTCGTCCGTGAGGACCCACAGGCCGTGCTCGGCGGCCCAGCGGCCCACCGCCTCGACCTGCTCGCGGGTGTAGACCGCGCCGGTCGGGTTGGACGGCGAGACGAACAGCAGCACCTTCGTACGGTCCGTACGGGCGGCCTCCAGCTGCTCCACGGTCACCCGGTAGCCGGTGGTCTCGTCGGCCACCACGTCCACCGGCACGCCGCCCGCCAGCCGGATCGACTCCGGGTAGGTGGTCCAGTACGGGGCCGGCACGATGACCTCGTCGCCCGGGTCCAGGATCGCCGCGAACGCCTCGTAGATCGCCTGCTTGCCACCGTTGGTGACCAGCACGTTCGCCGCCTCGACCGCGTAACCGGAGTCGCGCAGCGTCTTCGCGGCGATCGCTTCCTTCAGCTCGGGCAGGCCGCCCGCCGGGGTGTAGCGGTGGTACTTCGGGTTGCGGCAGGCCTCGACGGCGGCCTCGACGATGTAGCCGGGCGTGGGGAAGTCGGGCTCACCGGCGCCGAAGCCGATCACCGGGCGCCCGGCGGCCTTGAGGGCCTTGGCCTTGGCGTCCACGGCGAGGGTCGCGGACTCGGAGATCGCCCCGACGCGGGCCGACACCCGACGGTCGGTGGGGGACTGTGCGGGAGGAGTAGCGCTCATGTACTGCATGTTCCCAGACCGCCGACGGGGCGGGCACATGGGTTTGAAAGCACCGCCCGGGGGCTTTCTGTTCGACGCCCGGCCGCGAAGCACGTACACTCGCTGTCCGTTGGCTCCCAACAGGGCGCAAGCGGCCACGCACCTGGTGCACTGGTCGGGATGCGGTAGGTTGGGGGAACCACAAAGGGTCGTAGCTCAATTGGTAGAGCACTGGTCTCCAAAACCAGCGGTTGGGGGTTCAAGTCCCTCCGGCCCTGCTACACGCACTTCTTCACCAAGGTGCGTGCACGCGTACGTACTGAAATGCACCGCCGTGCGGCTCTACCGGGCGCGGCACGGCCCACGACCCGGATTCAGGTGAGGACGAGTGACGGACGCCCTGGGCTCCATCGACATGCCTGAGCGCGGTCGTTCCGAAGACGAGGCCTCGGACGCCAAGAAGCCCCGCCGCGGCGGCAAGCGCGGCAAGAAGGGCCCGTTCGCCCGCCTCGCGCTCTTCTACCGGCAGATCATCGCCGAACTCCGCAAGGTCGTCTGGCCCACGCGCGGCCAGCTTTCGACGTACACCACCGTGGTGATCGTCTTCGTCGTCATCGTCATCGGTCTCGTAACCGTGATTGACTTGGGATTCAACGAGGCCGTCAAGTACGTCTTCGGCTGATCCCGCGAAGGGCGCCTTTGCGGGCGCCCCTTTGCATGTTCAACCCCTTGAAGCCAGGAAGAAGCAGCCACCGTGTCTGACCCGAACCTGAACGACGCCGCCGACTCCGTCGAGACGGCAGCGGCCGACGTTGACGCGGCTGCCTCGGCCGAGGTCGAGGGCGACGCTGCGGCGATTGCCGACGAAGAGGGCGCTCGCGAGATCGTCGAGGCAGCCGACGAGAACGACGAGCTCGACACCGAAGAGGCCGAGGCGGGCGAGCCCGCCGAGGAGGCCGCGGTGAGCGTCGAGGACGAGGACGAGGACGAGGCCACCGTCGTGGCCGAGACCGCCGAGGACGCGGCGGCGCAGGACGAGGCCGAGGACGCGGGCGAGCCCGTCGATCCGATCGCCGCGCTCCGCGAGGAGCTGCGCACCCTGCCGGGCGAGTGGTACGTGATCCACACCTACGCCGGCTACGAGAAGCGCGTGAAGGCCAACCTGGAGCAGCGCGCCGTCTCGCTCAACGTCGAGGACTTCATCTACCAGGCCGAGGTCCCCGAGGAAGAGATCGTCCAGATCAAGAACGGCGAGCGCAAGAACGTCCGCCAGAACAAGCTCCCGGGCTACGTGCTCGTGCGCATGGACCTGACGAACGAGTCGTGGGGCGTCGTGCGCAACACGCCCGGTGTCACCGGCTTCGTGGGCAACGCCTACGACCCGTACCCGCTGACCCTGGACGAGATCGTCAAGATGCTCGCCCCGGAGGCCGAGGAGAAGGCCGCCAAGGAGGCCGCCGAGGCCGAGGGCAAGCCGGCGCCGTCCCGCAAGGTCGAGGTCCAGGTGCTGGACTTCGAGGTGGGCGACGCGGTCACCGTCACCGACGGCCCGTTCGCCACGCTGCAGGCCACGATCAACGAGATCAACGCCGACTCGAAGAAGGTCAAGGGCCTCGTCGAGATCTTCGGCCGCGAGACCCCGGTCGAGCTGAGCTTCGACCAGATCCAGAAGAACTGACACCTTCTGGAACCACCGCTTCCGAACAGGTCAGACGTGCCCCTCGGGGACCGTCTGACCTGCTCGGTTTTTGGCCGTACCGCTATACCCGTTATCGTGGTGCGGTATGCCTCCATCCGGATGACCGGATGGACTGGCGAAAAACCTCTCACTAGGACCCGGAGAGAGCATGCCTCCCAAGAAGAAGAAGGTCACGGGGCTCATCAAGCTCCAGATCCAGGCCGGTGCCGCGAACCCGGCTCCGCCGGTCGGCCCCGCGCTGGGTCAGCACGGCGTCAACATCATGGAGTTCTGCAAGGCCTACAACGCCGCGACCGAGTCGCAGCGTGGCTGGGTGATCCCGGTGGAGATCACGGTCTACGAGGACCGTTCCTTCACCTTCATCACCAAGACCCCGCCGGCCTCGAAGATGATCCTGAAGGCCGCGGGCGTGGAGAAGGGCTCCGGCGAGCCGCACAAGACCAAGGTCGCCAAGATCACGGCCGACCAGGTCCGCGAGATCGCCACCACCAAGATGCCCGACCTGAACGCCAACGACCTGGACGCCGCGTCGAAGATCATCGCCGGCACCGCCCGTTCCATGGGCATCACGGTCGAGGGCTGACAGTCACCCCGCATCCGCCCCGCGGCACCCGCCGCACCCCGGGGCACGTGGCAGGGCCAGGCGCTGGCCCGCACCACGACTCCATCGCCACCATTCAGGAGCAGCAGTGAAGCGCAGCAAGAATCTTCGCAACGCGGACGCGAAGATCGACCGGGAGCGGCTGTACGCCCCGCTCGAAGCCGTCCGTCTGGCCAAGGAGACCTCTCCGGCCAAGTTCGACGCGACCGTCGAGGTCGCCATGCGTCTGGGTGTCGACCCGCGCAAGGCCGACCAGATGGTCCGCGGCACCGTGAACCTTCCGCACGGCACCGGTAAGACCGCCCGGGTCCTGGTCTTCGCGACCGGCGACCGTGCTGCGGCCGCGGAAGCCGCGGGCGCCGACATCGTCGGCTCCGACGAACTGATCGACGAGGTCTCCAAGGGCCGCCTGGACTTCGACGCCGTCGTCGCCACGCCGGACCTCATGGGCAAGGTCGGCCGCCTCGGCCGCGTGCTCGGTCCCCGTGGTCTGATGCCGAACCCGAAGACCGGCACCGTCACCCCGGATGTCGCCAAGGCTGTCACCGACATCAAGGGCGGCAAGATCGAGTTCCGCGTGGACAAGCACGCGAACCTCCACTTCATCATCGGCAAGGTGTCCTTCGACGACGCCAAGCTGGTGGAGAACTACGCCGCGGCGCTGGAGGAGATCAACCGTCTCAAGCCGTCCGCCGCCAAGGGCCGCTACATCAAGAAGGCCACCATCGCCACCACGATGGGCCCCGGCGTCCCGGTCGACTCCAACCGCACCCGCAACCTCCTCGTCGAGGAGGACGTGCTCGCCGTCTGAGTCTGACGGCAGGCGCGCGCGTACGCGTACGTCGGGCCCCGCACCTCACCGAGGTGCGGGGCCCGACGCGTTGTCCGGCACAGGCGCCCTCAGGGGCCGTACGGAGCGTCGCGGGGGCCCGGCGCCGGCCCGGTCACGTCCGGCGCGGGGCTCGGCGTGGGGCCCGGTTCACGCCCGGCGCGGGGCCCGGCGCGGGCACTGTCACCCCTCTGCACTACGCTCACCGGCAGTCGTAAAGCTGATCTACAACGGGGAGACACACGTGCGTACTGCGCGGATCACTGCGCTGGCGGCCGGCGTCGTCATGATGGCCGGACTGACCGCCTGCGGCGGCAAGGACGGCGGCGACAAGGCGGGCGGCGACAACGCGGCGGGCGGCGGCTCGCCGGTCCAGGCCGCCGTGGCAGCGCTGCGGACGGCCTCCGAGAAGACCGGTTCGGAGAACTCGGCCAAGGTCGAGGGCACGAACAAGCTGGGCCAGGCCACGCAGACCATCAAGGGCGAGATGGACTGGTCCAACGGCATCCGCATGAACGCCGAGATAACCCAGCAGGGCTCCGCCCTGGGCGGCGGCAAGCCGATGAAGGCCGTGTACACGCCGCAGGCGATGTTCATGAACCTGAACCTCGGCGGCAAGCCCTGGATGAAGTACGACTACGACGCGCTGGCCAAGCAGTCCGCGGCCGGCGCGCTCATCAAGGACCAGATGCAGAACAACAACCCGACGCGGGCCATGGAGCTGGTCATCGCGTCGGGCAAGGCCAAGAAGGTCGGTACGGAGGATGTGCGCGGCGTCCAGGCCACGCGCTACACCGCGACCATCGACGTGGCCGAGCTGAGCCGCATGCAGGCCTCCAAGAACTTCAGCGAGAAGGACATGAAGTCGCTGGAGGACATGCTCAAGCAGACCGGCACGAAGAACGAGACGATCGACCTGTGGATCGGCCAGGACAACCTGCTCGTCAAGAAGCGTGAGCAGGCCAAGAACAACCAGGGCGGCCTGGACTCCACGGTCTTCTACTCGGACTACGGCACCAAGGTCACGGCCCAGGAGCCGCCGGCCTCGCAGGTCCTCGACGCGAGCAAGCTCGGCGCCGGCGCCGGCGCCGGGGGCGGTGCCGGGGGCGGCGGCCTGGCGGGCTGAGGCCGCCCGGCCCCGCCGTTCCCGGGCCCGGCGCGCCGCGCGCCGCCGGGCCCGGGAACGGATTTGCCTGCGCCCTGGCCGTTCGCGTACCGTAGCGAAGAAGCCAAAGACCGCTGGTTGTCTCTGTGCGTCCGTGTGGCGTACGGAACCGAAGGATCCGCTAGCTGCGGACGGCCTGCGCAGGTGTCGAGGAAGAACTCCCGGAAGAACTCCGTTTCGCCCGGTTGAGCCATGCCCCGTGCGCCTGCGCCGGGGCGTTTGTTTTGCCCAGCCCCTTCTGCGCGGTCCTCATCACCCGGAAGGAGGCCGAGGCTCATGGCGAGGCCCGACAAGGTCGCAGCCGTCGAGGAGATCACGGAGAAGCTCCGTAACTCCAACGCCGCTGTTGTGACCGCGTACACCGGACTGTCCGTCGCTCAGCTCAAGCAGCTGCGCCGTTCGCTCGGTGACAACGCTCAGTACCGTGTGGTGAAGAACACGCTGACCAAGATTGCGGCCAATGAGGCCGGGATCACGCTGGACGAGCACCTCAAGGGCTCGACGGCCGTCGCCTTCGTGACCGGTGACCCGGTCGAGGCGGCGAAGGGTCTTCGTGACTTCGCCAAGGAGAACCCCTCTCTCGTCATCAAGGGCGGTGTCCTCGATGGCAGGGCGCTGTCCGCCGACGAGATCAAGAAGCTTGCGGACCTCGAGTCCCGCGAGGTTCTGCTCGCCAAGCTGGCGGGTGGCATGAAGGCGTCCATGGCCAAGGCCGCGGCGACCTTCCAGGCCCCGCTCACGAAGATGGTCCGCACCGCGGAAGCTCTTCGCAGCAAGGTCGAGCAGGGCGGTGCCGGTGAGCCGGCTCCCGCCGAGGCCGCGGAGTAACCACTTCGCAGTCCAGCGGGCACGTCTGCTCAGCACGCCCGCCGCAATGTACATCCGGCACCAGCCGAATTAGTGGAAGGACCGCCACCATGGCGAAGCTCACCCAGGACGAACTGCTGGCCCAGTTCGAGGAGATGACCCTGCTCGAGCTCTCCGACTTCGTGAAGAAGTTCGAGGAGAAGTTCGACGTCGAGGCTGCCGCCCCGGCCGCCGTCGTTGCCGCTGCCCCGGGTGCCCCGGCCGCCGAGGCCGCCGAGGAGCAGGACGAGTTCGACGTCATCCTCACCGGTGCCGGCGACAAGAAGATCCAGGTCATCAAGGTCGTGCGTGAGCTGACCTCGCTGGGTCTGAAGGAGGCCAAGGACCTCGTCGACGGCACCCCGAAGCCGGTCCTCGAGAAGGTCGCCAAGGACGCCGCGGACAAGGCCGCCGAGGCCCTCAAGGGCGCCGGCGCCTCCGTCGAGGTCAAGTGACCCGACGAGTCTGCTGACTCTTCGCAAACCTGAAGGCGATCACCCATGCGGGTGGTCGCCTTCGGGCGTTCGGGCCGCGGCTGCGCCGTCCCGCCCTTCCGTGCGAGTATGGTGATCTTCGTTGCCCGGCCGTGCACCCCGTGACGATCTTCCAGTGGGTGGGGGGCCTTGACGAACCGCACGCAGCGCGCAATTCTCAGGACGCGACGACAGAAGCGATCCGGGTTCGAGGCATGGATCGCCGGCGAAGAGGGAAGCATCGGGGTGCGCCTGTTGGCGCACGGCTCGTGGCAGGCATAAGACGTTGGGCGTTGAGACGAACAAAGAGGGGTTCCTCCGTCACGGAGGGTGCCACCTCCCGGAGGGAGAAGATCGGTATCACGGTGCTGAACCGGTCTCCGGAAACTCGCTCTGGACATCAGTGTGCCGAGTGGCTACACTGACCCTTTGCGCTGCCTGTTAGCTGCTCCCTGCCCGTCACCAGGGGCATACCCGAGCCCGAGCAATACCGACTGATCCGCCCTGACCTGGGCCTTTCTCCGGTTGTGTTCGGTCCGGGACCGGTACGCGCGTAGTGAGTCCGAGCCCTCGGAAGGACCCCCTCTTGGCCGCCTCGCGCAACGCCTCGACTGCCAATACGAACAACGGCGACAGCACCGCCCCGCTGCGCATCTCTTTTGCGAAGATCAAGGAGCCCCTCGGGGTTCCGAACCTCCTTGCGCTGCAGACCGAGAGCTTCGATTGGCTGCTCGGCAATGCCGCATGGAAGGGTCGCGTCGAGGCTGCGCTGGACAGTGGTCAGGACGTCCCCACCAAGTCCGGTCTGGAGGAGATCTTCGAAGAGATCTCCCCGATCGAGGACTTCTCCGGGTCGATGTCGCTGACGTTCCGCGACCACCGATTCGAGCCCCCGAAGAACTCCATCGACGAGTGCAAGGAGCGCGACTTCACGTACGCGGCCCCGCTCTTCGTCACCGCCGAGTTCACCAACAACGAGACCGGGGAGATCAAGTCCCAGACGGTCTTCATGGGCGACTTCCCGCTCATGACCAACAAGGGCACCTTCTGCATCAACGGCACCGAGCGTGTCGTCGTCTCGCAGCTGGTCCGCTCGCCGGGCGTCTACTTCGACAGCCAGATCGACAAGACCTCCGACAAGGACATCTTCACCGCCAAGATCATCCCGTCCCGGGGTGCCTGGCTGGAGATGGAGATCGACAAGCGCGACATGGTCGGCGTGCGCATCGACCGTAAGCGCAAGCAGTCCGTGACCGTCCTCCTCAAGGCCCTCGGCTGGACGACCGAGCAGATCCTGGAGGAGTTCGGCGAGTACGAGTCCATGCGCGCCACCCTGGAGAAGGACCACACCCAGGGCCAGGACGACGCGCTGCTCGACATCTACCGCAAGCTGCGCCCGGGCGAGCCGCCGACGCGCGAGGCCGCGCAGACGCTGCTGGAGAACCTCTACTTCAACCCGAAGCGCTACGACCTCGCGAAGGTCGGCCGCTACAAGGTCAACAAGAAGCTCGGCGGCGACGAGCCGCTGGACGCCGGTGTGCTGACCACCGATGACGTCATCGCCACGATCAAGTACCTGGTCAAGCTGCACGCCGGCGAGACCGAGACGATCGGCGAGAACGGCACGGAGATCGTCGTCGAGACCGACGACATCGACCACTTCGGCAACCGCCGCCTGCGCAACGTCGGCGAGCTGATCCAGAACCAGGTCCGTACGGGGCTCGCCCGTATGGAGCGCGTCGTGCGCGAGCGCATGACCACCCAGGACGTCGAGGCGATCACGCCGCAGACCCTGATCAACATCCGGCCGGTCGTCGCCTCCATCAAGGAGTTCTTCGGCACCAGCCAGCTGTCCCAGTTCATGGACCAGACCAACCCGCTGTCGGGCCTGACCCACAAGCGCCGGCTGTCCGCGCTGGGCCCCGGTGGTCTGTCCCGTGAGCGGGCCGGCCTGGACGTCCGTGACGTGCACCCCTCGCACTACGGCCGCATGTGCCCGATCGAGACGCCCGAAGGCCCGAACATCGGTCTGATCGGTTCGCTCGCCTCGTACGGCCGGGTCAACGTCTTCGGCTTCATCGAGACGCCGTACCGCAAGGTCGTCGAGGGCCGGGTCACCGAGCAGGTCGACTACCTGACCGCCGACGAGGAGGACCGCTTCCTCATCGCCCAGGCGAACGCTCCCCTCACCGAGGACATGGAGTTCGCCGAAGGCCGCGTCATGTGCCGCCGCCGCGGTGGTGAGGTCGACCTCGCCGCCCGCGAGGACGTGGACTACATGGACGTCTCGCCGCGCCAGATGGTGTCGGCCGCGACCGCCATGATCCCCTTCCTGGAGCACGACGACGCCAACCGCGCGCTCATGGGATCGAACATGATGCGCCAGGCCGTGCCGCTGATCAAGGCGGAGGCCCCGCTGGTCGGCACCGGCATGGAGTACCGCTGCGCGGTCGACGCCGGTGACGTCATCAAGGCCGAGAAGGACGGTGTGGTCCAGGAGGTCTCCGCGGACTACATCACCGTCGCCAACGACGACGGCACGTACACCACGTACCGCGTCGCCAAGTTCACCCGCTCCAACCAGGGCACCTCCTTCAACCAGAAGGTCGTCGTGGACGAGGGCGCGCGCGTCGTCGTGGGCCAGGTGCTCGCCGACGGTCCCTCCACCGACGAGGGCGAGATGGCGCTGGGCAAGAACCTGCTCGTCGCCTTCATGCCCTGGGAGGGCCACAACTACGAGGACGCGATCATCCTGTCGCAGCGCCTCGTGCAGGACGACGTCCTGTCCTCGATCCACATCGAGGAGCACGAGGTCGACGCCCGGGACACCAAGCTGGGCCCGGAGGAGATCACCCGGGACATCCCGAACGTCTCCGAGGAGGTCCTCTCGGACCTCGACGAGCGCGGCATCATCCGGATCGGTGCCGAGGTCGTCGCCGGCGACATCCTCGTCGGCAAGGTCACGCCCAAGGGTGAGACCGAGCTGACCCCCGAGGAGCGCCTGCTGCGCGCGATCTTCGGTGAGAAGGCCCGTGAGGTCCGTGACACCTCGCTGAAGGTCCCGCACGGCGAGATCGGCAAGGTCATCGGCGTCCGCGTCTTCGACCGCGAGGAGGGCGACGAACTGCCCCCGGGCGTGAACCAGCTGGTCCGCGTCTACGTCGCGCAGAAGCGCAAGATCACCGACGGTGACAAGCTCGCCGGCCGCCACGGCAACAAGGGCGTCATCTCGAAGATCCTGCCGGTCGAGGACATGCCGTTCCTGGAGGACGGCACCCCGGTCGACATCATCCTCAACCCGCTGGGTGTCCCGTCCCGAATGAACCCGGGACAGGTCCTGGAGATCCACCTCGGCTGGCTCGCCAGCCAGGGCTGGAAGGTCGAGGGCGACGCCGACTGGCAGAAGCGTCTCCAGGCGATCGGCGCCGACGAGGTCGCGCCCCGCACCAACGTCGCGACCCCGGTCTTCGACGGTGCGCGCGAGGACGAGCTCGCTGGTCTGTTCGACTCCACGCTGCCGAACCGCGACGGCGAGCGGATGGTCAAGGACACCGGCAAGGCCCGGATGTTCGACGGCCGTTCCGGTGAGCCGTTCCCGGACCCGATCTCGGTCGGGTACATGTACATCCTGAAGCTCCACCACCTGGTCGACGACAAGCTGCACGCGCGTTCGACCGGTCCGTACTCGATGATCACCCAGCAGCCGCTGGGTGGTAAGGCCCAGTTCGGTGGCCAGCGCTTCGGTGAGATGGAGGTGTGGGCGCTGGAGGCTTACGGCGCCGCGTACGCCCTCCAGGAGCTGCTGACCATCAAGTCCGACGACGTGACCGGCCGCGTGAAGGTCTACGAGGCGATCGTCAAGGGCGAGAACATTCCCGAGCCCGGCATTCCCGAGTCCTTCAAGGTGCTCATCAAGGAAATGCAGTCGCTCTGCCTGAACGTGGAGGTGCTGTCCTCGGACGGCATGTCCATCGAGATGCGCGACACGGACGAGGATGTCTTCCGCGCCGCGGAGGAGCTCGGTATCGACCTGTCCCGGCGCGAGCCGAGCAGCGTCGAAGAGGTCTGACGGGCCTGGCCGGGGCTCCTGCCCCCAAGGAGCCCCGGTCGCCCCGGACCCGTACAGACCATGATGTAGAGCCCATTTTTTCGCTTACGCGAAGGGCACGACCCTGAAAGAGGGATTGACGACAGTGCTCGACGTCAACTTCTTCGACGAGCTGCGGATCGGCCTGGCGACCGCGGACGACATCCGACAGTGGTCCCACGGTGAGGTCAAGAAGCCGGAGACCATCAACTACCGCACCCTCAAGCCGGAAAAGGACGGGCTCTTCTGCGAGAAGATCTTCGGTCCGACCCGGGACTGGGAGTGCTACTGCGGCAAGTACAAGCGTGTCCGGTTCAAGGGCATCATCTGCGAGCGCTGCGGCGTCGAGGTCACTCGCGCCAAGGTGCGCCGTGAGCGGATGGGCCACATCGAGCTGGCCGCGCCCGTCACGCACATCTGGTACTTCAAGGGCGTTCCGTCGCGGCTGGGCTACCTGCTCGACCTCGCCCCGAAGGACCTGGAAAAGGTCATCTACTTCGCCGCCTACATGATCACGTGGGTGGACGAGGAGCGCCGTACGCGCGACCTGCCCTCGCTGGAGGCGCACGTCTCCGTCGAGCGCCAGCAGATCGAGCAGCGCCGCGACGCCGACCTGGAGGCCCGCGCCAAGAAGCTCGAAACCGACCTGGCCGAGCTGGAGGCCGAGGGCGCCAAGGCGGACGTGCGCCGCAAGGTGCGCGAGGGCGCCGAGCGTGAGATGAAGCAGCTGCGCGACCGCGCGCAGCGCGAGATCGACCGTCTCGACGAGGTGTGGAACCGCTTCAAGAACCTCAAGGTCCAGGACCTGGAGGGCGACGAGCTGCTCTACCGCGAGCTGCGCGACCGCTTCGGCACGTACTTCATGGGCGGCATGGGCGCCGCGGCGCTGCAAAAGCGCCTGGAGTCCTTCGACCTGGACGAAGAGGCCGAGAAGCTCCGCGAGATCATCCGTACCGGCAAGGGCCAGAAGAAGACCCGCGCGCTCAAGCGCCTGAAGGTCGTCTCCGCGTTCCTGCAGACCCGCAACAGCCCCAACGGCATGGTGCTGGACTGCATCCCGGTCATCCCGCCGGACCTGCGTCCGATGGTGCAGCTGGACGGTGGCCGCTTCGCGACCTCCGACCTGAACGACCTGTACCGCCGTGTGATCAACCGCAACAACCGCCTGAAGCGGCTTCTCGACCTCGGCGCGCCCGAGATCATCGTGAACAACGAGAAGCGGATGCTCCAGGAGGCGGTCGACGCCCTCTTCGACAACGGCCGTCGTGGTCGCCCGGTGACGGGCCCCGGCAACCGTCCGCTGAAGTCCCTCAGCGACATGCTGAAGGGTAAGCAGGGCCGTTTCCGTCAGAACCTGCTCGGTAAGCGTGTGGACTACTCCGCGCGTTCCGTGATCGTCGTCGGTCCGCAGCTGAAGCTGCACCAGTGCGGTCTGCCGAAGGCCATGGCGCTGGAGCTCTTCAAGCCGTTCGTGATGAAGCGCCTGGTCGACCTGAACCACGCGCAGAACATCAAGAGCGCGAAGCGGATGGTCGAGCGCGGCCGCACGGTCGTCTACGACGTCCTCGAAGAGGTCATCGCGGAGCACCCGGTTCTGCTGAACCGTGCGCCCACCCTGCACCGCCTCGGCATCCAGGCCTTCGAGCCGCAGCTGGTCGAGGGCAAGGCCATTCAGATTCACCCGCTCGTGTGTACCGCGTTCAACGCGGACTTCGACGGTGACCAGATGGCCGTGCACCTGCCGCTGTCCGCGGAGGCGCAGGCCGAGGCCCGCATCCTGATGCTGTCCTCGAACAACATCCTCAAGCCGGCCGACGGCCGTCCGGTCACCATGCCGACCCAGGACATGGTGCTGGGTCTGTTCTTCCTCACCACCGACGAGGCGGAGCGCAAGGTCATCGGCGAGGGCCGGTCCTTCGGCTCGGTCGCCGAGGCGATCATGGCCTTCGACAACCGGGAGCTCTCGCTCCAGGCGAAGGTCGACATCCGCTTCCCGATCGGCACCGTTCCGCCCCGCGGCTGGACCCCGCCGGTGCAGGAGGAGGGTGAGCCGGAGTGGCAGCAGGGTGACAGCTTCCGGCTGCGTACGACCCTGGGCCGCGCGCTCTTCAACGAGCTGCTGCCCGAGGACTACCCGTTCGTCGACTACTCGGTGGGCAAGAAGCAGCTCTCCGCGATCGTCAACGACCTGGCCGAGCGCTACCCGAAGGTCATCGTGGCGGCGACGCTCGACAACCTGAAGGCGGCCGGTTTCCACTGGGCGACCCGTTCCGGTGTCACCGTCGCGGTCTCGGACATCGTCGTGCCGGAGGCCAAGAAGGCCATCGTCGCGGGCTACGAGGCCCAGGACGAGAAGGTCCAGAAGCAGTACGAGCGCGGTCTGATCACCAAGGACGAGCGCACTCAGGAACTGATCAACATCTGGACCAAGGCGACCAACGAGGTCGCCGAGGCGATGAACGAGAACTTCCCCAAGACGAACCCCATCTTCATGATGGTTGACTCGGGTGCCCGAGGAAACATGATGCAGATGCGGCAGATCGCCGGTATGCGTGGTCTGGTGTCGAACGCGAAGAACGAGACCATCCCGCGGCCCATTAAGGCGTCGTTCCGCGAGGGTCTGTCCGTGCTGGAGTACTTCATCTCCACCCACGGTGCCCGTAAGGGTCTCGCGGACACCGCCCTGCGTACCGCCGACTCGGGTTACCTGACCCGTCGTCTCGTGGACGTCTCGCAGGACGTCATCATCCGCGAGGAGGACTGCGGCACCGAGCGCGGTCTGAAGCTGCGGATCGCCAGCAAGGGCGCCGACGGTGTGCTGCGCAAGGCGGACGACGTCGAGTCCTCCGTGTACGCGCGGATGCTGGCCGAGGACGTCGTCGTCGACGGCAAGGTCATCGGCCCCGCCAACGTCGACCTGGGCGACGTGCTCATCGACCAGCTGGTCGCGCACGGCGTCGAGGAGGTCAAGACCCGCTCGGTCCTGACCTGCGAGTCCGCGGTCGGCACCTGTGCCTTCTGCTACGGCCGCTCGCTGGCCACCGGCAAGCTGGTCGACATCGGTGAGGCGGTCGGCATCATCGCCGCCCAGTCCATCGGTGAGCCCGGCACCCAGCTGACGATGCGTACCTTCCACACCGGTGGTGTGGCCGGTGACGACATCACCCTGGGTCTGCCGCGTGTCGTCGAGCTCTTCGAGGCCCGTACGCCCAAGGGTGTCGCCCCGATCTCCGAGGCCGCCGGCCGCGTGCGGATCGAGGAGACGGAGAAGACCAAGAAGGTCGTCGTCACGCCGGACGACGGCAGCGACGAGACGGCGTACGGCGTCTCCAAGCGTGCCCGTCTGCTGGTGGGCGAGGGTGACCACGTCGAGGTCGGCCAAGCGCTGACCGTGGGTGCCGTCAACCCGCACGACGTGCTGCGCATCCTGGGCCAGCGCGCCGTCCAGGTCCACCTGGTCGGCGAGGTCCAGAAGGTCTACAACAACCAGGGCGTGGCGATCCACGACAAGCACATCGAGATCATCATCCGGCAGATGCTGCGCCGTGTGACGATCATCGAGTCCGGCGACGCGGAGCTGCTGCCGGGCGAGCTGGTGGAGCGTACGAAGTTCGAGGGCGAGAACCGTCGTGTGGTCCAGGAGGGCGGTCACCCCGCCTCCGGCCGTCCGCAGCTGATGGGTATCACCAAGGCTTCGCTGGCCACCGAGTCCTGGCTGTCGGCGGCGTCCTTCCAGGAGACGACCCGGGTGCTGACCGACGCGGCGATCAACGCCAAGTCGGACTCCCTGATCGGCCTCAAGGAGAACGTCATCATCGGTAAGCTCATCCCGGCCGGTACGGGCCTGTCCCGCTACCGCAACATCCGGGTGGAGCCCACCGAGGAGGCCAAGGCCGCGATGTACTCGGCCGTCGGTTACGACGACATCGACTACTCGCCCTTCGGCACCGGCTCCGGCCAGGCGGTCCCGCTGGAGGACTACGACTACGGTCCGTACAACCAGTAAGGGCCCGGTCGGCCTGACGGGCCGTACCGGACACGCACTGTAACCGCAGGGCGGCCACCCACTCGGGTGGCCGCCCTGCGGTGTTCGCGGGCCGCGGGGCGGTGCGTACGGGCCGCGTGGCCGTGCGCGGGTGGCCGGGATGGTGCGGTGGCGCGCCGCGGATTCGTCGCCCGGGGAACCGTGCGCTCGGCCGGCGCGTACTGAATGATGGGTGTACTGCCTAATGTGGGGGAGGTGCTCAGGGTGGCGTTCCAGCCGTGGCAGGGTGGGCAGCCGGCGCCGTGGCAAGGCGGGCAGCCGGTGCAGGGTTCCGGTCAGGCTCCGGCGATGCGTGCCTCGCACGCCGATCGCGAGCGTGCGGTGGACGTGCTGAAGGCCGGGTTCGCCGAGGGCCGGCTTCCCCAGGAGGAGTACGAGCAGCGGATCGGCCGCGCCTATCAGGCGCTGACCCACGGCGAGCTCCAGATGCTGGTGGCGGACCTGCCGCAGGGGCCGGTGCCGCAGTCGCAGTTCGCGCCCCGTCCGGCGGTGCCCCCGGCGTTCATGCCGGCGCCGATGCCGGTGGTGGCGCCCACGAACGGCTCGGCGACGGGCGCCCTGGTCTGCGGCATCCTCACGCCGGTGACCTGGGGGCTGACGTCCATACCTGCGGTCATCCTGGGGCACAAGGCGCGGGCGGAGATCCGCCGCACGGGCGAGCGCGGGGACGGTCAGGCGGTCGCCGGGCTGATCCTGGGCTGGCTCGGCATCGGCGGCTGGCTGCTGTTCTTCGTCTTCATGGTGATGGTGGGGATCGCGCACCTCTGAGGGCGCGGCGGGGGCGTACAAAGGCTCCGGCACGCGGGGGTACGGTAGGTCCCGCAGAAGGGCCCGACACCCCTCACGGCGCCCGCCACGGCGCGTGCAGCGATGGTGGAGCCTTCTTCCGTACGGCCCCTGATCGCACTACGGTGGCCGCAGCGCCGGGGGAGTCCGGCGTGTCCTTCGCGTGTGCATTTGTTTTGACCGCAGCCCATGCGGTAGGTACGCTCTGACCTTGTGCCTGGGGTGTCCTCGTGCTGCCGTGCGTGCAAGCGTCCGCACGGAAGCCGGGTCTCGACACCGCAATCTGCCGCCGTCCTCGTTCCAGCGAGGGGTCTGCAGTATTCGACACACCCGACCGCGTGGGTCGGGGATTGTTCCAGGTTAGCTTTACCGAGACTGGCACACAGAAACCGGAGAAACGGTGCCTACGATCCAGCAGCTGGTCCGCAAGGGCCGGCAGGACAAGGTCGAGAAGAACAAGACGCCCGCACTGGAGGGTTCGCCCCAGCGCCGCGGCGTCTGCACGCGTGTTTTCACGACCACCCCGAAGAAGCCGAACTCGGCCCTGCGTAAGGTCGCGCGTGTGCGTCTGACCAGCGGCATCGAGGTCACCGCTTACATTCCGGGTGAGGGCCACAACCTGCAGGAGCACTCGATCGTGCTCGTGCGTGGCGGCCGTGTGAAGGACCTGCCGGGTGTTCGGTACAAGATCATCCGCGGCTCCCTCGACACGCAGGGCGTCAAGAACCGCAAGCAGGCTCGCAGCCGCTACGGCGCCAAGAAGGAGAAGTAAGAATGCCTCGTAAGGGCCCCGCCCCGAAGCGCCCGGTCATCATTGACCCGGTCTACAGCTCTCCTCTGGTGACCTCCCTCATCAACAAGGTTCTGCTGAACGGCAAGCGCTCCACCGCCGAGCGCATCGTTTACGGCGCCATGGAGGGTCTGCGCGAGAAGACCGGCAACGACCCGGTCATCACGCTCAAGCGCGCGCTGGAGAACATCAAGCCGACCCTTGAGGTCAAGTCCCGCCGTGTCGGTGGCGCGACCTACCAGGTCCCGGTCGAGGTCAAGCCCGGCCGTGCCGCCACGCTCTCGCTGCGCTGGCTCGTGGGCTACTCCCGCGCCCGCCGCGAGAAGACCATGACCGAGCGCCTCATGAACGAGCTGCTGGACGCCTCGAACGGCCTCGGCGCTTCGGTCAAGAAGCGTGAGGACACCCACAAGATGGCCGAGTCCAACAAGGCCTTCGCGCACTACCGCTGGTAGTCGCTACCCACATCGAGACCGAGAGAAGATTGAGCCACTATGGCCACCACTTCGCTTGACCTGGCCAAGGTCCGCAACATTGGGATCATGGCCCACATCGACGCGGGCAAGACGACCACCACCGAGCGGATCCTGTTCTACACCGGTGTTTCGTACAAGATCGGTGAGGTCCACGACGGCGCTGCCACGATGGACTGGATGGAGCAGGAGCAGGAGCGCGGCATCACGATCACGTCTGCCGCGACGACCTGCCACTGGCCGCTGAACAACGTCGACCACACCATCAACATCATCGACACCCCGGGCCACGTCGACTTCACCGTCGAGGTGGAGCGTTCGCTGCGCGTGCTCGACGGTGCGGTGACGGTGTTCGACGGCGTTGCCGGTGTTGAGCCGCAGTCCGAGACCGTCTGGCGCCAGGCGGACCGCTACGGCGTGCCGCGTATCTGCTTCGTCAACAAGCTCGACCGCACCGGTGCGGAGTTCCATCGCTGCGTCGACATGATCGTGGACCGCCTGGGCGCGACCCCGATCGTGATGCAGCTGCCGATCGGCACCGAGGCGGACTTCAAGGGCGTCATCGACCTCGTCTCCATGAAGGCGCTGGTCTGGTCCGCCGAGGCCGCCAAGGGCGAGATGTACGACACCGTCGACATCCCGGCCACGCACACCGAGGCCGCCGACGAGTGGCGCGGGAAGCTGCTGGAGGCCGTCGCCGAGAACGACGAAGAGATGATGGAGCTGTACCTGGAGGGCCAGGAGCCCACCGTGGACCAGCTGCACGCGGCGATCCGCCGTATCACCATCAACTCGGGCAAGGGCGGCGACGTCACCGTCACCCCCGTGTTCTGCGGTACCGCCTTCAAGAACAAGGGCGTGCAGCCCCTGCTCGACGCGGTCGTGCGCTACCTGCCGTCGCCGCTGGACGTCGAGGGCATCGACGGCCACGCGGTCAACGACGCCGAGCAGGTCATCACGCGCCGTCCCTCCGAGGACGAGCCGCTGGCCGCTCTCGCGTTCAAGATTGCGAGCGACCCCCACCTGGGCAAGCTCACCTTCATCCGGGTGTACTCGGGCCGCCTTGAGGCCGGCTCGCAGGTCACCAACTCGGTGAAGGGCAAGAAGGAGCGCATCGGCAAGATCTACCGGATGCACGCGAACAAGCGTGAGGAGATCGACTCGGTGGGTGCCGGCGACATCGTCGCCGTCATGGGTCTGAAGCAGACCACCACCGGTGAGACCCTCTGCGACCCGTCGAACCAGGTCATCCTGGAGTCGATGGAGTTCCCGGCCCCGGTCATCCAGGTCGCCATCGAGCCCAAGTCCAAGGGCGACCAGGAGAAGCTGGGTGTCGCCATCCAGCGTCTCGCCGAGGAGGACCCGTCCTTCCAGGTCCACACGGACGAGGAGACCGGTCAGACCATCATCGCGGGTATGGGCGAGCTGCACCTCGACGTGCTGGTCGACCGTATGAAGCGCGAGTTCCGGGTCGAGGCCAACGTCGGCAAGCCGCAGGTCGCGTACCGCGAGACCCTGCGCAAGCCGGTGGAGCGTCTGGACTACACGCACAAGAAGCAGACTGGTGGTTCCGGCCAGTTCGCGAAGGTGCAGATCGCGCTCGAACCGCTTGAGGGCGACGGGTACGAGTTCGAGAACAAGGTCACCGGTGGCCGTATCCCGCGGGAGTACATCCCGTCCGTGGACGCGGGCTGCCAGGAGGCCATGGAGTTCGGCGTGCTCGCCGGCTACCCGCTGACCGGCGTCAAGGTCGTGCTCCTCGACGGCGCGTTCCACGAGGTCGACTCTTCGGAGATGGCCTTCAAGATCGCCGGTTCGATGGCCTTCAAGGAGGCCGCCCGCAAGGCCAGCCCGGCCCTGCTGGAGCCGATGATGAAGGTCGAGGTGACGACGCCCGAGGACTACATGGGTGACGTCATCGGCGACATCAACTCGCGTCGCGGTCAGATCCAGTCCATGGAGGACCGCCACGGCGCCAAGCTCGTCACGGGCCTGGTTCCGCTCTCGGAGATGTTCGGCTACGTCGGAGACCTCCGCAGCAAGACCTCGGGTCGCGCAAGCTACTCGATGCAGTTCGACTCCTACGCCGAGGTTCCGCGGAACGTCGCCGAGGAGATCATCGCGAAGGCCAAGGGCGAGTAGTACCGGCTCGCACGAGTCGCAAGACGCTTTAGGCTTGACACCGTCTGCCGGGGCCCGTCCCCGCCACCCGCGAGGGGGCCCCGGCGGCCGGCATCCCAGCAAAGATCACCTGGCGCCGATGAGTAAGGCGTACAGAACCACTTCAGGAGGACCCAGTGGCGAAGGCGAAGTTCGAGCGGACTAAGCCGCACGTCAACATCGGCACCATCGGTCACATCGACCACGGTAAGACGACCCTCACGGCCGCCATTACCAAGGTGCTGCACGACGCGTTCCCGGACCTGAACGAGGCCTCGGCCTTCGACATGATCGACAAGGCGCCCGAGGAGCGCCAGCGCGGTATCACCATCTCGATCGCGCACGTCGAGTACCAGACGGAGAACCGTCACTACGCCCACGTTGACTGCCCCGGTCACGCGGACTACATCAAGAACATGATCACCGGTGCCGCCCAGATGGACGGCGCGATCCTCGTGGTCGCGGCGACCGACGGCCCGATGCCGCAGACCAAGGAGCACGTGCTCCTGGCCCGCCAGGTCGGCGTGCCCTACATCGTCGTCGCCCTGAACAAGGCCGACATGGTGGACGACGAGGAGATCCTGGAGCTCGTCGAGCTCGAGGTCCGTGAGCTCCTCTCCGAGTACGAGTTCCCGGGCGACGACGTTCCGGTCGTCAAGGTCTCGGCGCTCAAGGCGCTCGAGGGCGACAAGGAGTGGGGCGACTCCGTCCTCAAGCTGATGGCCGCCGTCGACGAGGCGATCCCGCAGCCCGAGCGTGACGTCGACAAGCCGTTCCTGATGCCGATCGAGGACGTCTTCACGATCACCGGCCGTGGCACCGTCGTCACCGGTCGTATCGAGCGTGGTGTCCTCAAGGTCAACGAGACCGTCGACATCATCGGCATCAAGACCGAGAAGACCACCACCACGGTCACCGGCATCGAGATGTTCCGCAAGCTGCTCGACGAGGGCCAGGCCGGTGAGAACGTCGGTCTGCTGCTCCGCGGCATCAAGCGCGAGGACGTCGAGCGCGGCCAGGTCATCATCAAGCCGGGCTCGGTCACCCCGCACACGGAGTTCGAGGCGCAGGCGTACATCCTGTCGAAGGACGAGGGTGGCCGCCACACCCCGTTCTTCAACAACTACCGCCCGCAGTTCTACTTCCGTACCACCGACGTGACCGGCGTCGTGACCCTCCCCGAGGGCACCGAGATGGTCATGCCGGGCGACAACACCGAGATGTCGGTCCAGCTGATCCAGCCGGTCGCCATGGAGGAAGGCCTGAAGTTCGCCATCCGTGAGGGTGGCCGGACCGTCGGCGCCGGCCAGGTCACCAAGATCGTCAAGTAAGTCCTTGACGGTCGGGGAGACCCGGCAGCTCTTCTGAGCGCTCAGAGAAGCCCCGCTCACCTTCGGGTGAGCGGGGCTTCTCGCTGTTCGGGGGCCGTCGCTGTGCGGAGCTCTGCCGGTCGGTGCCTCTCGCTGTTCAGGGCCGGGGCGGGTGTTCAACTGCGGGCCCCGGTCCCTTCTGCTGCACAGCGCGGCTGCCTAGCATGAGCGGATCGGCGCGTACCCGCCGAGGACGCGACCCTTCTCCCGGGAGTGACACCGTGCAGCGCACCATGTTCAAGTCCAAGATCCACCGTGCCACCGTGACCCAGGCCGACCTGCACTACGTCGGCTCGGTCACGGTCGACGCCGACCTCCTGGACGCCGCCGACCTGCTGCCCGGCGAGCTGGTCCACATCGTCGACATCACCAACGGTGCCCGCCTGGAGACGTACATCATCGAGGGCGAACGCGGCTCCGGCGTCCTGGGCATCAACGGCGCCGCCGCGCACCTCGTCCACCCCGGCGACCTGGTGATCCTCATCAGCTACGCCCAGGTGGACGACGCCGAGGCCCGCGCGCTGCGCCCGCGCGTCGTCCACGTGGACGCGAACAACCGGATCGTCGCCCTGGGCACGGACGCCTCGGAGCCGGTGCCGGGCGGCGACACGGAGCGGAGCCCGCAGGCGGTTGTGCAGGGGCGGTGAGCGGGGCGGGACGAAGTCGTTCCGTGGGCGGGCAGGGGCGGAGTACGCGCTCGGTGTGGCCCGGTCGGCCGGGTGGTCGGCTGAGGTGCTGCCGGTGGAGCGTGGGCAGTGGCACCCGGGTGCTGTCCGGGCCTTTCGGAGGTACGGGGCTCGGCCGGCGGAGGCCCGGCCGCGGGACGGTGCCCGGAGCGGCGCCTAGGCGGGGGCTCCCGTTCGGCGTAGGCAGGGGTTGCAGAGGTCCGCGTGTGCGGATCGGAAGGCCAGGTCGCATTCCGGGCAGTTCCGCAGGGGCAGGACGTGTGGCTGTGCCGGGGGCTCGGGGAGCGGGGGAGGCAGAAGGTCGTCGAGCCGGTGGGCGACGAAGGCCGCCGGGATCTTGACGCGGGGCGGCAGGTCGGCGGTGAGAGCGCGGCGTACGGACTCGGGGGAGACGCCTCGCTCCAGCCAGCGGGCGACGCTCGGCGCGAGCCGGTGTACGTCGCGTTGGGAGAGCAGCAGGCGGGGATCGTCCGCGCGGAGGCCCGACAGGACGTCCAAGGCGGCCGCTGAGGGCTTGGGGGACGGCTGCGCGGGGGTGGCCGGGGGCGGTTCGGGTGCGGGCCGGGGCGGGGCCTGGACGAAGCCGCGGTAGGTCAGCTCGGCGAGGTCGAGGGGGGTGGGGGCGAGGAGGGCGGGGGTGCCGGGTGCGCGGGGTCGGGAGGCGGGAGCAGGGGGTGGGGCTGCGGGCGGGGGTGGAGTGGTGCGGGGTTTCGGGATCGGGGGTGGGGCCTGGGGCTGGGGCGGGAGGTTTGTGGCGGGGGTGGTGGTGGGCGTCGTGGGGGTGTTGTCGGGGGGCTCGTCGGGGGTCTCCGGGTTCGCGTACGCGTACGTGACGGTGCGGAACCTGCCCCGGTCGCCCCGCTGCCTGGCCCGCTCGATGTAGCCGCGGTCCTCCAGTTGGCGCAGGGCGGCGGCGATCCGTTCGCGGCCTTCGGGGAAGCGCTTGGCCAGGGTCACGATGTCGACCGGGGAGCCGTCCGGCAGGGACAGGATGTACGTCGCGATGCCGATCGCCATCGCGGACAGCTCGCGGTGCTGCGCGAGGTGGTTGCCGATGATCACGTAGCGCTTGGGGCGGCTGCCGCTGATCTTGCGCAGACCGGTGGCGTATCGGCGAACCGGGTCACAGGGGCGTTCTTGGGTACTAGGCTGCAGGTCGTCCATCGGGAAGGGTCTTCTTCCTTGGTGGTCAGGTCCGCCGGAAGTTCGTGCTTCCAGGCGGGCGGGCCCTCGCTCGGGATGTCAGTCCCGGTCGAGGGCCATTTGCATATGACGGGGGCTTTTGCGGCGCGGATGCCGCTGTGGCTGAGAGTGCACCCTCCGGCCCGGCGGAAGCCACCATTCCGCCTCCTGATCACCCAGGTGGGTGACAACGGGGACGGTAGGGGAGGGTTGGGTAATTTCCCCCCGGTCCTTTGGTCTTTTAGGGGCGGGGGCACCGTCGGCCGGTCCACCGTCGGCCGGTCCACCGGACGCCGGTGCACCGGACGCCGGTCGGCCGGACGCCGGTCGGTTCCGGGAGAGGCGCGTCGGCGGAGCTGTCGGTGGGGGCGGCGGGTGTGTTTTCGGCCGGGCGCCGTCACCGCGTGGCCGGGCGCCGTCACCGCGTGGCCGTGTGCCGTCACCGTGCGGCCGGGGCCGCGGGGAAGCCGAAGACCATACGGGCGCAGGTCGGCCCCGTGGCGTCGAAGTTGAGACGGCGCAGCATGCGGGGCTCGCCGGCGGGGATGGTCGTCCGGCCGTGGACGACGGCCGAGTTGTCGGCGATCAGCACGTCGCCGGGGGCGAGCTTGAAGGCCAGCCGGTTCGCGGGGGCGGCGAAGAAGCGGCACAGCTCCGCGAACTGGTCCCGGACGTCCGGGCGCGGCACGACCCGCGACATGCCGTCCGGCATCCGGAACTTCAGGCCGCAGACGCCGCCGCGGTGCCGGAACAGCGGCTGCGTGCTGGTCCGGCCGGTACGGGTGATGGTCAGCGCGTCGGGCTCCGTCAGCGCCTGCCACCGCCCCGGGAAGTGCCGCGCCAGGTGCTGGCGGGCCGCCTGGGCGCTGGCCAGCACGGACAGTCCGCCGCGGGCGGCCGGGCGTACGCACTGGAGCGTGATGAGGGCCTCGGGGCGGTCGCGGAAGGCGCCGTCCGTGTGCAGCAGGTGCTCCGAGCGGGTGGAGCCGGGGAAACCGTCGACCGGCTCCGCGGGCGTGATCGGCACGATCCCGTCGTCGTCCGCCCGCGGGTGCGGTGCCGGGGTGCCGAAGCGCCACCGCAGACCGAGCAGGTCCTGACGGCTCCCCGCGCGCTCCGTGCTGCGCAGGACCGCGAAGCCGTACCGGTTGAACGCGGACAGCATCTCGCGTTCCTGCGCCGTCGACATGCAGGACAGGGAGCCGACCCGGACGGTCTGCGCCGCCAGGGACAGGCCGGAGCCGAACGGGCGGCGGAGGTCAGCTGACGCCATGGCCGGTGCCCTCGGGGAAGGCGGGGCGGGGGACGCCGTTCTTCGGAGTACCGGGATACGGGCCGCCGTTCTTCGGAGCACCGGTGTGCGGACCGCCGTTCTCCGGAGCACCGCTGTACGGGAGCCCGGCGGCCGGTGGGGTGGCCGCCGGCCCGGCGGTGAGCGTGGCCAGCCAGCCGCGCAGCACGGCACCGGCCACCCGTTCGGCCTCGGCGCGGTCGTGCCGTACGTCGCCGGGCGCTTCGCCGGTGCCGTCGGGCTGCCGACGGTGGAAAGCGGCGAGGGCCTGGTCGTCGGCCGGGTACTCGGCACCGCTCTCCAGCCGCAGCATGATCTTCGCGAGGAGGGCGGTGGACTTGTAGAGCACCCGCAGGTCCGGTTCGCCGAGCAGGAGCTGCTTGCGGAGGGTGACGGCGGCCCGCACGCCGTCGCGCACACTGACGTCCGCGTACGTCACGGCGTCCGGTACGGGCAGGACGAGGCCGGGCGCGCACCACAGCGGCGCGATCGCACCCGCCCCGCTGAGGGTGAGGACGTGCAGCAGCCGCGACGGCAGCGCGCCCGCGCGGAGCTCGTCCTCGGTGAGCACCGTCATCGTCATCCGCACCCCTTCGAGCACCGGTTCCAGCTCGGTGCGTACGCCCCGGAGCCGGGGGAGCCGGTCCTGCGGTGCCAGCACGAGCACGTCCAGGTCGCTCCAGCCGTGCTGGTACGTGCCCCGGGCCGCGCTGCCGGTGACGGCGAGCAGGTCCACGGCCGGGCGCGGGCCCGTCAGCCGCCCGCGCAGTTCGCGCAGGTAGGTCCCCAGGCACGGCGGAAGCCCCAGGCTGTGGACGGCCACGGGTCTCGGCGGCCGGAAGGTCCAGGCCGCGTCGAAGGCCAGGCGGTCCAGCCGCCGCTGGAGGCTCAGCTGCGCCCAGGGGGCGGCGGGGGCCCGGCCCGAGGCCCCCTGCCGTGCCGCTCCCTGCCCCGCGGTGTCCGGCCCGAGGGGTTCGGGTGCGGTGGCGCGCAGCCGGTCGCCGAAGATCCTTCGCAGCTCGGCGAGGGTGCCGTGGTCGCGTACGGGCTCGATGCTGACGCGGTCGAGGAACGGGTGCGCCGCGCAGTAGCGGTCGAGGCCGTCGGCGATGCGCTCGGCCCGGTTCGCGGCGTCGTCGGCCCGCGTACCGGCCGGGCCGGGGGCCGTGGCGCCGAGGAGGTGTTCCGCGTCCAGCCGGGCGTAGCCGCGGCGGGTCCGCAGGTACTCGCCCGCGGCGTCGCGCGCCTGGTCGCAGTCGCCGCCGAGCGCCACCACCCGTACGCGGGAGAGCGCGCATTCCGGCACCGCGGGGTAGCGCCGGTGCAGGCACTGGCGCAGCTCGTGCTGGATGTCGATGACGGACCGGTCGCCGACGACGACGGCCGCGTCGAAGCGTCCTTCGTCGAGGAGACGGTGGATCTGGTCGTGGAGCCGTCGCTGGTAGCTCTCCAGGTGGCTGTCGGGGGCGGGGGAGCGGGCCAGGCCGCGCGCGGCGCCGCGGGCCGGGTCCTCGTCGTGCAGCAGGACGACGCCGTATTCGCTCTCCTCGGCGGCGCGCAGGGCGGTGCGGTACGGCGCGAGCGCGGCGCGGGCGGCACGGGCCGCCCGTGCCGTACCGCAGTGCTCGCGCACCGCGACGACGGCCGCCAGCGCCGCTTCCAGCATGGGCAGGCCCTGCCGTACGCCTCGCAGGTCACAGGCCTGGGGCTGCCGGGCGCGGGACAGGTACGAAGTGGCGAGGACGTCCGCCAGCTCCCGGTAGGAAGCACCTTCGAGCCACCACCCGGTTCTCTCCGTGCCGGTGAGGGCGGGCCACCGTGGGGCGTGTTTCTCCGCGGGCGCGGAGATCTCGATCTGCGGGGTGCGGCGGGCCAGCATGCGCAGCTGGGTGTCCTTGCCCACGCGGGCCGGTCCGCTCACGGCGATGACGGGGTGCGGGGACGGCGGGCGGTTTTCGCGCGGTGGGTTCATCCGGGGCATGGGTTTTTTTCCTCCGGTGATGCGTGGTTCGGGTTCGGGTTCGGGTTCGGGTTTTCGTGGGGTTGTGTGCATGGGGGAGGCGGATGGAGTTTTTCTTTCGGGTTGCGTTTCTTTGTGTGCGTGGAATTTGCGCGGACGAGCGGAATGCGGGCGCCATTCATGCGCGGCGGCGGAGGCGCGGAGACGCGGTTGACTGAAGTGCGGATACGGGGATACGTGACGGCGTGCGCGGGAATTCCGTACGGAGAATCCGTCGCGGCCGGGGTCACGCCTTCGTACGGGACAGCACCAGGCCGACCCCCGCGGCCGCCGCGAGGGAGGCCAGGCCACCGGTGAGAAAGCCGGTACGGGGCCCCCAGGCCGCGGTGACCCAGCCGACGGCCGGCGCGGTCACCGGCGTACCGCCCATGAACGCGATCTTGAAGAGGCTCATCACCCGGCCCCGCGTCGCCGCGTCGGCTGTCAGCTGGACATGTGCGTTGGCGGTGACGGTGACGACCAGGCCGGTCGTGCCGACCAGGACCAGCAGGGCCGCGAAGAGCCACAGGGCGGGGGCGAGGGCGGCGGCCGTCTCCAGCGCGCCGAACAGCAGCGCCGCCATGGTCAGCACCCGCCGCGGCGGCGCGAGGCTGCGCGCCGCCCACAGGGCGCCCGCCACCGCGCCCGCCGCCAGCAGGGAGTTGAGCAGCCCGTACACGCCGGAGCCGGTGTGGAAGACCTGCACGGTGAACGCGGTCAGCCAGACGGGGAAGTTGAAGCCGAACGTGCCGACGAAGGCGACCAGCACGATGGGCCACAGCAGGCCGGGGTCGCGGGCGACCTGCCGCAGCGTCGCCCTGACCTGGCCGCCGCCGCGTGGGGCGCGCGCGGCCGGGTGTATCTCGCCGGTGCGCATGAGCAGCAGGGCGGCCGGCGGCGCGAGGTAGGAGAGGCCGTTGAGCAGGAAGGCCCAGCCGCTGCCCACCGCCGTGATCACGACACCGGCGACCGCGGGGCCGATCAGACGGGCGGTCTGGAAGACGGCGGCGTCCAGACTCACCGCGTTGCGCAGCTGCTCGGGGCCGACCAGCTCGGCGACGAACGCCTGCCGGGCGGGGGCGTCCGCGACGGAGACCAGACCCAGCGCGGCCGCCATCAGGTACACATGCCAGGGGCGCGCCTGGCCGGACAGGACCAGCGCGGCCAGGCCCAGGCCCGTCGCGCCCAGCGCGGTCTGGGTCCACAGCAGCAGCCGGCGCATGGGCATCCGGTCGGCGATCAGGCCGCCGTGCAGGCCGAGGAGCAGCATGGGCGCGTACTGGAGGCCGATGGTGACCCCGACGGCGGCGGAGGAGCCGGTCAGCTCGACGACCAGCCAGTCCTGGGCGATGCGCTGCATCCACGTCCCGGTGTGGGATACGGCCTGTCCGGCGGCGAACAGCCGGTAGTTGCGGATGCGGAGCGATCCGAAGGCCGCGGCGGCCCGCCCGGACGGACCCGACGCGCGGCGGGGCGGCAGGGATGCGGGGGCGGGGCCCGGCGCGCCGGTCACGTCCGCCGCTCCCTCGCGGGGACCGGGAACGGATTTTGTCCGTACGCGGGCGCGGGATTTCCGTTTCCGTTTCCGTATCGGAATCGGGTCATGGCAGCTCCCTCCCGCGTCGATACGGTCCAGGATTCCCCCGGCGGTGCCCTTCAGTCGCCGGACTCTCCGGCTTCATTCGGAAGGCTTCCATTTCTTGTGAGCTGTAGGACTTTTCTGGGGAGTCAATTGCGGCGCCCATTCCGTCCGGCCGGTTTTCTTTTCGCGCTCGGCGGTCGCGGGGCGCTCGGGCGCGCGCGGTGGTGCGCCGGAGCCGGGGAGCGGAGTGCGCGCCGCGCCGTGCCGCGAGTGGTGGAAGTTCGGCTCGCGGGGTGTGGCGCGCACGAATTACCGAGGAGGCTTCCGTCATTTGGAGTAACGTGCTGGTGTCGGAGCGTCACCGTCTTGGGAGGGGCGGCTCGCGCCGAGGGGGGCGGGCGTCGCCAACAAGTCCAGTCGGCACCGGAGGAGTCAGCCTCTCGTGGTACTTGCTCACCCCGTCGTCCGCGCCGGGCCGCCGTTCGGCGGCGGCCCGGCGCCCGCCCCGAAGCCGTGCGCGCGCCGCGCGCCGCTGGGGCCGTCCGTACGCGCCGACGGGCGGTGAGCGGGTGGCCGCGAACGAGATCAAGCCCGGCGACCACCCCAAGAAGGACGTGCGGCGGGTCCTGGAGAAGTGGGTGGCCCGGGGGTGGGTGCTGCGCAAGGACGGGCACTGGGGGCGGCTCTACTGCCCGTGCGAGGGGCGCTGCACCGCCATCCCCGTGGCCGGTACGCCGCGCAGCGCCACCGCGCACGCGCGCACGATCGACCGCCTGGCGTCCCGGTGCCCCCTGCCCTGTGGCGCGGCGAACCGAAGTCTCACGGGGATGCCGCGCGGCGAAGCGTGACCGTCGCGTCAACTGAGGTGGGCCGTCGGAGATCGTTCGTTTTGCGACAGTTGGCCGCGCGATGTTCGCCAGGCTTTGTCATGCTTTGTCTGTTGACGAACGACAACAGACCTGCAACCCTGCCGGAGGACTAGGGGGACGCCGTCATGGACTACGACTTCACCTTCGTCGTCACGGGCGCGAGCGTCGACGACCAGGACGCCGTCGACGCGCTGCGCGACAGCTGCGACGCCCTCCTCGCGCGGGCCGGCGGCGCCGACCTGCTCAGCGTCACCTGGCCCGGCGACTGCGCCGTGCGGGCCGCCCTCGAAGCGGCGTCGGCGGCGCGGGCCGCGGTGCCGCGCCTGCGGGTGCGCCGCCTCGACCGCGACCTGGTGGGCATGCACGAGATCGCCGAGCGCACGGGCCGCTCCCGGCAGAACGTCGCCCAGTGGGCCGCCGGGGCACGCAAGGCCCGCGGCGCGCCCTTCCCGGAGGCCGAGGGGACCGTAGGGCGCTCCCAGGCCTGGCTGTGGTCGGAGGTCAACCGCTGGCTCGCCGCGCACGGCCTGGACGACGGGGCCGCCCACCCCACGCGCGAGGAGATGGCGGAGATCGACGTGGCGCTGGCCGGCCGGGTCGCGCTGACGTTCCGGTTCGCCGCGACCCCGGGCTTCCAGGAGGGGCGCCAGCGCGTCATCGAGGAACTGCGCAACCGCCACATAAACCGGTTCCTGGGCATACTGGCCGGGTTCGACGGCACCACCGACGGGCACGGCAACCACGTCCTGGTCGTGGCCGACGGTCGGGAGCCGGCGCGCGGGGTGATGGAGCGCGTGGCGCAGTTCCCGCACGACGTGGTGCTGGTGACCGAGACCGACCAGTTCACGGTCACCGTCCTGTCCAGCCGCGGCCCGGGCCGCTCCGGCCGCGTCGTGCCCGTACCCGGCACGGCGACGGTCGGCGAGTGGCTGCGCCAGGTCCGCGACTTCCCGCACGCCGCCTTCGCCGTCGAGGGTGACGACCGCCACACGGAGGAGCCCGCCCGCATCCAGTGGCAGATGGCCATCGCGGCGTAGGGGAGGGGCCGGGCGGCCTTCGCCGGTGTTCCGTTCCGGCGCGTCGGAGACGGGTCCGTGCACCCGGACGGTGTGGCGCGGTGTACGATCTCCCGCTCGATTGGCAGCGTTCGCCGCTGGTGTGGCACACTGTCCAGGTTGCTCGGTTGAGTGCCGATGCTGCGCGCCTCCCGCCGGGAGGACTGGAAGCGAGTCCTAGGTATTCGTCGCCTCTTATCAGAGGCGGAAGTACGGGAATCTTCCGGGAAGTGCAGCGGGGTGCCTCAGCCAGGCGCCCGGTGGGTGTTCATCCCCCACGTTTTCCTTCTCGAAGGATCACCCTTGCGGAGATCTGCGGGAAGGAGCGCGACACGCCCGACCGCGTGGGTCGGTGGATGAACGGCAACGCACCGGGTCCCAGAGCGTTACGAGAGACAGGACTACGAAGTAGCCATGGCGGGACAGAAGATCCGCATCCGGCTCAAGGCCTACGACCACGAGGTCATCGACACGTCGGCGAAGAAGATCGTCGAGACGGTGACCCGTACTGGTGCGTCGGTCGCGGGCCCGGTGCCGCTCCCCACCGAGAAGAACGTGTACTGCGTCATCAAGTCGCCGCACAAGTACAAGGACTCGCGCGAGCACTTCGAGATGCGCACGCACAAGCGCCTGATCGACATTCTCGACCCGACGCCCAAGACCGTTGACTCGCTGATGCGCCTGGACCTTCCGGCCGGCGTTGACATCGAGATCAAGCTCTGAGAGGCGCAGTAGAGATGGCTAAGCAGATCAAGGGCATCCTGGGCGAGAAGCTCGGCATGACCCAGGTCTGGGACGAGAACAACCGTGTCGTCCCGGTCACTGTGGTCAAGGCCGGCCCCTGCGTCGTTACCCAGGTGCGCACCAATGACCAGGACGGCTACGACTCCGTCCAGATCGCCTTCGGCGAGATCGACCCGCGCAAGGTGAACAAGCCCCTCAAGGGCCACTTCGCGAAGGCCGACGTCACCCCCCGCCGTCACCTCGTCGAGGTCCGTACCACTGACGCCAGTGAGTACACCCTCGGCCAGGAGCTGACCGCCGAGACCTTCGAGTCGGGCGTCAAGGTGGACGTGACCGGCAAGAGCAAGGGCAAGGGCTTCGCCGGTGTCATGAAGCGTCACGGCTTCCACGGCGGCAAGGCTTCGCACGGTGCCCACCGCGTGCACCGCAAGCCGGGCTCCATCGGTGGCTGCGCCACCCCGGGCCGCGTGTTCAAGGGCATGCGGATGGCCGGCCGTATGGGCAACGAGCGGGTCACCACCCAGAACCTGACCGTCCATGCCGTTGACGCGGAGAAGGGTCTGCTGCTCATCAAGGGCGCAGTTCCTGGTCCGAACGGCGGCCTCGTCCTGGTCCGTACCGCGGCCAAGGGGGCCTGAGGTAACCGATGAGCACCATTGACATCCTTTCGCCGGCAGGCGACAAGGCCGGGACCGTCGAGCTCCCCACGGAGATCTTCGACGCGAAGGTCAGCGTTCCGCTGATCCACCAGGTCGTTGTCGCGCAGCTGGCCGCGGCCCGTCAGGGCACGCACAAGACCAAGACTCGCGGCGAGGTCCGCGGCGGTGGCAAGAAGCCGTACCGCCAGAAGGGCACCGGCCGCGCGCGCCAGGGTTCGACCCGCGCGCCGCAGTTCGCCGGCGGTGGCGTCGTGCACGGTCCCGTGCCGCGTGACTACTCGCAGCGGACCCCGAAGAAGATGAAGGCCGCCGCCCTGCGCGGTGCCCTCACCGACCGGGCCCGCAACAGCCGCATCCACGTCGTCTCCGGCGTGGTCGAGGGCGAGGTCTCCACCAAGGCCGCCAAGGCTCTCCTCGGCAAGATCAGCGAGCGCAAGCACGTGCTGCTGGTCGCCGAGCGCGCCGACGAGGCCGCGTGGCTCTCCGCCCGCAACCTGCCCCAGGTCCACATCCTGGAGCCGGGCCAGCTGAACACGTACGACGTGCTCGTCTCCGACGACGTGGTCTTCACCAAGGCCGCCTTCGAGTCCTTCGTGGCTGGTCCCAAGGCCGCTGAGCTCGAAGGGAGCGCCGCCTGATGACTGAGGCGACCGTTACCAGCAAGTCCTTCTCGGACCCGCGCGACCTTCTGGTCAAGCCGGTCGTCTCCGAGAAGAGCTACGCGCTGCTGGACGAGAACAAGTACACGTTCATCGTCGACCCGCGTGCGAACAAGACCCAGATCAAGCAGGCCGTCGAGGCGGTCTTCTCGGTCAAGGTCACCGGGGTCAACACGATCAACCGCCAGGGCAAGCGCAAGCGCACCCGCACCGGTTTCGGTAAGCGCGCCAACACCAAGCGCGCCATCGTGACCCTCGCCGAGGGCGACCGTATCGACATCTTCGGCGGCCCGGTCTCCTAACGGAGTCCGAGTCGTCCGGAATCGGACGAGGACTGAGAAATGGGTATCCGCAAGTACAAGCCGACGACCCCGGGCCGTCGTGGCTCCAGCGTCGCCGACTTTGTCGAGATCACGCGGTCCACGCCGGAGAAGTCGCTGGTCCGCCCGCTGCACAGCAAGGGCGGCCGTAACAACGCCGGTCGTGTGACCGTTCGCCACCAGGGCGGTGGCCACAAGCGCGCCTACCGCGTGATCGACTTCCGTCGTCACGACAAGGACGGCGTGCCGGCCAAGGTCGCGCACATCGAGTACGACCCGAACCGCACCGCGCGCATCGCGCTCCTGCACTACGCGGACGGCGAGAAGCGCTACATCATCGCCCCCCGCGGCCTGGTGCAGGGCGCTCGGATCGAGAACGGCCAGGGCGCCGACATCAAGCCGGGCAACAACCTGCCGCTGCGCCACATCCCGGTCGGTACGACGATCCACGCCATCGAGCTGCGGCCCGGCGGCGGCGCGAAGTTCGCCCGCTCCGCGGGTGCCTCCGTGCAGCTGCTGGCGAAGGAGGGCACCATGGCCCACCTTCGTATGCCGTCCGGTGAGATCCGCCTGGTCGACGTCCGCTGCCGCGCCACTGTCGGCGAGGTCGGCAACGCCGAGCAGTCGAACATCAACTGGGGCAAGGCCGGCCGTATGCGCTGGAAGGGCGTCCGCCCGACCGTGCGTGGTGTCGTGATGAACCCGGTCGACCACCCGCACGGTGGTGGTGAGGGCAAGACCTCCGGTGGTCGCCACCCGGTCTCGCCCTGGGGCCAGAAGGAGGGTCGTACGCGTTCGCCGAAGAAGGCTTCGAACAAGTACATCGTCCGCCGCCGCAAGACGAACAAGAAGCGCTAGGAGCGGGTTTAGATGCCGCGTAGTCTCAAGAAGGGGCCCTTCGTCGACGACCACCTGAGCAAGAAGGTGGACACGCAGAACGAAGCCGGCACCAAGAACGTCATCAAGACCTGGTCCCGCCGCTCCATGATCGTCCCGGCCATGCTCGGCCACACGATCGCGGTGCACGACGGCCGCAAGCACGTCCCGGTGTTCGTCACCGAGTCGATGGTCGGCCACAAGCTCGGCGAGTTTGCGCCGACCCGCACCTTCCGCGGCCACGAGAAGGACGACCGCAAGTCGCGTCGTCGCTGATCGACCGGAGTGCGAAGACTATGACTGACACCGAAGGGACAACCATGGAAGCCAGGGCCCAGGCGCGGTACATCCGCGTCACGCCCATGAAGGCCCGCCGCGTGGTGGACCTTATCCGTGGCATGGATGCCACGGAGGCTCAGGCGGTCCTGCGTTTCGCCCCGCAGGCCGCGAGCGTGCCCGTCGGCAAGGTGCTGGACAGCGCCATTGCCAACGCGGCGCACAACTACGACCACACGGACGCCTCCTCGCTGGTCATCAGCGAGGCGTACGTAGACGAGGGTCCGACCCTGAAGCGGTTCCGTCCGCGTGCCCAGGGCCGTGCCTACCGGATCCGCAAGCGGACCAGCCACATCACCGTGGTCGTCAGCAGCAAGGAAGGAACCCGGTAATGGGCCAGAAGGTAAACCCGCACGGGTTCCGGCTCGGCATCACCACCGACTTCAAGTCGCGTTGGTACGCCGACAAGCTGTACAAGGACTACGTCAAGGAAGACGTCGCCATTCGTCGCATGATGACGAAGGGCATGGAGCGCGCCGGCATCTCGAAGGTGGAGATCGAGCGCACCCGTGAGCGCGTCCGCGTCGACATCCACACCGCTCGTCCGGGCATCGTCATCGGCCGCCGCGGCGCCGAGGCCGACCGCATCCGCGGCGAACTGGAGAAGCTGACCGGCAAGCAGGTCCAGCTGAACATCCTCGAGGTCAAGAACCCCGAGACCGATGCTCAGCTCGTGGCCCAGGCCGTCGCCGAGCAGCTGTCCTCCCGCGTCTCCTTCCGTCGCGCCATGCGCAAGAGCATGCAGTCGACGATGAAGGCCGGCGCCAAGGGCATCAAGATCCAGTGTGGTGGCCGTCTCGGCGGCGCCGAGATGTCGCGCTCGGAGTTCTACCGCGAGGGCCGCGTGCCCCTGCACACGCTCCGCGCCAACGTCGACTACGGCTTCTTCGAGGCCAAGACCACCTTCGGCCGTATCGGTGTGAAGGTCTGGATCTACAAGGGCGACGTCAAGAACATCGCCGAGGTCCGCGCCGAGAACGCTGCCGCCCGTGCGGGCAACCGCCCGGCCCGCGGTGGCGGCAACGACCGCCCGCGTCGCGGTGGCGAGCGCGGCGGCCGTGGCGGCCGCAAGCCGCAGCAGAACGCCGCTGCCGAGGCCCCCAAGGCCGAGGCCGCTGCCGCTGCTCCGGCTGCTGAGAGCACCGGAACGGAGGGCTGACCGACATGCTGATCCCTCGCAGGGTCAAGCACCGCAAGCAGCACCACCCGAAGCGCAACGGTATGGCCAAGGGTGGCACCGAGCTTGCCTTCGGTGAGTACGGCATTCAGGCCGTGACCCCCGCCTACGTGACGAACCGGCAGATCGAGTCCGCTCGTATCGCCATGACCCGTCACATCAAGCGTGGCGGCAAGGTCTGGATCAACATTTACCCGGACCGCCCGCTGACGAAGAAGCCGGCCGAGACCCGCATGGGTTCCGGTAAGGGTTCTCCGGAGTGGTGGGTCGCGAACGTCAAGCCCGGTCGGGTGATGTTCGAGCTGTCCTTCCCGAACGAAAAGGTTGCCAAGGAGGCGCTGACCCGCGCCGCCCACAAGCTTCCGATGAAGTGCCGCATCGTGCGGCGCGAGGCAGGTGAGTCGTGATGGCGGCCGGTACCAAGGCGACCGAGCTGCGCGAGCTGAACAACGAGGACCTCGTTGCGAAGCTCCGCGAGGCCAAGGAGGAGCTGTTCAACCTCCGCTTCCAGGCGGCGACCGGACAGCTTGAGAACCACGGCCGGCTGAAGGCCGTCCGCAAGGACATCGCCCGGATCTACACCCTGATGCGTGAGCGCGAGCTGGGCATCGAGACGGTGGAGAGCGCCTGATGAGCGAGAAGAATGTGACTGAGACGAACGAGCGCGGCTTCCGCAAGACCCGTGAGGGCCTCGTCGTCAGCGACAAGATGGACAAGACCGTCGTCGTCGCTGTCGAGGACCGTGTCAAGCACGCGCTGTACGGCAAGGTCATCCGCCGTACGAACAAGCTCAAGGCGCACGACGAGCAGAACGCTGCCGGTGTCGGCGACCGCGTCCTCCTGATGGAGACGCGTCCGCTGTCGGCGAGCAAGCGCTGGCGCATCGTCGAGATCCTCGAGAAGGCCAAGTAAGGAAATTCCCGTTCGGGAATTTTCATAGATACCGCCTGGGGGGTTTCCCCCAGGTCAGTTCCGCCAGGCTCGGCGGTGGGCCTCAGCGATGAGGCCCCCGCCGGGAACCGGCAGACGATCAGGAGATAGACGTGATCCAGCAGGAGTCGCGGCTTCGGGTCGCCGACAACACGGGTGCGAAGGAAATTCTCACCATCCGTGTTCTCGGTGGTTCGGGCCGCCGCTACGCGGGCATCGGTGACGTCATCGTCGCCACCGTCAAGGATGCGATCCCCGGTGGCAACGTGAAGAAGGGTGACGTCGTCAAGGCGGTCATCGTTCGCACCGTCAAGGAGCGCCGCCGTCCGGACGGCTCGTACATCCGCTTCGACGAGAACGCGGCCGTCATCCTCAAGAACGATGGCGACCCCCGCGGCACCCGCATCTTCGGCCCCGTGGGCCGGGAGCTGCGCGAGAAGAAGTTCATGAAGATCATCTCGCTCGCGCCGGAGGTGCTGTAACCGATGAAGATCAAGAAGGGCGACCTGGTCCAGATCATCACCGGCAAGGACAAGGGCAAGCAGGGCAAGGTCATCGCGGCCTTCCCCCGCGAGGACCGTGTCCTGGTCGAGGGTGTCAACCGGGTCAAGAAGCACACCAAGGCCGGTCAGACCGCTCGTGGCTCCAAGACCGGCGGCATCGTGACGACCGAGGCCCCGATCCACGTGAGCAACGTGCAGCTCGTCGTGGAGAAGGACGGCAACAAGGTCGTCACCCGCGTCGGGTACCGCTTCGACGACGAAGGCAACAAGATCCGCGTTGCCAAGCGGACCGGTGAGGACATCTGATGACTGCCACCACCAACGCGCCGCGCCTCAAGCAGCGCTACCGCGAAGAAATCGCCGGGAAGCTGAAGGACGAGTTCTCCTACGAGAACGTCATGCAGATCCCGGGTCTGACCAAGATCGTGGTCAACATGGGTGTGGGCGACGCCGCCCGCGACTCCAAGCTGATCGAGGGTGCCATCAAGGACCTCACCACGATCACCGGTCAGAAGCCGGCCGTCACCAAGGCCCGTAAGTCCATCGCGCAGTTCAAGCTGCGCGAGGGCCAGCCGATCGGTGCCCACGTCACCCTCCGTGGTGACCGCATGTGGGAGTTCCTGGACCGCCTGCTGTCGCTCGCGCTGCCGCGCATCCGCGACTTCCGTGGTCTGTCCCCGAAGCAGTTCGACGGTCGGGGCAACTACACCTTCGGTCTCACGGAGCAGGTCATGTTCCACGAGATCGACCAGGACAAGATCGACCGGCAGCGGGGCATGGACATCACCGTGGTCACCACGGCGTCCAACGACGATGAGGGCCGCGCCCTGCTTCGTCACCTCGGCTTCCCGTTCAAGGAGAACTGACCGTGGCGAAGAAGGCTCTGATCGCTAAGGCGGCCCGCAAGCCGAAGTTCGCTGTGCGCGCGTACACGCGTTGCCAGCGCTGCGGCCGGCCGCACTCCGTGTACCGCAAGTTCGGCCTGTGCCGCGTGTGCCTCCGTGAGATGGCTCACCGTGGCGAGCTGCCGGGCGTGACCAAGAGCTCCTGGTAACACCCCCTTCCGCTCGTCCGACCAGCGCCCTCGCGGGCGCCTGGTGGGGCGGCAGGAGACATGTGGGTGGTTCCGGAGTCTCTCGGTAAGCATCTGTTCGGCGGGGCCCCGCCCTTTGATCCCGTAGGGTAGAAGGGTTGGGCGCCCCGTCGCCCAGGAACGACTTACTACGCCGAAGGTCCCCGCGCCGCACCCGTCCCGACCCAGCTCGGGGAGAGGGATGGCGCATACAGGAAACCCCGGCGAGAGAGGCCGAAGGCCAATTCATGACCATGACTGACCCCATCGCAGACATGCTCACGCGTCTGCGTAACGCGAACTCGGCGTACCACGACACCGTCGTGATGCCGCACAGCAAGATCAAGTCGCACATCGCGGAGATCCTCCAGCAGGAGGGCTACATCACCGGCTGGAAGGTCGAGGACGCCGAGGTCGGCAAGAACCTCACCCTCGAGCTGAAGTTCGGCCCGAACCGCGAGCGCTCGATCGCCGGCATCAAGCGCATCTCGAAGCCGGGCCTGCGGGTCTACGCAAAGTCCACCAACCTGCCGAAGGTGCTCGGCGGCCTGGGCGTGGCGATCATCTCCACGTCGCACGGGCTCCTCACCGGTCAGCAGGCCAGCAAGAAGGGCGTAGGCGGAGAAGTTCTCGCCTACGTCTGGTAATTCGGGAACGGAGGAATAGCTAATGTCGCGTATTGGCAAGCTGCCCATCCAGGTTCCCGCTGGTGTGGACGTCACCATCGACGGCCGCACGGTTTCGGTGAAGGGTCCCAAGGGCTCCCTGCAGCACACCGTCGCCGCGCCCATCGAGGTCGCCAAGGGTGAGGACGGCTTCATCGCCGTCACCCGCCCGAACGACGAGCGTCAGAACAAGGCCCTGCACGGCCTGTCCCGCACGCTGGTGGCGAACATGATCACCGGCGTGACCCAGGGATTCACCAAGGCGCTCGAAATCAGCGGTGTCGGTTACCGCGTCCAGGCGAAGGGCTCCAACCTGGAGTTCTCGCTCGGCTACAGCCACCCGATCCTGGTCGAGGCGCCCGAGGGCATCTCGTTCAAGGTCGAGTCCCCGACCAAGCTGAGCGTCGAGGGCATCGACAAGCAGAAGGTCGGCGAGGTCGCCGCGAACATCCGCAAGCTGCGCAAGCCCGACCCGTACAAGGCCAAGGGCGTCAAGTACGCCGGCGAGGTCATCCGCCGCAAGGTCGGAAAGGCTGGTAAGTAAGCCATGGCATACGGTGTGAAGGTCGCGAAGGGTGACGCCTACAAGCGCGCCGCCGCCAAGCGTCGCCACATCCGCATCCGTAAGCGGATTTCGGGTACGCAGGAGCGTCCGCGTCTGGTCGTGACGCGGTCCAACCGTGGCATCACCGCCCAGGTCATCGACGACATCAAGGGTCACACCCTGGCGTCGGCGTCGACCCTGGACGCGTCGATCCGCGGTGGCGAGGGCAACAAGACGGACCTGGCCAAGCAGGTCGGCTCCCTGGTCGCCGAGCGCGCCAAGGCCGCCGGTGTCGAGGCCGTCGTGTTCGACCGTGGTGGCAAGCAGTACGCCGGGCGGATTGCCGCTCTGGCCGACGCCGCCCGCGAAGCCGGGCTGAAGTTCTAGCCCCGGTTCCGAGCTAGCGGACGTAACAGAGAGAGGTAATTCCAATGGCTGGACCCCAGCGCCGCGGGAGCGGTGCCGGTGGCGGCGAGCGGCGGGACCGTAAGGACCGGCGGGACGGCGGCGCAGCTGCCGAGAAGACCGCCTACGTCGAGCGTGTTGTCGCAATCAACCGCGTCGCCAAGGTTGTGAAGGGTGGTCGTCGCTTCAGCTTCACCGCGCTGGTCGTGGTGGGCGACGGTGACGGCACCGTGGGTGTCGGTTACGGCAAGGCCAAGGAGGTGCCGGCCGCCATCGCCAAGGGCGTTGAGGAGGCCAAGAAGCACTTCTTCAAGGTCCCCCGTATCGCCGGCACCATCCCCCACCCGATCCAGGGCGAAGAGGCTGCGGGCGTCGTCCTGCTCAAGCCGGCTTCCCCCGGTACCGGTGTGATCGCCGGTGGCCCGGTGCGCGCCGTTCTGGAGTGCGCGGGCATCCACGACGTGCTGAGCAAGTCGCTCGGCTCGTCGAACCCGATCAACATCGTGCACGCCACGCGCGCAGCGCTCCAGGGCCTTCAGCGGCCCGAGGAGATCGCGGCCCGCCGTGGTCTGCCGCTGGAGGACGTTGCTCCCGCCGCTCTGCTGCGGGCGCGTGCCGGGGTGAACGCGTAATGGCGTCGCTCAAGATCACGCAGACCAAGTCCATCATCGGCAGCAAGCAGAACCACCGTGACACCCTGCGTTCCCTTGGTCTCAAGGGCATCAACACGCAGGTCGTCAAGGAGGACCGCCCCGAGTTCCGCGGCATGGTGCACACCGTCCGCCACCTCGTGACGGTTGAGGAGGTCGACTGACATGGCGGAGCAGAACCCGCTGAAGGTCCACAACCTCCGGCCCGCCCCGGGCGCCAAGACCGCCAAGACCCGTGTGGGTCGTGGTGAGGCGTCCAAGGGTAAGACCGCTGGTCGTGGTACCAAGGGCACGAAGGCCCGCTACCAGGTTCCGGAGCGCTTCGAGGGTGGCCAGATGCCCCTCCACATGCGCCTCCCGAAGCTGAAGGGCTTCAAGAACCCCGCCCACAAGCAGTTCCAGGTCGTGAACCTGGACAAGCTGGCCGCGCTCTACCCGCAGGGTGGCGAGGTCACGGTGGCCGACCTGGTCGCCAAGGGCGCGGTGCGCAAGAACGAGCTCGTCAAGGTCCTGGGCCAGGGCGAGATCTCCGTGGCGCTGACGGTGTCGGTGGACTCCGTCTCCGGCTCCGCCAAGGAGAAGATCACCGCTGCCGGTGGCAGCGTCACCGAGCTCATCTGAGTTCAGTGAATCAACTGACCGGGGATGCCCACGTATTGGGGCATCCCCGGTTGGTCGTTCCAAGGGGGGCCTGGTCGCCGGTAAGGTGGCGTGCACTGTTGCTGTATTTTCCGGGGGTTCTTCCCCCGGGCCCCCGCCGCGTGGGCTAATGTCTGCGCGGTTTTGGCCGCTTTGTATTCGTCGATCCTCAAGACCGTCACCTCTCGCTCCAGAGGCGGGAGGCGCAGGAGGCACCGTGCTCACCGCGTTCGCCCGAGCGTTCAAGACGCCCGACCTGCGCAAAAAGCTGCTGTTCACATTGGGCATCGTGCTCGTCTACCGGCTCGGAGCTCATGTTCCGGTGCCCGGGGTGAACTACTCCAATGTCGACACCTGCATGAAGCAGGCCGGCGCCAACGGCGGTCTCTTCGGTCTGGTGAACATGTTCAGCGGTGGTGCGCTGCTCCAGATCACGATCTTCGCGCTGGGGATCATGCCGTACATCACGGCGAGCATCATCCTTCAGCTGCTGACCGTGGTGATCCCCCGTCTGGAGGCCCTCAAGAAGGAGGGGCAGTCCGGACAGGCCAAGATCACTCAGTACACCCGGTACCTGACCGTCGCGCTGGCGATCCTGCAGGGCACCGGACTGGTCGCCACCGCCAAGAGCGGTGCGCTGTTCCAGGGCTGCCCCGTCGCCAGCGAGATCGTGCCGAGCGACTCGATCTTCACGACGATCACGATGGTGATCACGATGACCGCCGGTACGGCCATGGTCATGTGGCTCGGTGAGCTGGTGACCGACCGCGGCATCGGCAACGGCATGTCGATCCTGATGTTCGTGGGCATCGCGGCCGGCTTCCCCGGCTCGCTGTGGCAGATCAAGATGTCCGGCAAGCTGGCCGACGGCTGGATCGAGTTCTTCGCCGTCATCGTGGTGGGCCTGGCGATGGTCGCCCTGGTGGTCTTCGTCGAGCAGGCCCAGCGGCGGATTCCCGTGCAGTACGCCAAGCGGATGATCGGACGCCGCTCGTACGGCGGTACGTCCACCTACATCCCGCTCAAGGTGAACCAGGCGGGTGTGATCCCCGTCATCTTCGCTTCGTCGCTGCTCTACATCCCGGCCCTGGTGGCACAGTTCAGCGGGTCGAAGGCCGGCTGGGCGACCTGGATCGAAACCAACTTCACCAAGGGCAACCACCCGGTTTACATCGTCACGTACTTCCTGCTGATCGTCTTCTTCGCGTTCTTCTACGTCGCCATCTCCTTCAACCCCGAGGAAGTTGCCGACAACATGAAGAAGTATGGTGGCTTCATCCCGGGCATCCGGGCCGGTCGCCCCACGGCCGAGTACCTCAGCTACGTGCTCAACCGGATCACGTGGCCGGGCTCGCTGTACCTGGGTCTGATCGCGCTGGTGCCAACAGTGGCGTTGGTGCTGTTCAAGGCCAACCAGAACTTCCCGTTCGGCGGGACGAGCATCCTGATCATCGTGGGTGTGGGTCTGGAGACCGTGAAGCAGATCGAGAGCCAGCTCCAGCAGCGCAACTACGAAGGGTTCCTCCGCTGATGCGAATCGTCCTCGTCGGGCCTCCTGGGGCAGGCAAGGGTACGCAGGCCGCGTACCTGGCCAAGAACCTCTCGATCCCGCACATCTCCACGGGCGACCTCTTCCGCGCCAACATCAGCCAGGGCACCGACCTCGGCAAAGAGGCGAAGTCCTACATGGACGCGGGCAACCTGGTCCCCGACTCGGTGACGATCGCGATGGCCGAGGACCGGCTGAACCAGGAGGACGCCGGGCACGGCTTCCTGCTGGACGGCTTCCCGCGCAACCTGGGCCAGGCCGAGGCGCTGGACGCCTACCTCAAGGACAAGAGCGTCAAGCTGGATGCCGTCCTGGACCTGGAGGTCCCGGAGGACGAGGTGGTCAAGCGGATCGCCGGCCGCCGGATCTGCCGCAACGACAGCAGCCACGTCTTCCATGTGGACTACCACAAGCCGAAGACCGAGGGTGTCTGCGACATCTGCGGCGGGGCCCTCTACCAGCGCGAGGACGACAGCGAGGACACCGTCCGCAAGCGCCTGGAGGTCTACCACTCGGAGACCGAGCCGATCATCGACCACTACAAGGCGCAGGACCTGGTCGTCACGATCCCGGCCCTCGGCAAGGTGGACGAGGTCACGCAGCGCGCGATGGCCGCGCTCGGCAAGGGCGAGTAGTCCCTCGAAGATCAGCGCTTACGGCCGCGGTGCCCGGGTACGGGACCGCGGCCGTATCGTGTAATGGCGCGGCCCGGTGCCGCGGCAGCGTCGTAGTAGTCGGTTTGAGGAAGGCGTAAGCCACCATGGTGGAGATCAAGACCCCCGAGCAGATCGCGAAGATGCGCGAGGCGGGGCTGGTGGTCGCCGCCATCCACGCGGCCACCCGTGAGGTGGCGGTGCCCGGCGCCACCACCAAGGACCTGGACGACGCCGCGCGCAAGGTGCTCGCCGAGCACGGCGCCAAGTCGAACTTCCTCGGTTACGGCGGCTTCCCGGCGACGATCTGCACGTCGGTCAACGACGTCGTCGTCCACGGCATCCCCGACACCGAGACCGTCCTCGCCGACGGCGACATCATCTCCATCGACTGCGGCGCGATCATCGACGGCTGGCACGGCGACGCGGCCTACACCGCCTTCGTGGGCTCCGGTCACGCTCCGGAGCTGGTCGAGCTCAGCCGGGTGACCGAGGAGTCCATGTGGGCGGGCATCGCGGCCGTCCGCAAGGGCAACCGCCTGGTCGACATCTCCAAGGCCATCGAGGGCTACATCCGCCGCCAGCCGCGCCCGGCCAACGGCAAGTACGGCATCGTCGAGGACTACGGCGGCCACGGCATCGGCTCGCAGATGCACATGGACCCGCACCTGCTGAACTACGTCGACCGCAAGCGCGGCCGCGGCCCGAAGCTGGTCCCCGGCTTCTGCATCGCCATCGAGCCCATGGTCAACCTGGGCACGGCCAAGACCCACGTCCTTGAGGACGACTGGACGGTCAAGTCGAACGACGGCAGCTGGTCCTCGCACTGGGAGCACTCGGTCGCGATGACCGAGCAGGGCCCGCTGGTACTGACCGCCCCCGACGGCGGCAAGGCCAAGCTGGCGGAACTGGGCATCGAGGCCGCCCCCGACCCGCTGGCCTGACCCCTGCGTACGGTCGCGGCGCGTCCCCGGCCCGGAGGCATAACGATCACTGTCCGTGGGCAATAATCGTGGATTCGTCTTTTCGGGAACGCTGACGTAGACTGACGCGTCGGCTGTCGTGCATCCGTGTGCCTGTTTGTCGGGTAAACGGGGGTGCGAAGTCGATCAAGGTAGCCGATTCGAAGGGCGAAGCGTGGCCAAGAAGCAAGGTGCCATCGAGATCGAGGGCACCGTGATCGAGTCCCTGCCGAACGCAATGTTCAAGGTGGAGCTCCAGAACGGTCACAAGGTCCTCGCGCACATCAGCGGAAAGATGCGGATGCACTACATCCGTATCCTCCCGGATGACCGGGTCGTCGTGGAGCTTTCTCCCTACGACCTGACGCGTGGCCGGATCGTCTACCGCTACAAGTAGATCTTGTCGACGCCCCCTCCCGTGGGGTGGCGGCACTGACCCGGAGAACCTCACATCCCATGAAGGTCAAGCCGAGCGTCAAGAAGATCTGCGACAAGTGCAAGGTGATCCGCCGCCACGGCCGGGTCATGGTGATCTGCGACAACCTGCGCCACAAGCAGCGCCAGGGCTGACGCACGCCGACCTCTCTGCATTTCGCAGTATCTTCGCGCGACGCATACGCACAGTAATACGTACATACGCAGTCACCCGACTCCACGTGCACGCTCACGTGGGACGACACCCCCGGCTCGGAGGCCGGGGACCCGGCTCGTAATGCTCCAGAGTCTTACGGGAACGGTGCTGCGGAAGACCTCCGAATACATCAGGAGCCACATCAATGGCACGCCTCGCAGGCGTTGATCTCCCGCGCGAAAAGCGCGTCGAGGTCGCCCTCACCTACGTCTTCGGCATCGGGCGCACCCTGTCGCAGCAGACCCTCGCCGCCACCGGCGTGAACCCGGACACCCGCGTTCGCGACCTGGCCGAGGAAGACCTGGTCAAGATCCGCGAGTACGTGGACAACAACCTCAAGACCGAGGGTGACCTCCGTCGCGAGATCCAGGCCGACATCCGCCGCAAGGTCGAGATCGGCTGCTACCAGGGTCTGCGTCACCGCCGCGGCCTGCCGGTGCACGGTCAGCGCACCAGCACGAACGCCCGTACCCGCAAGGGTCCGCGTCGCGCGATCGCCGGCAAGAAGAAGCCGGGCAAGAAGTAGTCCTCAGCGGACGCTGTTCAGCGGTCCCTGCAGGACCGACCACCTCCACGGGAGTAATACATGCCTCCGAAGGGCCGTACGGCCGGCGCCAAGAAGGTGCGCCGCAAGGAGAAGAAGAACGTCGCCCACGGGCACGCTCACATCAAGAGCACGTTCAACAACACCATCGTCTCGATCACCGACCCCACGGGCAACGTGATCTCCTGGGCCTCGGCGGGCCACGTGGGCTTCAAGGGCTCGCGCAAGTCCACGCCGTTCGCCGCGCAGATGGCCGCCGAGTCGGCCGCCCGTCGCGCGCAGGAGCACGGCATGCGCAAGGTCGACGTCTTCGTCAAGGGTCCCGGCTCCGGCCGTGAGACCGCGATCCGCTCGCTCCAGGCCACCGGCCTGGAGGTCGGCTCGATCCAGGACGTCACCCCCACGCCGCACAACGGCTGCCGTCCCCCCAAGCGTCGCCGGGTCTGATCCCGGAGCGGTGGCGCTCTCCGCGTGAGCGGAGGTGATCCGCGTCGCCGCGTCTGACGTCGCGCGGTCCTCATAGGGCCGCAGCCGGTCGGTCCGCGCTCCGGCGCGGCCCGGCACCGGGCACTTTTCGGGCGGTACGCCGCGACTCCTGGGAGCCGCGCCGTGCCGCCCGTACCCTTGTAGAAACCGCCGGGCCACCGTCCGGCGCAGCTGGCATCAAATAGCGGGTGCCAAGACTGGAAGGCGAAACACCTCATGCTGATCGCTCAGCGCCCCTCGCTGACCGAAGAGGTCGTCGACGAATACCGCTCCCGGTTCGTGATCGAGCCGCTGGAGCCGGGCTTCGGCTACACCCTCGGCAACTCCCTGCGTCGTACGCTCCTCTCCTCGATCCCGGGTGCGGCGGTCACGTCCATCCGCATCGACGGTGTCCTGCACGAGTTCACCACCGTGCCGGGCGTCAAGGAGGACGTCACCGACCTCATCCTCAACATCAAGCAGCTGGTCGTCTCCTCGGAGCACGACGAGCCCGTCGTGATGTACCTGCGCAAGCAGGGCCCCGGCCTGGTCACCGCCGCGGACATCGCCCCGCCGGCCGGTGTCGAGGTGCACAACCCCGACCTGGTCCTCGCCACCCTCAACGGCAAGGGCAAGCTGGAGATGGAGCTGACCGTCGAGCGCGGTCGCGGCTACGTCTCCGCCGTGCAGAACAAGCAGGTGGGCCAGGAGATCGGCCGTATCCCGGTCGACTCCATCTACTCGCCGGTTCTCAAGGTCACCTACAAGGTCGAGGCGACCCGTGTCGAGCAGCGCACCGACTTCGACAAGCTGATCGTCGACGTCGAGACCAAGCAGGCCATGCGTCCCCGTGACGCCATGGCGTCCGCCGGTAAGACCCTGGTGGAGCTGTTCGGTCTGGCGCGCGAGCTCAACATCGACGCCGAGGGCATCGACATGGGCCCGTCGCCCACGGACGCCGCCCTGGCCGCCGACCTGGCGCTGCCGATCGAGGAGCTGGAGCTCACCGTTCGGTCGTACAACTGCCTCAAGCGCGAGGGCATCCACTCCGTGGGTGAGCTCGTCGCCCGCTCCGAGGCCGACCTGCTCGACATCCGCAACTTCGGTGCGAAGTCGATCGACGAGGTCAAGGCGAAGCTGGCCGGCATGGGCCTGGCCCTGAAGGACTCGCCTCCCGGGTTCGACCCGACCGCCGCCGCTGACGCCTTCGGCGCCGACGACGACGCGGATGCCGGTTTCGTGGAGACCGAGCAGTACTGAGCCGCCGTACGGCGGGTCGGCCGGGAACGGCGGCCCGCCGTACTTCGGGTGCAGGCTCGATCGGCCCTGAGGCCTCGTCCTCAAGCGCCGGACGGGCTTGAAATGAAGAACCTTCCGCGGGGCACCCGCCTCGTGGGAACTGACACCGGTACCTGATACGGCCGGTGCAGCAATGAAGGAGAAATACCATGCCGAAGCCCGCCAAGGGTGCCCGTCTGGGCGGCAGCGCAGCGCACGAGCGTCTCATGCTGCGCAACCTGGCCACCAACCTGTTCGAGCACGGCCGCATCACGACGACCGAGGCCAAGGCCCGTCGTCTGCGTCCGTACGCCGAGCGTCTGGTGACCAAGGCGAAGAAGGGCGACCTTCACAACCGCCGTCAGGTCATGCAGCTGATCTCGGACAAGAGCGTCGTGCACACGCTCTTCACGGAGATCGCGCCGCGCTTCGCGGAGCGTCCGGGTGGTTACACCCGTATCACCAAGATCGGCAACCGTCGTGGCGACAACGCCCCGATGGCGGTCATCGAGCTGGTCGAGGGCGAGATCGCCAAGAAGGCCACCGTTGCCGAGGCCGAGGCCGCGACCAAGCGCGCGGTGAAGGAGTCCGACGAGGCCGCCAAGGCCGAGGACACCAAGGGCGAGGCCGCCGAGGCCCCGGCCGAGGAGTCGAAGGACGCCTGAGCCTGACACAGGCCACCGGACGGGCCCGCTCCCTCAGGGGGGCGGGCCCGTTCCGCTTGAGAGGATGCACGCGTGAGCGATGAAGTGGAGCCCGGGTTCGTACGGGTGCGGCTGAACCTTTCGTACGACGGGAAGGACTTCTCGGGCTGGGCTAAGCAGCGGGCGCGGCGCACGGTCCAGGAGGAGCTGGAGACGGCGCTGCGGACGGTGACGCGGTCGGCCGAGACGTACGAGCTGACCGTGGCGGGGCGCACGGACGCCGGCGTGCACGCGCGCGGACAGGTGGCGCATGTGGACCTGCCGGCGGAGCTGTGGGCCGAGCACGCGGACAAGCTGCGGCGGCGGCTGGCCGGGCGGCTGCCGAAGGACGTACGGGTGTGGCGGGTGGCCGAGGCGCCGTACGGGTTCAACGCGCGGTTCTCGGCGGTCTGGCGGCGGTACGCGTACCGGGTGACCGACCACCCGGGCGGCGTGGACCCGCTGCTGCGCGGCCACGTGCTGTGGCACGACTGGGACCTGGACGTCGACGCGATGAACGAGGCGTCGCAGGCGCTGCTGGGGGAGCACGACTTCGCCGCGTACTGCAAGCGGCGCGAGGGCGCGACGACGATCCGTACGCTGCAGACGCTGAGCTGGGTGCGGGATGCGGACGGGATCGTCACGGCGACCGTGAAGGCGGACGCCTTCTGCCACAACATGGTGCGGTCGCTGGTCGGCGCGCTGCTGTTCGTGGGGGACGGGCACCGGCCGGTGGAGTGGCCGGGCAAGGTGCTGGCCGCCGGGGTGCGGGACTCGGCGGTGCATGTCGTACGGCCGCACGGGCTGACCCTGGAGGAGGTCGGCTATCCGGCGGACGATCTGCTCATGGCCCGTAACAAGGAGGCCCGCAACAAGCGGACCCTGCCGGGGGGCGGCTGCTGCTGAGCCGGCCCCGGGCGGGCGTCAGGACTGGGCGCGGGCGGCCTTCGCCGCCTGGTCCGTGCCGCGCTGCCAGATGCGGTTGTACGCGTACTGGCCGCCGTCGCGGGCGATCTGCAGGGCCTTGGCGGATGCCTTGGTGACGGCCGAGCCGTCCAGGTTGCCGGCGATGGTGAAGTAGGCGTAGCGGCCGGTGGCGTTGGTGTACATGGTGCAGGCCGTGCCCTGGCAGAAGGTGCCGACGTCGCCGCCCGCGAGCGGTGCGAGGCTGGCCTTGTTGGCGGCCTTGACCTTGAAGGCGGCGGTCTTGGAGTCGAAGACCGCGACGCCGACGGTGACCGCCACGCCGTCCTTCGCGTAGGTGGCGCGCAGCAGCTTCTTGCAGCCGTTGTGCTTGAGCTCCGAGCCGAGGGCGCCGTGGGTGCCGGCCGTGCAGTCGTCGGTGGCGGCGGTGGTCTTGCGGGGGTAGCTGTTCTTGCCGAGCACCATGTTCTTGTCGGGGAAGAGGGTGTCGGGGGTGAGGGCCGCGGTGTCCTTCTTGGGGTCGGTGATGTAGTCCCGCGGGTTGGGCGGCGGCGGGACGGAGACCTCGGAGAAGGACGGTTTGGGGGCGTCGGGTTCGTCGGGCAGTTTCTGCGCCTGCGGCAGGTTGTTGTCACTCTTGTTGCTGGTGATGACGGCGGTGGCGACGATGCCGGCCACGGCCACGGTCGCCAGTGCCCCGCCGCCGATGAACAGCCAGCGGCGGCGCTTGCCGCGCGCCGCGCTCTCGTCCGCGAGCGCGTCCCAGTCAGGAGTCGAGGAGTCCGGTCCCCCGGGCCCGTACGGCCCACCATGCCCAAAGCTCATGCCGCGCATCCTAAACCGGTTGGTGGAACGCGGGGCGGGCAGCGACAATCCGGGGCTATGGGACACGTGGAGGCCGGGCATCTTGAGTACTACCTGCCGGACGGGCGGGCGCTGTTGGGCGACGTGTCCTTCAGAGTCGGCGAGGGCGCCTCGGTCGCCCTCGTCGGGGCGAACGGGGCGGGCAAGACGACGCTGCTGCGGCTGATCTCGGGGGAGCTGCAGCCGCACGGGGGCACGGTGACCGCCAGCGGCGGCCTGGGCCTGATGCCGCAGTTCGTGGGGTCGGTGCGGGACGAGCGGACCGTGCGGGACCTGCTGGTGTCGGTGGCGCAGCCGCGGATCAGGCAGGCCGCCGCGGCGGTGGACGCGGCCGAGCACGCCGTCATGACGGTGGATGACGAGGCCGCGCAGATGGCGTACGCGCAGGCGCTCAGCGACTGGGCCGAGGCGCGCGGCTACGAGGCCGAGACGGTGTGGGACATGTGCACCATGGCCGCGCTGGGCGTCCCGTACGAGAGGGCGCAGTGGCGGCAGGTGCGCACGCTCAGCGGCGGTGAGCAGAAGCGGCTGGTGCTGGAGTCGCTGCTGCGCGGCACCGACGAGGTGCTGCTGCTGGACGAGCCGGACAACTATCTGGACGTGCCGGGCAAGCGCTGGCTGGAGGAGCGGCTGCGCGAGACGAAGAAGACGGTGCTGTTCGTCAGCCACGACCGGGAGCTGCTGGCGCGCGCCGCCGACAAGATCGTCAGTGTGGAGCCGGGCCCGGCCGGGTCGGACGTGTGGGTGCACGGCGGCGGCTTCGGCACGTACCACGAGGCCCGCAAGGAGCGCTTCGCCCGCTTCGAGGAGCTGCGGCGGCGCTGGGACGAGAAGCACGAGCAGCTGAAGAAGCTGGTCCTGGACATGCAGCAGTACGCGTCCCGCAGCGACGTGATGGCCTCGCGGTATCACGCGGCGCAGACCCGGCTGCGCAAGTTCCAGGAGGCCGGTCCGCCGCCGGAGCCGCCGCGGGAGCAGGACATCACCATGCGGCTCCAGGGCGGCCGTACCGGCGTGCGGGCGGTGACCTGCGAGAACCTTGAGCTGACCGATCTGATGAAGCCGTTCGACCTGGAGGTCTTCTACGGGGAGCGGGTCGCGGTGCTGGGGTCCAACGGCTCGGGCAAGTCGCACTTCCTGCGGCTGCTGGCCGGGGACGACGTGGCGCACACGGGGGCCTGGAAGCTGGGCGCGCGCGTCGTACCCGGTCACTTCGCGCAGACGCACGCTCATCCGGAGCTGGAGGGGCGCACGCTTCTGGACATTCTGTGGAAGGAACACGCCAAGGACCGGGGCAAGGCGATGAGCGCGCTGCGCCGGTACGAGCTGGAGCGCCAGGCCGAGCAGCGCTTCGAGCGGCTGTCGGGCGGCCAGCAGGCGCGTTTCCAGATCCTGCTGCTGGAGCTGGCCGGGACCACCGCCCTGCTGCTGGACGAGCCCACCGACAACCTCGACCTGGAGAGCGCGGAGGCCCTTCAGGAGGGGCTGGAGGCGTACGAGGGGACCGTGCTGGCGGTGACGCACGACCGCTGGTTCGCGCGGTCCTTCGACCGCTACCTGGTCTTCGGCGCGGACGGGCGGGTGCGGGAGACCGCGGAGCCGGTGTGGGACGAGCGCCGGGTGGCGCGCAAGCGGTAGGGGCTGCCCCGTGGGCCCCGTCCGGTCCGCCGGGCGGGGCACGTCCGGTGGTGGGGCGGGGGCGGCGGCTCTTAGATTGAGCCATGAGCGCGGATGAAGCGGGCATTGCGGGCGGGGAGGAGGGCGGCCGGGGCGCGGCCGGGACCGCGGGCGCTCCGGTGGCCGGGTGGCTGCTCGGGCGGGCGTCCTGGCCGCTGTGGGGGGTGGCCGCCGTCCTGATGTCGGCGGTGGTCTTCGCCGTGCACCGGCACAGCCCCACCGTCGGCATGGACAACGACTTCGTGGTCAAGGCCGCGCGGGCGCTGCTGCGGGGCGACGCCCCGTACGCCGACAAGCGGTTCCTGTACCTGCCGAGCGCGGTGCTCGCCGCGGTGCCCGAGGCGCTGCTGTCCGCCGGGAAGCTGCGGCTGCTGGTGCCGGTGGCGGGCGTGGGGCTGGTGGTGCTGGGCTGGCTCGTCTCGCTGCGGATCTTCCGGGTGTCCGTACGGAGCCGGCTGGCGGCGCTCGGGGTGGCGGCCCTGGCGTTCTTCGAGCCGTTCCGCAACGTGGTGAACATCGGGAACTGGACGCTGGCCTCCGTGGCGGCACTGCCCCTGGTGCTGCTCCTCGCGCTGCGCTCCCGGTGGGTGGCGGCGGGGGCCGTCCTCGGGCTCGCGCTGGCCCTCAAGCCGCTGCTGGCGCCGCTGCTCCTGCTGCTGGTCCTGGCGCGGCGGTGGCGGGCGCTCGCGGTGGCGGTGGCGCTACCCGCCGTGACATCCGTGCTCGCGGTGCTGGTGATGCCGCGGCCGGGCATGTTCTTCACCCGTACGCTGCCGTTCCTGCTGCACGGCCAGGACAGCTTCGCGCGGCCCTTCGACGCCTCGCTGGGCATGATCCTGACCCGGTTCGGGGTGCCGGAGACCGCCGCGTACGGGGTCGCCGCGGTGGCGGCGGTGGCCGGGACCTGCTGCGCCTGGGTGCGCTGGCGGCGCGGCGACGAGGGGCCGCTGCGGCTCGTGGAGACCGCCGCGATGCTGATGCTCGCGGCCTTCCTGGTGTCCCGGCCGTCCTTCGACCACTACCTGCTGGTGGTGCTGCCGCCGCTGGCGGCCTCCGTGGCCCTGCCGGGCTCGGTGCCCCGTACGGTCTGGTTCTGGGTCGCGCTCGTGCCGCAGGTCACCGGGCTGGTCTGGCCGCATCTGGAGGGACTGCACCGGAGGGCCTTCAAGGACGCGGTGATGCTGTGGACGGTCGCGGCCGTGACCGCGTGGGTCTGTGTGCGGCCGCGGGTGCTGCGGGCGGTGGCCGTGCTGCCCGTGGGGCCCGAGGGTGCGGATCGTACGCCGGTTCGGGACGTGTTTTGACCCGGCTGGGGGCGGCCCGGTATTCTGCCAGTTCGTTATGCGTATTGGCTTGCTCTATCTCACGTGAGGGGCCCTTACGCCGGTCCACCGGGCCGATGACCAGCGGCAGGAACCCGGGTTGCGTCACCCGTGGGGCCGCCAGTGCTGGAGATCGACTGTGGTGACCAGTACAGGACCCTATTCACTGAAGAAGCGAAGGCTAACCGTGCGTACGTTCAGCCCCAAGCCCGGCGATGTCCAGCGCCAGTGGCACATCATTGACGCGCAGGACGTTGTCCTGGGCCGTCTGGCCTCGCAGGCCGCGTCCCTCCTGAGGGGCAAGCACAAGCCGGTGTACGCGCCGCACGTCGACACCGGTGACTTCGTCATCATCGTCAACGCCGACAAGGTGCACCTGTCCGGCAACAAGCGCAGCCAGAAGATGGCCTACCGCCACTCCGGCTTCCCGGGCGGTCTGCGCTCGGTGCGCTACGACGAGCTCCTCGACAAGAACCCCGAGAAGGCCATCGAGAAGGCCGTCAAGGGCATGCTTCCCAAGAACACCCTGGGCCGTCAGATGCTCTCGAAGCTGAAGGTCTACGCGGGCGCCGAGCACCCGCACGCTGCCCAGCAGCCGGTCCCGTTCGAGATCACCCAGGTCGCGCAGTAAGTCCGGCCACCCCCTAAGACGAAACGAATCTGAGGAGAATCGTGGCTGAGACCACCCCCGAGACCCCGCTGGACGAGGTCGAGGAGTACACCACCGAGACCGAGGTTCCGCTGGAGGGTGAGTACACCTCCGAGTCGCTCGCGTCGCGCTTCGGCGACCCGCAGCCGGCGGCCGGCCTCGGCCGTCGCAAGAACGCCATCGCCCGCGTGCGGATCATCCCCGGCACCGGCCAGTGGAAGATCAACGGCCGCACCCTTGAGGGTTACTTCCCGAACAAGGTGCACCAGCAGGAAGTCAACGAGCCCTTCAAGGTTCTTGAGCTGGACAACCGTTACGACGTGGTCGCCCGTATCGCCGGCGGCGGCATCTCCGGCCAGGCCGGCGCGCTGCGCCTGGGCGTGGCCCGTGCGCTGAACGAGGCGGACGAGGACAACAACCGCGGCCCGCTGAAGAAGGCCGGCTTCCTCAAGCGCGACGACCGTGCGGTCGAGCGCAAGAAGGCCGGTCTGAAGAAGGCCCGCAAGGCGCCGCAGTACAGCAAGCGCTAATTGCCGCTTGGCTGCTCGCGCAGCTCTTGGCGAACGCCCCGGTGGCACCATCCGTGCTGCCGGGGCGTTCGGCTATCCGGGACCAGCGGCGTATACCTGGACGCAACGTTCTGGTCCAAGTACATCAACTCGGAGGACACCAGTGGGACGACTCTTCGGCACGGACGGTGTGCGCGGTGTCGCCAACGCGGATCTCACGGCGGAGCTGGCGCTCGGGCTGTCGGTCGCGGCGGCGCACGTGCTTGCGGAGGCGGGCACTTTCGAAGGCCACCGGCCGGTGGCCGTGGTCGGGCGCGATCCGAGGGCGTCCGGGGAGTTCCTGGAGGCCGCCGTCGTCGCGGGCCTGGCCAGCGCGGGCGTGGACGTCCTGCGGGTGGGCGTGCTGCCGACCCCGGCCGTGGCGTACCTGACCGGCTCCCTCGGCGCGGACCTGGGCGTGATGCTCTCCGCCAGCCACAACCCGATGCCCGACAACGGCATCAAGTTCTTCGCCCGCGGCGGCCACAAGCTCGCCGACGAGCTGGAGGACCGCATCGAGCGCACGTACCGGGCGCACAGTTCCGGCGAGCCGTGGGACCGGCCCACCGGCGCCGGTGTCGGCCGGGTCAAGGACTACGACCAGGGCTTTGACAACTACGTCGCCCACCTGGTCGGCGTACTGCCCAACCGCCTCGACGGGCTGAAGGTCGTCATCGACGGCGCGCACGGCGCGGCGTCCCGCGTCTCCCCGGAGGCGTTCGCCCGGGCCGGCGCCGAGGTCGTCACCATCGGCACCGACCCCGACGGCCTGAACATCAACGACGACTGCGGCTCCACGCACATCGAAGGCCTGCGCGCCGCGGTCGTCGAGCACGGCGCGGACCTCGGCGTCGCGCACGACGGCGACGCGGACCGCTGCCTGGCGGTGGACCGCGAGGGCAACGAGATCGACGGCGACCAGATCCTGGCCGTCCTCGCCCTCGGCATGCGCGAGGCCGGGACGCTGCGCCGCGACACCGTCGTGGCGACCGTGATGTCCAACCTGGGCTTCAAGCTGGCCATGGAGCGCGAGGGCCTGACCTTCGTCCAGACGGCGGTCGGCGACCGGTACGTCCTGGAGGAGATGAAGTCCGGCGGCTACGCGCTCGGCGGCGAGCAGTCCGGCCACGTCATCGCGCTGGACCACGCGACGACCGGCGACGGCACACTGACCGGCCTGATGCTGGCCGCCCGCGTCGCGGCGACCGGCCGCCCGCTGGGCGAGCTGGTCCGCGTCATGGAGCGGCTGCCGCAGGTGCTGGTGAACGTGCCGGACGTCGACAAGACCCGGGTGAGCACGTCGCCGGAGCTGACGTCCGCGGTGGCGGAGGCGGAAAAGGAGCTGGGCGCCACCGGCCGGGTGCTGCTGCGCCCCTCCGGCACCGAGCCGCTGGTCCGCGTCATGGTCGAGGCCGCCGACATCGAGCAGGCGGGGGCCGTCGCCGGCCGCCTGGCCGACGTCGTGAAGTCGGCGCTGGGCTGACCGTGAAGCCGGCGCCGGGCTAACGGCCCGGCCGACGCCGATGCTGTCTGGCCCAGAAGAGTTTCTGGGCCAGCAGCGTCAGCGTGCCCGCGATCACGATGCCGAGAAGGTTCAGCAGGAGCTGTTCCGTGGAGCCCCACGCCTGTTTGTACGAGCTGTAGCCGAAGGCGACGGCGGCGTTCGCGGCGGCGGGGACGGTGGTGACCGAGATCGCCACGCCGACCAGGGCGCCGGACTTCGCCGAGGTCAGCGAGAGGACGCCGGCGATCCCGGCGAGGACGGCGACCACGAACGAGAACCAGTCCGGCCGGTAGATGAAGTTCGTGTTCGGACGCTCGGCCGTCAGCGCCTCGGCGTGGAAGAGCCCCATCGCGTCCATGAACAGGCTGAAGCCCACCGTCGCCGCCATCGCCACCGCGAAGCCCACGACCAGCGCGATCAGGGAGCGCCAGGCCAGGCGGGGCGCGCGCCGGACCAGCGCGGTACAGATGCCGGCCAGCGGGCCGAATTCGGGGCCGACGGCCATCGCGCCGACGATCAGGATCGCGTTGTCCAGCACCACGCCGCAGGCCGCGATCATCGTGGCGAGGGCGAGGAACGCCAGGTAGGTGACGGAGAGCGTGGACTCCTCGTGGGTGGCCTCGGTCAGCGACTCCCACAGCACGGCGTCCGCGCCCTCGCCCGGCGCGTCCCGTTCCGCGCGGTCGGCGCGGGCGGACAGGGACAGGTCGATGTTCTCGACGGCGATGGCGCCGTCCCGGTCGACGCCGAGCGCCCGCAGTTCGTGCAGCAGCCCGTCACCGGCCTCGCGGGCCACGTCGCACAGGACGACATCGCCCCGCGGGTCGCGGGCGGCGCCGGTCAGGACGGCGACGTGGGCGGTGCCGACGGTGCTCTCCACCAGACGCAGGACGTCGCGCGTGCGGTCGGCGGGGACGATCAGGCGCAGGTGCAGCACGGCGTACTCCTCGTGGGCGGGAAGGCGGCGCGGCCGGCCGCGTCAGAGTTTGCGCAGTGACAGGCGCTGCACCTTGTGGTCGGGCCCCTTGCGCAGGACGAGGTTGGCGCGGCTGCGTGTCGGTGCGACGTTCTGTTCCAGGTTGGGCTTGTTGACGGTGCGCCAGATCATCCGCGCGTAGTCGAGGGCCTCGTCCTCGGAAACCTGGGTGTACTTGCGGAAGTACGAGAACGGGTTCTGGAAGGCGGTCTCGCGCAGCTTGCGGAACCGGCCCAGGTACCAGCGCTCGATGTCCTCCGTACGGGCGTCCACGTACACCGAGAAGTCGAAGAAGTCGGCGAGGCCGAGGCGGGTGCGGCCGTCCTTGCCGGGCAGCGCGGGCTGCAGCACGTTCAGGCCCTCGACGATCAGGATGTCGGGCCGGTGCACGGTCAGCCGCTCGCCCGGCACGATGTCGTAGATCAGGTGCGAGTAGACCGGGGCGCTGACCTCGGACTTCCCCGACTTCACATCGGCGACGAAGCGGGTCAGCGCCCGCCGGTCGTACGACTCGGGGAAGCCCTTGCGCGACATCAGGCCGCGGCGGTGCAGCTCGGCGTTGGGGAACAGGAAGCCGTCGGTGGTGACCAGTTCGACGCGCGGGTGCTCCGGCCAGCGGGCCAGCAGCGCCTGCAGGAGGCGGGCGGTGGTGGACTTGCCGACCGCGACGCTGCCCGCGACGCCTATGACGAAGGGCGTGCCGGGCTGCGCGCCGTGGCCGCCGCCCGCGTCGCCGAGGAAGGTGTTCAAGGCGCCGCGCAGATTGCTGGACGCGCCCACGTACAGGTTGAGCAGGCGGGACAGCGGCAGGTAGACGTCGCGTACCTCGTCCAGGTCGATCACGTCGCCCAGGCCGCGCAGCCGCTCGACCTCCTCGGCGGTCAGGGGCAGCGGCGTCTTCTCCCGCAGGGCGCTCCACTCGGCGCGCGTCAGGTCGACGTACGGCGTGCGCTCGGCGCGGCGGCGGTGCTGCGACTCGGTCGGCTCTGTGGTGAGGGGCACGCGCCCATTGTCCGCAGGCGCGGCGGCCGGTTCACCCCGGGGTGGGGTTGTGGCCGCCCGGTGCGCGTGTCGTGGCGCGGTCCGGTTCGGTCCGGCCGTGGCCGGGACACCGCGGGTCGCCCCGACGGAGCGCGGGTATCGCCGGGACCGCCCCGTAGGCTGCCCCCATGTGCGGAATCGTGGGGTATGTGGGCGGCCGGTCCGCCCTGGACGTCGTGCTCACCGGGCTGAAGCGGCTGGAGTACCGCGGCTACGACTCGGCCGGGGTGGCCGTACTGGCCGACGGCGGGCTGGCCGCCGCCAAGAAGGCGGGCAAGCTGGCCAATCTGGACAAGGAGCTGGCGGACCGCCCGCTGCCGGCCGGCGCGACGGGCATCGGGCACACGCGATGGGCCACGCACGGCGCGCCCACCGACGCCAACGCCCATCCGCATCTGGACAACGCGGGGCGGGTCGCCGTCGTCCACAACGGCATCATCGAGAACTTCGCGACCCTGCGCGCCGAACTGGCCGGGCGCGGCCACACACTGGCCTCCGAGACGGACACCGAGGTGGTCGGGCACCTGCTGGCGGAGAACTTCTCCTCCTGCGGGGACCTGGCCGAGGCGATGCGCCAGGTGTGCCGTCGGCTGGAGGGCGCGTTCACGCTGGTCGCGGTGCACGCGGACGCGCCGGACGTGGTGGTGGGCGCGCGCCGCAACTCGCCGCTGGTGGTGGGCGTCGGCGAGGACGAGGCGTTCCTCGCGTCGGACGTGGCGGCGTTCATCTCGTACACCCGCGAGGCCGTCGAACTGGGCCAGGACCAGGTCGTGGAGCTGCGCCGGGACGGGGTGACGGTCACCGACTTCGACGGCGCGCCGGGCGAGGTGCGCGCGTACCACGTGGACTGGGACGCGTCGGCCGCCGAGAAGGGCGGCTACGACTACTTCATGCTCAAGGAGATCGCCGAGCAGCCGAAGGCGGTCGCCGACACGCTGCTGGGCCGGGTGGACGGGGCCGGGGTGCTCTCGCTGGACGAGGTCCGCATCGACGACACGGTGCTGCGCGAGGCCACGAAGGTGGTGATAGTGGCCTGCGGCACGGCCTTCCACGCCGGGATGATCGCCAAGTACGCGATCGAGCACTGGACCCGCATCCCCTGCGAGGTGGAGCTGGCCAGCGAGTTCCGCTACCGTGACCCGATCCTGGACCCGCGCACGCTGGTCGTCGCCATCTCGCAGTCCGGCGAGACGATGGACACCCTGATGGCGGTACGGCACGCCCGTGAGCAGGGCGCGAAGGTCCTCGCGGTGTGCAACACCAACGGCTCGACGATCCCGCGCGAGTCGGACGCCGTGCTCTACACGCACGCCGGGCCCGAGGTCGCGGTCGCCTCGACCAAGGCGTTCCTGACGCAGCTGGTGGCCTGCTACCTCCTCGCGCTGTACCTGGGCCAGGTGCGCGGCACGCAGTGGGGCGACGAGATCCGGGCGGTGGTGCGTGAGCTGGCCGCGATCGGTACGCAGGTCGAGCAGGTCCTGGGGACGATGGAGCCGGTACGGGAGCTGGCGCGCAGCCTCGCGGACAAGGACACGGTGCTGTTCCTGGGGCGGCACGTGGGCTATCCGGTCGCCCTGGAGGGCGCGCTGAAGCTGAAGGAACTCGCGTACATGCACGCGGAGGGCTTCGCGGCGGGCGAGCTGAAGCACGGCCCGATCGCCCTGATCGAGGAGGGCGTGCCGGTCGTCGTGGTCGTGCCGCCGCCGCGCGGCCGGTCCGTCCTGCACGGCAAGATCGTCTCCAATATCCAGGAGATCCGGGCCCGGGGCGCGCGCACCATCGTGATCGCGGAGGAGGGTGACGAGGCCGTCGTCCCGTACGCGGACCACCTCGTACGCATCCCGCGCACGCCCACCCTGCTCCAGCCGATGGTCTCCGCCGTGCCGCTGCAGGTCTTCGCCTGCGAACTGGCCACGGCCCGCGGCAACGAGGTCGATCAGCCGCGCAACCTCGCCAAGTCGGTGACCGTCGAATGATCATCGGGGTGGGGATCGACGTCGCCGAGATCGACCGCTTCGCCGCGGCGCTGGAACGCACCCCGGACATGGCACAGCGCCTCTTCGTCGAGCGGGAGTTGACGCTGCCCAGCGGCGAACGCCGCGGTATCGCCTCGCTCGCCGCGCGCTTCGCGGCCAAGGAGGCGGTGGCCAAGGCGCTCGGCGCGCCCGCCGGGCTGCGGTGGACGGACGCGGAGGTGGCGGTGCTGGACACCGGGCAGCCGATACTCCAGATCCGGGGGACGGTCGCCGAGCGGGCGGCGGAACTGGGCGTGCGGTCCTGGCATGTGTCGCTCAGTCATGACGCGGGCGTGGCCTCGGCGGTGGTCGTCGCCGAGGGCTGAACGGAGTTCGCGCGCAGCCCGTAAGGAGCCCGAAAACGCCCCGGCCACCGGCCCGGTCCGGCGCCGACGGCCGGGCGAGCCGGGCGAGCCGGGGGAATGTTGCCGCCGCCCGGGGTGAGACTGGAGGCATGAGGACTGCGTTCAGCGTGGATGTCGTACGGGCTGCCGAGCGGGACCTGATGGCGCGGCTGCCCGAAGGGGCCCTGATGCAGCGGGCCGCGGCCGGACTGGCGGTGGCGTGCGCGGAGCTGCTGGGGCGGGTGTACGGGGCCCGCGTCGTGCTGCTCGTGGGCAGCGGCGACAACGGCGGCGACGCGCTGTACGCGGGCGCCCGGCTGGCCCGGCGCGGCGCGGGCGTACGCGCCGTCCTGCTGTCGCCGGACCGGGCGCACGCGGGCGGCCTGGCGGCGCTGCGCGCGGCGGGCGGCCGGGTGTCCGGCGACGCCCTCGCCGACATCGCGCGGGCCGACCTCGTCGTGGACGGCATCGTCGGCATCGGCGGCAAGGGCGGGCTGCGGCCGGAGGCGGCCCGCCTGGCCGACGCCGCCCGGCAGGCCATGACCGTGTCCGTCGACCTGCCGAGCGGCGTGGACGCGGACACCGGGGAGGTGCCGGGAGAAGCCGTGCGCGCCGACGTGACGGTGACCTTCGGCGCGTACAAGCCGGGCCTGCTCATCGACCCGGCCCGCGAGTACGCGGGCGCGCTGCGGCTGGTGGACATCGGCCTGGAGCCGACCGCGCAGGCCACGGCCGAGGCGCTGCAGTACGCGGACGTGGCGGCGCTGCTGCCCCGCCCGTCGGCGGAGAGCGACAAGTACCGGCGCGGCGTCGTGGGCGTCGTCGCGGGGTCCGCGCGCTATCCGGGTGCCGCGGTGCTGGCCGTCTCCGGGGCGCTGCGTGGCGGCGCCGGAGCCGTACGGTACGTCGGCCCGGCGGCCGACGAGGTCCTCGCGCGCTTCCCGGAGACCCTGGTGCACGCCGGGCCGCCGTCGAAGGCGGGCCGGGTCCAGGCGTGGGTCATCGGCCCCGGCATCGGCGACGACGGCGACGCCATGGCGGACGTGCTCGACTCCGGCGTACCCGTCCTGGTGGACGCCGACGGGCTGCGCTTCCTGGACGCCGCGCGGGTACGGGGCCGTGGCGCGCCGACCCTGCTGACCCCGCACGCCGGGGAGGCCGCCGCGCTGCTCGGCACCGACCGGGCGGACGTCGAGGCGGCCCGCCTGCGCTCCGTACGGGAACTGGCCGGGCGGTACGGCGCCACGGCCCTCCTGAAGGGCTCCACGACCCTCGTCGCCGACGCGGCGGGCGGCCCCGTGCGCGCCAACCCCACCGGTACGGGCTGGCTGGCCACCGCCGGCAGCGGCGACGTGCTGTCCGGCCTTACCGGCTCGCTCCTGGCCGCCGGACTGCCCGCGCCGGACGCGGCCGCCGCGGGCGCGTACCTGCACGGCCTGGCCGCCCGCCTGGCGGCCACCGCGGACGGCGCGCCGATCCTGGCGACGGACGTGGCCGGGGCGCTGGGGGAGGCGTGGCGGGACGTCAGCCGTTGACGGGGGAGCCGGACCGTGGGGGCCGGGTGCGGGGCGGGGCGCCGGCCGCTGATGGGAGAGTCCGGGCGCACCTGCCTCCCGGTGCCCCAACACCCCGTTCTGCGACACTGGGTGGATGAACCACACAGCCATGCGGGCCCGTGCGGCCGTCGACCTCGCCGCGGTGCGCTCCAACGTGCGGGCGTTGCGGGACCGCGCGCCGCGGGCCGAGCTGATGGCCGTGGTGAAGTCCGACGGCTACGGCCACGGCGCGGTCCCCTGCGCGCGCGCCGCGCGCGCGGCCGGCGCGTCATGGCTGGGCACCGCGCTCCCCGAGGAGGCGTTCGCGCTGCGCGCCGCGGGCGACACCGGGCGGCTGATGTGCTGGCTGTGGACGCCCGGCGGGCCCTGGCGGCAGGCGGTCGAGCAGGACATCGACGTGTCGGTCAGCGGCATGTGGGCGCTGCACGAGGTGACCGGGGCGGCGCGGGCCTGCGGCCGCACCGCCCGCGTCCAGCTCAAGATCGACACGGGCCTGGGGCGCAGCGGCTGCCAGCCCGCCGACTGGCCCGAGCTGGTCACCGCGGCGCGCGCCGCCGAGGCCGAGGGCGCGATACGGGTTACCGGCGTCTGGTCGCACTTCGCCTGCGCCGACGAGCCCGGACATCCCTCCATCGACGCCCAGCTCGCGGTCTTCGCCGAGGCCGACGAGGTGGTCCGCAGGGCGGGCCTGGACCCGGAGGTGCGCCACCACGCCAACACCCCGGCGCTGCTCGGCCTCCCGCACGCGCACTTCGACCTGGTGCGCGCCGGGATCGGCATCTACGGCATCTCGCCCAGCCCGGAGATGGGCGTGCCGGAGGACTTCGGGCTGCGGCCCGCGATGACGCTGGAGGCGTCGCTGGCGTCGGTCAAGCACGTGCCCGGCGGCCACGGCGTCTCGTACGGGCACCGGTACACGACGGCCGGTGCGACCACGCTCGCCCTCGTCCCGCTCGGCTACGCCGACGGCATCCCCCGCCATGCGTCGAACAGCGGACCGGTGCTGGTCGCGGGCAAATGGCGGACGATCGCCGGGACCGTCGCGATGGATCAGTTCGTGGTCGATCTCGGCGGGGACCCGGCCCAGGTGGGGGACGTGGCCGTGCTGTTCGGCCCGGGAGACCGGGGCGAGCCGACCGTCGAGGACTGGGCGCGTGCGACGGGCACGATCGGGTATGAGATCGTCACGCGGATCGGTACCCGGGTGCCACGCGTCTATGTTGACGAGCGCGCGGACACGGGGAGCGGGACATGAGCGACAGGACGGGGGCGGCCGCCGACACCGCGATCGACGCGGCGGCAGCGGCGGCCGAAGTGGCCACGGCGGCAGGCGGCTGGACGCGGGCGGGACGCCACGCGGGCATCGCGGGCGCCGCCATCGGCGTCGTCGCGGCGGGCGCCGCGGCGGGCGTGGCCATCGAGCGGCTGACGGTAGGCCGGGGCATACGGCGCCGGGCGCGCCTCGCGCTGGACGCGGCGGGCCCGTACGGCACGCTGCGCGGCACGCCGGGCACGGCGGTCGCCGAGGACGGCACACAGCTGCACTACGAGATCGACGAGCCCGGCGACGGCCCTGCCGGGCGGGCGGGCCGCGGCGGCCACGACGACCGGGGCGACCGGGGCGGCAAGGGCGGCGGCACCGGCGCCGCGCGCCGCAAGCGGCTGCTGGGACTGCTGGGACGCCGCTCCGAGGCGCCCACGGTCGTCTTCTGCCACGGCTACTGCCTGAACCAGGACGCCTGGCACTTCCAGCGCGCCGCCCTGCGCGGCGCGGTGCGCAGTGTCCACTGGGACCAGCGCAGCCACGGCCGCTCGGAGCGCGGCCGGGCCCAGCGCGAGGGCGCCGAGCCCGTCACCATCGACCTGCTGGGCCGGGACCTGAAGGCGGTGCTGGACGCCACCGTGCCCGAGGGGCCGATCGTGCTGGTCGGGCACTCCATGGGCGGTATGACGGTGATGGCGCTGGCCGACCAGTATCCGGAGTTCGTCGCGGAGCGGGTGGTCGGCGTGGCGCTGATCGGCACCTCGGCGGGCCGGCTCAGCGAGGTCGCCTTCGGGCTGCCGTCGCTGGGCGTCAAGGCGTTCCACCGCCTGGCGCCGGGGGTGCTCAAGGCGCTGGGATCGCAGAGCGAGCTGGTCGAGAAGGCCCGGCGGGCCACCGCCGACCTGTTCGCCGGGCTGGTCAAGCGCTATTCGTTCGGTACGCCGAAAGAGGTGGACCCGGGGGTGGCGCGGTTCGCCGAGCGGATGATCGAGGCGACGCCGATCGATGTCGTCGCCGAGTTCTTCCCGGCCTTCGCCGTGCACGACAAGACCGAGGCGCTGACGGCGTTCGACCTCGTACCGGCGCTGGTGCTGGCCGGTGACCGGGACATGCTCACCCCGCCCGACCACAGCGACGCCATCGCCGAGCTGCTGCCGGGCGCGGAGTCGGTGCGCGAGGAGGGCGCCGGCCACCTGGTGATGCTGGAGCGTGCCGAGACGGTCACCGGACTGCTGGAGACGCTGATCGAACGGGCGGCGGCCACGGCCGCGGGGACCCGGTCGGCACGGGCGTAGGCAGGGGCACGGGTACGGCCGCGGCGGCACGCTCGGCGCGGGCGTAGGCGGTCCCCACGGCACGGGCGCGCCGGGCCCGATGGCGCGGGCGCGGCGGTCCTGGTGGTGCGCGCGGGCCGCGGACGGGTTCGGAATGCCGGTTGTGTGCCCCGTACCATCGGCGCATGAGCGCCACCGAGACGACCGTGCACGTAACCGTCAAGTCACCGCAGTCGATGCGGGAGTTGGGCCGCAGACTGGCCGGGCTGCTGCGGCCCGGGGACCTGGTGCTGCTCACCGGGGAGCTGGGCGCGGGCAAGACGACGCTGACGCGCGGGCTGGGCGAGGGCCTCGGTGTGCGCGGCGCGGTCACCTCCCCGACGTTCGTGATCGCGCGGGTGCACCCGCCGCTGGCCGAGGGGCCCGCCCTGGTGCACGTGGACGCGTACCGGCTCGGCGGCGGGCTGGACGAGATGGAGGACCTGGACCTCGACGTGTCGCTGCCGGAGTCGGTGGTGGTCGTGGAGTGGGGCGACGGCAAGGTCGAGGAGCTGTCCGAGGACCGGCTGCACCTGGTCATCGAGCGCGCCGTGGGCGCGGACGCGCCCGCCGCGGACGCCGGGGACGAGGTGGCGGACGAGGACGACGTGCGCGAGGTCGCGGTCCGCGGGGTCGGCCCGCGCTGGGCGGGCGCGGACCTGACGGTGCTGGCCGGGGAGTAGGCGGCGAGCCGAAGGGCGGCCGGTCCGTAGTTTCCGACAAGCCGTCGGGAAGATGTTGCGCGGGCGGCGTCGGACGTGGTCACATGGGTGAAGAGAGAGCCGGTTAGGTCTGCCTAACCAGGCCCGCTTGCCCAGGAGCCACGGGAGGCATCCATGTCGGCCCACCAGCCCGTCACCGCAGCGGTCCGCAACGGCGCGGCCGAGCCGTCGCCGACGATGAACGAGCTGCTGGCCGCGTGCGCCGCGGCCAGCGCGGTGTCCACGCCCCCGGAGCCGCCGTCCCGTGCCGAGGACCGTACGGAGGGCGACGCGCGGGGTGACGGGCGCGACACCGCGGCGCAGGACGCCGCCCCGTGCCCGCACGGCGCACAGGCGCGCGACGCGGCGTAGTCCGGCGCCGGACGCAGGCGACCGGGGCCGCGCCGCGCCTACGAAACGACGGCGCCTACGAAACGACGAGGCCTACGAAACGACGACGACCTTCGTCTCCCGCAGCGCGAAGTCCCACAGCGCCGTACCGTCCGCCCGCGATCCCCGGATGGCGCCGGTCTTCTTCGTCGCGTTCGGGTCCGGCTTCGAACCGTCGAGCGCCGCGCTGAAGCCGACCACCACACCGTCGGCGATCGTGAAACGCACCACGTGCTCGACCGGCACCCCGTCCGAACCCTTGAGCTTCAACGTACGGCCGTTGACCTTGTACGTCCCCGGCGCCGGGGAGACCGTGCTCGGCGTGACCTCGAAGGTCCGCTTGATCTTGCCGTCCGCCGTGACCAGCCACACCCGACGCGCGCTCAGCGAGTAGACGACCCGCTCGCCCTCGCCCGAGTCGGCCGGCACCGGCACCTCGGTCTTCTGCTGGTCCGCGCCGCCCTTGCCCTTGCCCGGGGCCGGGCTCGCGGTCGCCGACGGGTGCTTGTCCGCGGTTTTGTGATCCGGCGCCGAGGCGGACGCCTGGTAGGCCAGGAAACCGACGGCGGCGAGCGCAGCCGTGGTCAAAGCGGTGACGATCGAGCTGCTCTTTGCGGACACCGCCGTGCCACCTTTCGTACGCGCGTGACTACGGGTGACGGTAGCACCCGGCGAGGCACCCGCCGCCGCGCCGTAGTCTTGGAAGCGTGCTGCTGCTTGCTCTGGACACCGCAACCCCCGCCGTCACCGTCGCCGTCCACGACGGCTCCCGCGTCCTCGCCGAGGAGCGCCAGGTGGACGCCCGCCGGCACGGCGAACTGCTGCTGCCCGCCGTCGACCGCGTCCTCGCCGAGGCCGGCGTGAAACTCGACGCGGTCAGCGACATCGTCGTCGGGGTCGGCCCCGGCCCGTACACGGGCCTGCGGGTCGGACTCGTCACGGCCGCGACGTTCGGGGCCGCGCTCGGCGTTCCGGTGCACGGCCTGTGCACGCTGGACGGCATCGCGTACGCCGCCGGGCTCGACGAGCCGTTCGTGGTGGCGACCGACGCCCGCCGCAAGGAGGTCTACTGGGCGCGCTACGCCGACGCCCGCACGCGGCTCACCGAGCCCGCCGTGGACCGCCCCGCGGACATCGCGGACCAGGTCGGCGGGGTGCCGTCGGTGGGCGCGGGCGCGCTGCTGTACGCGGGCACCTTCACCGGCGTACGGGACGGCGGCCCCGAGCACCAGTCCGCGGGCGCGCTCGCCGCGCTGGCCGCCGAAAAGCTGGCGCGCGGCGAGGAACTCCTGCCGCCGCAGCCGCTGTACCTGCGCCGCCCCGACGCGCAGGTGCCCGCCAACTACAAGGTGGTCACGCCGAAGTGACCGCGGGGACGGCCGCCGGGGGCGGCGTGCGCGACGGCGTCGTACTCCGCGAGATGCGCTGGTGGGACATCGCGCCGGTCCTGGACCTGGAGCGCGAGCTGTTCCCCGAGGACGCCTGGTCGGCGGGCATGTTCTGGTCCGAGCTGGCGCACGCGCGCGGGCCCGCCGCCAACCGCCGCTACCTCGTCGCCGAACGCGACGGCCGCCTGGTCGGCTACGGCGGCCTCGCCGCCGTCGACGGCACCGGAGACATCCAGACCATCGCCACCGCCCGCGACCAGTGGGGCTCCGGCCTCGGCGCCCGGCTGCTGACCGAGCTGCTGTCCGCCGCCACCGCCTTCGAATGCGCCGAGGTGCTGCTCGAAGTACGCGTGGACAACACGCGGGCCCAGCGCCTGTACGAGCGCTTCGGCTTCGAGCCGATCGGATTCCGGCGCGGCTACTACCAGCCGGGCAACGTGGACGCCCTCGTCATGCGCCGTACCACCGTCTCCCCCTCCGAATCCCCGGCCGATTCCACCCCCGGACCGGCAGGCGAAGCCCTCGCACCCCCCACCTCACCGCCCCCCGCGCAAGGAAACCGGACCCATGGCTGACGAACCGCTCGTCCTCGGCATCGAGACCTCCTGCGACGAGACCGGCGTCGGCATCGTGCGCGGCCACACACTTCTCGCGGACGCCGTCGCCTCCAGCGTCGACGAGCACGCGCGCTTCGGCGGCGTCGTGCCGGAGGTGGCCTCGCGCGCGCACCTGGAGGCGATGGTCCCCACCATCCAGCGCGCCCTGAAGGAGGCCGGCGTCGCCGCGTCCGACCTCGACGGGATCGCCGTCACGGCGGGCCCCGGCCTGGCCGGCGCCCTCCTCGTCGGCGTCTCGGCGGCCAAGGCGTACGCGTACGCCCTCGGCAAGCCGCTCTACGGCGTCAACCACCTCGCCTCGCACATCTGCGTCGACCAGCTCGAACACGGCGCCCTGCCCGAGCCGACCATGGCCCTGCTGGTCTCCGGCGGCCACTCCTCCCTGCTGCTCGCCCCCGACATCACCTCCGACGTACGCCCCCTCGGCTCGACCATCGACGACGCGGCGGGCGAGGCGTTCGACAAGGTGGCGCGCGTCCTGCACCTCGGTTTTCCGGGCGGCCCGGTCATCGACCGCTACGCGCGCGAGGGCGACCCCGACGCGATCAAGTTCCCCCGCGGCCTGACCGGCCCCCGCGACCCGGCCTACGACTTCTCCTTCTCCGGCCTCAAGACGGCCGTCGCCCGCTGGATCGAGGCGAAGCGGGCCGCGGGCGAGGAGGTCCCGGTCGCGGACGTCGCGGCGTCCTTCCAGGAAGCGGTCGTCGACGTCCTGACCCGCAAGGCCGTACGCGCCTGCAAGGACAACGGCGTCGACCACCTGATGATCGGCGGCGGCGTCGCGGCCAACTCCCGCCTGCGCGCGATGGCCCAGCGCCGCTGCGAGGACGCGAACATCACCCTGCGCGTCCCCCGCCCCAAACTCTGCACCGACAACGGCGCGATGGTCGCCGCCCTCGGCGCCGAAATGGTCACCCGCAACCGCCCCGCCTCCTCCTGGGACCTCCCGGCCGACTCCTCCCTGCCGGTGACGGAGCCGCATGTGCCGGGGGCGGAGCACGGTCCGGTGGGGCATGGGCACGGGCATGGCCATGCGCATGGTCACGGCCACGGGCACGGCCACGGTCACGACCACGACCACTTCCATGAGCTGAGCAAGGACAACTTGTACTCGTAGGCAGCGGCCGGGAGGCCCGTGCCACGGGCCGGGCCACGGTCTTGAATCCCGCCCCGGGGAGAGAACCGATGACCGCCAGTGCCTCCGAGCGCCCCCTCATCCCACAGCCTGCGGCGTCCGTCATGCCGCTGCACGATGCCGTGGCGCAGATCGCCCCAGCCGCCCTGCCCGCCTTCGCCCACGAGCTCTCCCGGGCCGCCGATCAGGCCCGGCAGGGCTGCGATCTCGTGCCGCTGCGGCGTTTCACGACCCAGTGGGCCGCCTACGTGCACATCCAGCGCCACCCCGGGACCGCTGCCAGGTTCAGGGAACTGGAGGATCGGGCGGTGGTCACCGACAACGCCGACGAGGCGCGGAGCGCCGCGGCCGAACTCGGCCGCATCCTGGACGCCGCCCATCGTGCCGTTCGCGAGCCTCTGAAAGAGCGCCCTGCCCCGTCCTCGCCCTGACAGCAAGTCATACCCTGGCCGTGACTGACATATGTGCTTACGGGGAGGGGGCAGGCTGTGAACTGGTTCTGGTGGGTGTTCGCGTTCTTCATGGCGGGGGGTTTCGCCAAGGTCGCCGATGTGGGCCGCAAGGCCATGAGTACGCGGCACGCGCGGAAGATGGAGCGGCTGGAGAGCGCGCAGCGGGAGCGGCTGGAGCTGGAGGCGGCGCAGCGGCCGCCGGAGCCGGTCTGCGGGTGTACGCATCATCTCGCCAAGCACGACAAGCAGGGCAAGTGCCATGAGGTGACGCAGGTTCCGACGGCCTGGGACGCGGAGCAGAAGCCGGTCAGGTACGAGCCGGGGCAGTGCACCTGCCAGCAGTACGTCGGTCCGCAGCCCCTGTCGCAGGTGTACGCGGAGGAGCTGACGGACCGGGCGTAGGCGGGTGCCGCGGCGGCGCGGGTGGCGCGTCAGGCCGTGGGAGCCGCGGAGGCTTCCCGCCCCAGCAGCATCGTGGGGGCGCCGGCCACGCGCGTCAGGAAGACCACGCAGGAGTTCGGGCCGGAGAGCTTCAGTTTCCTGCGGAGTTCGTCGGGTTCGACGGCCGAGCCGCGCTTCTTGATGACGGCGACGCCGATGCCGCGTTCGCGCAGCAGCGCCCGGAGCTTCTTGACGTTGAACGGCAGCGTGTCGGTGATCTCGTACGCGGTGGCGTACGGGGTCGGGTGGTGCTCGTCCGCCGTGACATAGGCGATGGTCGGGTCGATCAGGCGCCCTCCCACCCGCTGGGCGACCTCGGCGACGAGGTGCGCCCGGATGACGGCGCCGTCCGGCTCGTACAGCCAGCGGCCGACCGGGCCCGGCTCGGGGTCGGGCAGGCCGCTGTCCAGCAGGAAGTCACCGGCGGGGAGCAGGGTGGCGCGGCGCGCGCCCGGCGCGGTGCCGAACCACAGGACCGCTTCCTTCACGTCCCCGCCGTCGGAGATCCACTCCGCCTCCGCCTCGTCCGGGACGACCTCGTGCGGCACGCCCGGCGCGATCTTGAGGGCCGCGTGCGGTGCCGTGCGGGCGGCCTGGACGGCCCAGGACAGCGGCGGCGAGTACGCCTCCGGATCGAAGATCCGCCCGCCGCGCCCGCCCCGGCCGCCGCGCCGCGCCGGGTCGACGAAGACCGCGTCGTAGGCCGAGGTGTCCACCTCCGTGACGTCGGCGCAGCGCACCTCGATCCGGTCGGCCAGCCCCAGCGCCTCCGCGTTGGCGCGGGCCGCCGCGCAGGCCAGCGGGTCGCGGTCGACGGCCAGGACGTGGATGCCGGCGCGGGCCAGGGCGATGGCGTCGCCGCCGATGCCGGAGCACAGGTCGGCGAGCGAGCGGACGCCGAGGGCGGCGAGACGGGTGGCGCGGTGGGCGGCGACCGTGCTGCGGGTGGACTGTTCGACGCCGTTGGGCGTGAAGTACATGCGCGCGGCGTCCGCGCCGAACTTGGCCGCCGCGCGCTGGCGCAGCCGCGCCTGGCCCAGCGCGGCGGAGACCAGCGGAGCCGGGTGGTCGCGCCGCAGCCGGGTCGCGGTGGCCAGCTCGTCGGCCGGGTCGTGGTCGCGCAGCTCGGCCAGCAGCGCCTGCCCTTCGGGCGTGTGCAGCGCGGAGAAGGAGTCGAGGTCGTTCGCCTGGTTCACCCGGTCCATTGTGGGCCAGCGGGCGCGTACGGGAGCGCCGGGGCGGGGCCGGGCCGGGAGCGGGGAGGGGCGGGCGCGGCTGTCCGCGTGTACGGCGGGGCGGGGGCCGGGAGGAGAAGTCGTGACTGTCCGCGCGTACGGCGGGGCGGGGCCGGGGGGAAAGGCCGTGGCTATCCGCGCGTACGGCGGGCCCGGCGTCCGTGCCCCGTGGCGCGGCCGCCTTCCCGGGAAGGCGGGGCGGGGGGCGCCGCCGGCACGCGCGGCGTGGCCTGCGTCGCGTCCGGGTCCATCGTCTCCCGGACGCGCCGCCCGCGCCGCCCGCCGCGGTCGCCCCGCCCGCCCGGCTGCCCGACCGGCTCACGGCGGCGCTGCGCGCTGTCGCTGATCCGTATGAGCAGCGCCACCATCACCCAGTTCGCGACGAGCGAGGAGCCGCCCTTGGCCAGGAACGGCAGAGCCTTGCCGGTGAGGGGTATCAGCCCGGTGACGCCGCCGGCGACGACGAAGACCTGCAGCAGCAGGGCGCTGGCCAGGCCGACGGCCAGCAGCTTGCCGAAGGGGTCGCGGGCGGTGAGGCCGACGCGCAGGCCGCGCTGCGCCAGCAGCACGTACAGGAGCAGTACGACCATCACGCCGGCCAGGCCCAGTTCCTCGCCGACGGTGGTGAGGATGAAGTCGCTGTTGCCCGCGAAGCCGATCAGTTCGGGGTGGCCCTGGCCCAGGCCGGTACCGCTGATGCCGCCGCTGCCGAAGCTGAACAGCGCCTGGGCGGCCTGCTCGGACACCAGGCCCGGCGGCCGCTGTTTCTCGGGCAGGAAGATGTCCATGGGGTGCAGCCAGGCCATCACACGGCCCTTGACGTGCGGCTCGGTGGAGCCGACGACGGCGGCGCCGGCCACCGCCATGGCCAGGCCGCACAGCACCCAGCTGGTGCGCTCGGTCGCCATGTACAGCGTGATCACGAAGAGGCCGAAGAAGATCAGCGACGTACCGAGGTCGCGCTCGAAGACCAGCACCAGCAGGCTGATGATCCAGATGGTGAAGATCGGCCCGAGCTGGCGGCCGGGCGGCAGCTGGACGCCCATGACGCGGCGCCCGGTGAGCGCGAGCGCGTCGCGGTTCATGGTCAGATAGCCCGCGAAGAACACCGCGATCATGATCTTCACGAACTCGCCGGGCTGCAGCGACAGCGGCCCCACGAAGATCCAGCGCTTGGCGCCGTACGTGTCGCCGGGGAAGAACGCCGGGGCCATCAGCAGCACCAGCGCGACGGCCATCGTCAGATAGATGTAGCGCTGGAGGAAGCGGTGGTCGCGCAGCAGCATCAGCACGGCCGTGCAGACCGCCACCCCGATCACCGTCCACACCAGCTGCCCGTCGGCCGCCGGGGTCATGTGCAGGCGTGGTGTGGCCGCGTACGTGATGTCGAGGCGGTGCAGCAGCACCAGGCCGATGCCGGTGAGGAGCGTGGCGAGCGGCAGGATCAGCGGGTCGGCGCGCGGCGCGAAGCGGCGGACGACCAGGTGCGGGACGAGCGCCATGAAGAACATGGCGGCGGCGAAGCCGGGCAGCCCGTCCGGCACCCGGCCGTTCATCGACAGGCCGGTGTAGGTGTAGCCGAAGACCGTTATGAGCACGGCGAAGGCCAGCAGCCACATCTCCGTACGCCGCCGGTCGGGGGCCTGGGCGAGGGCGGCGAACGTCATGGTGCGCTCGGCGTCGCTCTCCGGTCCCCCGAGGGGCCGGAGCGAGCTCGTCAGTCCACGCACGGGATGCCTCCGCCATCGATCATGGGAGTCGTCTGCCCGGAACCCTCCGTCCCGGAACCGGACTCCACCGTCGATGAGGAAGACGAGGGTGGGGGTTGCTGGGTTCCCGCAGGTGAGCGAGGTGTGCCGGGTCCGGGGGTGGCGCCGGGCGCGGGGGAGGGGCCGTTCGCGGCCCCGATCTGCCGGGCGACCAGTCTGCGCACCTTGTCCGGGTTGACCAGGTTAACGTCCTCGCCGCGGTGCTTCGCGAACCCCTCCACGGGCAGGGTCGTGAACCGTACGTTCCCGCCCGAGAGGTTCTTGGCCTGCCCGACGAACGACAGCAGGTCCCAGCCCTCGTCGATCACCAGGTCCTGCTTGGCGACGTCCATCAGCTTCAGCAGTCGCAGCGGATCGGTGAAGGTGCCCGCGGAGTTCAGCTTGTGCGTGGCGGAGGCGAGGAACGCCTGCTGGCGGCGCGTACGGTCCAGGTCGCCCGCGGGCAGGCCGTGCCGCTGCCGTACGAAGGCCAGCGACTGCGGCCCGTCGAGGGTCTGCCGCCCGGCCTGGAAGTCCGCGCCCGAGTACCGGTCCTTGACCGCGTGCTTCAGGCACACCGGTACGCCGTCGAGCGCGTCCGCGATGTGCAGGAAGCCCACCAGGTTGACCTCGGCGAAGTGGTCGATCGGCACGCCGAGGAAGTTCCGTACCGTCTCGATCTCCGCCTTGCGGCCCGCCTCCCGCCCCGCGTGCTCCAGCTGGTGGTGGTCGGTGACGCCCTGTCGCGCGAGCCGGTCCTCGGCGGCGGCCTTGGCCAGCCCGTACGCCTTCTTGATCTTGTCCTTGCCGTGGCCCGGGATGTCCACGAAGTCGTCGCGCGGGACGGAGAACGCGGTGGCCCGGCCGCCGTCCGCGGGCACGTGCAGCAGGATCAGGGTGTTGGTGTTGTAGCCGCCGATGTCGGACGACGCGCCCGCGTGCAGCTTGTCCAGCACGTCCTTCGGCAGGTCGTCGCCGTTCTGGTCCTTACGGCTGTCCAGCCCCATGAGCAGGATGTTGGTCGCCCCGCCCGACGACTTCGGCGCGCCGTCGCCGAGCGCCTTCGACGAGCCGATCTGCGCGGCCAGGTCCCGGTAGAAGTACCAGCCCGCCCCCGCGGTGCACAGCAGCAGCACCGACACGCACAGGGCCAGTCTGCGCACCAGAACCCGCCGCCGGGACCCGCGGCCGTGCCGGGCTCCGCGCCGGCGCCCCTGCGGGCGGGCCGCGTCCGTGCTGGTGAGCCTGCGACGGTGCTTCATCCGAACAGGCTGGCCGGACCGCGCTGAAGGAATCCTGAAGGTCCTGAAGGCGGCCTCAGGAGCGGTCGGGCACGGGAAGGACGGCCACGAAGCGGGCGCCGGGCCGTCCGTCCTCCCTGCTCCGTACGGTCAGGTCGCCGCCGTGCGCACGGGCGATGCCGCGGGCGATGGCCAGCCCCAGCCCCGTACCGCCGGTCTCCCGGTCGCGCGCCGCGTCGAGCCGGGCGAAACGTTCGAATACCTGCGACCGGTCGGCTTCCGGGATGCCGGGGCCGTCGTCCACCACCTCCAGTACGGCCCGGGGGACGGGACCTCCCTGGAAGCGTGCGACGACACGGACCTCCGACGCCGCGTAACGCAGGGCGTTGTCGACCAGATTGGTCAGCAGGCGCTCCAGCTGCACCGGGTCACCCCGTACGGGAACCGGCTCGGCGGCCGCCACGATCAGCCGGGCCCCGCCACGCCCCGGCCTGCCCGCGGCCTCCTCCGCCGCCAGCAGGGCCAGGTCGACCGGCTCGGCGGCACGCGGGGCGTGCGCGTCGAGGCGGGCGAGGAGAAGCAGGTCGGCGGCGATCCGCTGGAGCCGCTCGGTGTCGCGGAGGGCCGCGCGTACGGGGTGCTCCAAGGAGGCGGGGTCCTCGGCCCCGGCTCCGGACCCGGCCCCGCTCCGGGCCTCGGCCGCGAGCGCCACCTCCAGCCGGGACCGCACCGCCGCGATCGGGTTGCGCAGTTCGTGCGACGCGTCCGCGACGAACTGGCGCTGCCGGGTCACGGCCTGCTCCAGCCGGTCCAGGGTGGCGTTGACCGTACGGGCCATCAGCGCGATCTCGTCACCGCCCGCCGGGTCCGGCACCCGCCGGTCCAGCTCGCTCTCGCTGACGGCGGCCAGCTCCGTCCTGATGGCGGTCACCGGGCGCAGCGCCAGCCCGGTCACCGCCCAGGCGATCGCCGCGGCCAGCGCGATCAGCGGCGGGGCGCTGGCGAGCAGGGCGACGCCGATGGCGTGGGTCGCGTCGTCCACGTCCGAGAGCACGGTCACCGCGTACACGTAACGGACCTGCCCGCCGCCGGGCGGCGTGGCCCGGACCACCACCACGTCCGCGCGCGAACCGCCGGCTGCCACGGCGGGGGAGCCGCTGATGACGCGGTCGGCGGAGTCCTGGTCCGACGGCGGCCGCAGGTCCCGCAGCTCGGCGGCGAGCGGATCGGCGGTACGGAGACTGGTGGCGACGACCCGGCCCGCGCCGTCCAGGACCAGCACCAGGTCGACGCCGTCGGCGGGCGAGGGCAGCACGTCGGGCAGGGCGCCCGTGTCCGCCTGCGCGGCGACCTTGCGGGCGGCGACCTCCGTACGGCTGGTGGTGTTGTCCAGAAGATTGGCGCGCAACAGCGCGTAGAGCCAGCCCCCGCCGACAGCCAGCACGAGAGCCATGGCGAGGGCGGCGGCCGCGGCGGAACGGCCGCGCATGGACGCGGGCCGGGGCGGGAAGCGGGTGGTCCGTACCGGACCGGTCCGACGCCGGCCTGCCCGCAGCCGGCCGGTCCGTACCCGGGCGGCCCGGTCCGGGGGCGGCGGCCGCCTCTCAGTCGTCACCGGGCGCCATCCGGTAGCCCGTACCGTGCACGGTACGGATGGAATGCCGGCCGAACGGCACATCGACCTTCTTGCGGAGCGACGAGACGTACACCTCGACGATGTTGGGGTCCACGTCGGCCGGCGAGTCCCAGACCTCGTCGAGGATGTCCCGCTTGGCGACCGCCTGGCCCTCGCCCGCCATGAGACAGCGCAGCACGGCCAGTTCCCGGGCGGTCAGCTCGATGTCGGCGTCGCCGCGCCGGCAGCGGCGGGCCTCGGCGTCCAGGGTGAGGTCGCCGCACTGGAGGGTGCGGGGTCGTTCGGCGGCCCGGCCGCGGCGGGTGAGCGCGCGCAGCCGGGCGAGCAGCACGACGAACGAGAACGGCTTGGTCAGGTAGTCGTCGGCGCCCGCGTCCAGCCCTTCGGCGACGTCGTACTCGCCATCCTTGGCGGTCAGCATGAGCACGGGCGTCCAGTCGTCCCCGCGCCGCAGCCGCCCGCAGATCTCGTACCCGCTGGGCCCCGGCAGCATCACGTCCAGCACGATCGCGTCGTACGAGTTGGTGAGCGCCAGCTCCAGCCCTCGGTGACCGTCCCGGGCGACATCCACCCAGTGCCCCTCGGCAGCCAGCCCCCGCCGCAAGGAGTCGGCCAGGCCTTCTTCGTCCTCCACGACCAGTATGTGCATGGGGCCATTGTTGCGGGTGCGCCCCGTTTTGGGCTTCGGGTTGCCTGGGTGGGGGTGCGCGTTGTGCGCATTTGGTCCGGTGGGTGGGGGGCTCGGGCCCACGCAGGGGTCACTCTCCCCCAGCCTTCGGCCGGGGGCACCCCCACGACACCGTGCACGTCATCCGGGACGTCATCGTGAACCCAGATACCCGGCTGCTCTGCGGGGAGACCCCTGCGTGGACCCGAGCCCCGCGCCGTGGGCGACTATCCGTACGACGTGGCTAGCCCCTGCGCGAAGCGCAGGGGCGGGACCGCCGCGCGGAGCGTGGCGGGGAGGTTGCGATGGCCCGGGCCGCGCACTGCCTCGCCGGGCGGTAGCTGTGGACGCCGCCACCATGACCGCGAGCATCACCACCAGGTCAGGCGCACCCGGGGCTGTCTGTCATCCCCCCACCGGCCGGGACGCGCCAAACCGGCCGGAGGGGGTGCGTAGGGGGCCATCCCCGCAGAGCAGCCGGGTATCTGGGTTCACGACTACGTCCCCGTCGCCGTGCACGGTGTCGAGGAGTTGGCCCCCTGCGCACCCCCGCCCCCAGAACGAAAGCAACGCGACCCCGGCACGGACCCCACCCCCACGCGCGAAGCGCGCAACGCAACGCGCCCCCGGCACGGACCCCACCCCCACGCGCATAGCGCACACCGCGCAACAGGCCGACGCCCCCGGCCACCACAACCCCGCGCGCAAAGCGCGCACCGCACCGCGCACCAGTCCGACGCCCCCGGCGTCAACCCAACGCACGCCCCGCAGGGGCAAGGATTGCCCCACCCCCCACCTGGGCAAGGACGCACACGAACCCCACATCCGAAACACGCACCCCAAACCGCATTGGCACTCCGCTTGACCGAGTGCTAACCGCGTCATAGTCTCGGCTCTGGCACTCTCCACCGGGGAGTGCCAAACACAGCGACGGGCAGGTCCGGCACCCGCGACGACGGATCGACCTGGTCGCCACCTCAGACAGTTAACCCCGTGAGATCTCCGAAGGGGGAGGTCGGATCGTGACGACCGCCAGCTCCAAGGTTGCCATCAAGCCGCTCGAGGACCGCATCGTGGTCCAGCCGCTCGACGCCGAGCAGACCACGGCTTCGGGCCTGGTCATTCCGGACACTGCCAAGGAGAAGCCCCAGGAGGGCGTCGTCCTGGCCGTGGGCCCGGGCCGCTTCGAGGACGGCAACCGTCTTCCGCTCGACGTGACCGTCGGCGACGTCGTGCTCTACAGCAAGTACGGCGGCACCGAGGTGAAGTACAACGGCGAGGAGTACCTCGTCCTCTCGGCGCGCGACGTGCTCGCGATCGTCGAGAAGTAATTCACCGAAGATTGCCTTGTGCTGCGCCCCTGGTTCCCGCGTCTAAACAACCGGTCGCCCGGGGCGCAGTTCGTTGGAGAGAACGACTAAGGACACGTAACTCATGGCGAAGATCCTGAAGTTCGACGAGGACGCCCGTCGCGCCCTTGAGCGCGGCGTCAACAAGCTGGCCGACACCGTGAAGGTGACGATCGGCCCCAAGGGCCGCAACGTCGTCATCGACAAGAAGTTCGGCGCCCCCACCATCACCAACGACGGTGTCACCATCGCCCGTGAGGTCGAGGTCGACGACCCGTACGAGAACCTCGGCGCGCAGCTGGTGAAGGAGGTGGCGACCAAGACCAACGACATCGCTGGTGACGGCACCACCACCGCCACCGTGCTGGCCCAGGCGCTGGTCCGCGAGGGCCTGCGCAACGTCGCCGCCGGTGCGTCCCCCGCCGCCCTGAAGAAGGGCATCGACGCCGCGGTCAAGGCCGTGTCCGAGGACCTCCTCGCGACCGCCCGCCCGATCGACGAGAAGTCCGACATCGCGGCCGTCGCCGGTCTGTCCGCCCAGGACAAGCAGGTCGGCGAGCTGATCGCCGAGGCGATGGACAAGGTCGGCAAGGACGGTGTCATCACCGTCGAGGAGTCCAACACCTTCGGTCTGGAGCTGGACTTCACCGAGGGCATGGCCTTCGACAAGGGCTACCTCTCGCCGTACATGGTCACCGACCAGGAGCGGATGGAGGCCGTCCTGGAGGACCCGTACATCCTGATCCACCAGGGCAAGATCGGCTCGATCCAGGACCTGCTGCCGCTGCTGGAGAAGGTCATCCAGGCCGGCTCCTCGAAGCCGCTGCTGATCATCGCCGAGGACGTCGAGGGCGAGGCCCTGTCGACGCTGGTCGTCAACAAGATCCGCGGCACCTTCAACGCCGTCGCCGTCAAGGCGCCCGGCTTCGGCGACCGCCGCAAGGCGATGCTGGGCGACATGGCCGCGCTGACCGGCGCGACCGTCATCGCCGAGGAGGTCGGCCTCAAGCTGGACCAGGCCGGTCTGGACGTGCTGGGCACCGCCCGCCGCGTGACCGTCACCAAGGACGACACCACCATCGTGGACGGCGGCGGCAACTCCGCCGACGTCGAGGGCCGCGTCAACCAGATCAAGGGCGAGATCGAGTCGACCGACTCGGACTGGGACCGCGAGAAGCTCCAGGAGCGCCTGGCGAAGCTGGCCGGCGGCGTCTGCGTGATCCGCGTGGGTGCGGCCACGGAGGTCGAGCTCAAGGAGAAGAAGCACCGTCTGGAGGACGCCATCTCCGCGACCCGCGCCGCGGTCGAGGAGGGCATCGTCTCCGGTGGTGGCTCCGCGCTGGTGCACGCCGCCAAGGTGCTGGAGGGCTCCCTCGGCAAGGAGGGCGACGAGGCGACCGGTGTCGCCGTCGTCCGCCGCGCCGCCGTCGAGCCGCTGCGCTGGATCGCGGAGAACGCCGGCCTTGAGGGCTACGTCATCACCGCGAAGGTGGCGGAGCTGGAGAAGAACCAGGGCTTCAACGCCGCGACCGGCGAGTACGGCGACCTGGTGAAGGCCGGCGTCCTGGACCCGGTCAAGGTGACCCGTTCGGCGCTGGAGAACGCCGCGTCGATCGCGTCGCTGCTGCTCACGACCGAGACCCTGGTCGTCGAGAAGCCCGCCGAGGAGGAGCCCGAGGCCGGTCACGGCCACGGTCACGCCCACTGAGGCAGCGCGAGCCGTACGAGGCCCGGTCCCCTTTCGAGGGGGCCGGGCCTCGTCCCGTTTCCGGCGGGGCCGGTCGGGCCCTGCCCCGTTTCCGGCGGGCCCGGCCGGGGCGGCCCGCTTCAGGCGGAGCGGCCGAGCCCTTCGGGGCGTACGGGGTCGGCGAACGGCAGCCCTTTCGTGTAGCGCTCGACCTCGTCCAGGGCCTGGTCGGCCATGCGGTGGAGTTCGTTGCCGAGGGAGCCGGCGATGTGCGGGGTGAGCAGGACGTTCGGAAGGTCGTACAGGGGTGAGGAGGGGGGCGGGGGTTCGGGTGCCGTCACGTCGAGGACGGCGTTGAGGCGGCCGGCGAGGAGCTCGGGGAGCAGGGACGTTTCGTCGACGAGGGAGCCGCGGGCGGTGTTGATCAGGGTGGCCCCGTCGGGCATGAGGGCGAACTGGCGGGCGCCGAGCAGGTGGTGGGTCGCGGGCAGTTGGGGCGCGTGGACGGTGACGACGTCGGAGGCCGCGCAGAGGTCGTCGAGGGCGGCGGGGGCGACGCCGAGCCGGGCGGCTTCGGCCGCGTCCACGTACGGGTCGTGGAGGAGGACCGACAGGTCGAAGGGGCGCAGGAGTTCGATGACGCGGCGGCCGATGCGGGAGGCGCCGATCACGCCCACCGTACGGTGGTGGTTGCCGGCGCCGTCCAGCTCGCGGCGCCAGTCGTGGGGGGCGCGCAGCGTGCGGTAGCGGTGTGCGACGGGCAGGACGCGCTTGTTGGCGAAGAGGATCGCGGCGAGGGTGAATTCGGCGACGGGCTGCGCGTTGGCCGACGCCGCCGAGGCGACGGCGATGCCGCGGTCCCAACAGGCGCTGGTGACATGGGGTTTGACCGAGCCGCCGGCGTGGACGACGGCGCGCAGGCGCGGGGCCCGGTCGAGGACGGCGGCGGTCAGCGCGGTCGCGCCCCAGGACGTCAGGAGCAGCTCGGCATCGGCCAGCGCGGCGGCCACCGCCGGGGGCGGGTCGGCCAGGTCGTGGGCGACCAGGCGGGGGTCGGTGCGGGTGAGGGCCGCGAGGCGGGTGCGGTGGTGGTCGGCGAGGAGGCGTCCGGCGAGGCCGGGTTCCATGGCGAGCAGCAGCGTGGGGCGGGAAAGTGCCTGGTCGCAGCGATTGTCAGTGGTGTGGTGCATGGTGGAAGCGTGCTCCTGGTTCGGGGCGTCACTTGACGCTTCCGGCGGCGAGTCCGGCCTTCCAGTGCCGTTGGAGGGTCACGAAGGCGATGATCAGGGGGATGACGGCGAGGAGGGAGCCGGTGACGACGAGGGGGTAGAAGGACGGCTCGCCGTGCGCGTTGCCGTTCCAGGCGTACAGGCCGAGGCTCACGGGGAAGAGCCGCTGGTCGGAGAGCATGACGAGGGGGAGGAAGAAGTTGTTCCAGATCGCGGTGAACTGGAAGAGGAAGACGGTCACCAGGCCCGGCGCGACCATCCGCAGGCCGATGGACCAGAAGACGCGCAGCTCGCCCGCGCCGTCGATACGGGCGGCTTCGAGGGCTTCGTCGGGGATGTAGCCCGCGCTGAAGACCCGCGCCAGATAGACGCCGAACGGGTTGACGAGTACGGGCACCAGCACCGACCAGTAGGTGTTGACCAGGCCGGTGCCGCTGGCCAGCAGGTAGAGGGGGAGCGCCAGCGCCGTGGTGGGGACCAGGACGCCGAGCAGGACGACGCCGAACAGCGCCTTTTTTCCGGGGAATTGGTACTTGTCGAAGGCGTATCCGGCGGCCACGCAGATCAGCGCGCACAGCGCGGCGCCGGCGCCGGCGTAGAGCAGGCTGTTGGCGTACCACCGGAAGTAGATGCCGTCGCCCTCCGCGGCGAGGCGGGAGAGGTTGCCGGCCAGGTCGAAGCCCTCGAAGGACAGGGCGTCGCCGGCGAGCAGGCCGCCCGCGTCCTTGGTGGCGGCGGTGACCAGCCAGACGAGGGGGAAGAGCGTGTAGAGGACGGCGAGACCGAGCGCCGCGTTGACGGCGGCGGGGGAGAGCCAGCGGCCGCGGGGGCGGCGGCCGGCGGTGCGTACGGACGGCGCGCGGGGCGGGCGTACGGGCGCGGGGGCCGACGGGGCGGCGACGGCGGTGCGGGGCGAGGGCGCCATCAGGGTCTGCCCTTCGGGTGGGTGAGCGGGGGACGGGAGGCGCGGCCGGATCGGGGGGTCCGGGCGGATCGGAGGGGCCGGGCGGATCGGAGGGTGCGGCCGGATCGGGAGGCGCGGGCGGAGAGGCGGGTGACGGCGAAGGACAGCAGCGCGGCGGCGAGGGCGAGCAGGACGGACGAGGCGGCCGCGAGGCCGTAGTCGTTGCGGCCGAAGGCGGCGGTGTAGGCGTACATGTTCGGCGTCCAGGAGGAGGTGACGGCGGAGCCGGAGCCCTGGTTGAGGATCAGTGGTTCGGTGAAGAGCTGGAGCGAGCCGATGACGGTGAAGAGGGCCACCATGACGAGGGAGGAGCGGATGAGGGGGAGCTTGACCGCGATCGCGACGCGCCAGGCGCCCGCGCCGTCCACCGTCGCGGCCTCGATCACCGAGCGGTCGATGGCCTGGAGGGCGGCGTAGAAGATGACCATGTTGTAGCCGATCCACTCCCACAGGGCGATGTTGACGACGGAGGGCAGCGCCGTGGCGGGGGAGAGGAAGTCGAGGCCGAGGCCGCCGGACTCCATCGCGGCCACGACCGGGCTGAGCTTGGGCGTGTAGAGGTAGACCCAGATCAGGGCGGCGATGATGCCCGGCACGGCGTGCGGCAGGAACAGGGCGAGCTGGAAGAAGCGCCGGGCGCGGGCCAGTGCGGAGTCCAGCAGCAGGGCCAGTGCCAGCGCGCCGGCCAGCAGGAGGGGGATGTAGAGGGCGCAGTAGCCGAGGAGGACGAGGAAGCCGTCGCGGAAGGCGGGGTCGCCGAGCGCCGCCGCGTAGTTGCCGAGTCCGCTGAAGACCGTGTGCGTACCGCCGAAGCCGAGGCCGGACTGCTTCTCGGTGAAGAGGCTGAGCCAGACGGCGTACCCGACCGGGATGACCATGACCACGACGAACAGGGCGAAGAAGGGGGTGAGCAGGACGGAGACGGCACGCGCCTTGGCGCTCACCGGCCCATGACCTTCAGGCCGCGCTTCCTCAGCTCGCGTACCGTCGCGTCGCTGCCGGCGCGTACGGCGGCGGCGAGCGAGGCCGCGCCGCGGCTGCCCGCCACCTTGCCGAACTCGTCCTTCAGGGCGGTGTTGGTGGTGCTGGTGGCCGGTCCCCAGCCCCAGTCCGCGTGCACCGAGGCGGCGGCCGCGTCGAAGAGGGCGTAGACGTCCTGGCCGCCGTAGTAGCGGGTGTCGAACGCCCGCCGGGCGACGGGACGCAGGGCTGCGGTGACCGGGTAGGCGCTGGACTGGCCGGACGCGGCACGGGCTCGGACCGCGTCCGCGGAGGTGGCCAGCCAGGTCGCGAACCGTACCGCGGCCCCGGTGTGGCGGCTGCTCCTGGTCACGGCCGTCGTCGAGCCGCCGAGCATTCCGCTGGCGGGCCTGCCGTCCCAGGTCGGCACGGGCGCGGCGGCCCACTTGCCGCTCTGGTCCGGCAGGGTGCCCTTCAGGACGCCCGCGCCCCAGGAGGCGCCGAGGTAGCCGACGGTGCCGCCGCCGCGCAGCGAGTTGGTCCACCCGGGGCTGAAGGAGGCGTGGGTGTGGACGAGGTCGTCCTTGAGGAGGCCCTGCCAGTAGGCGGTGACCTTGCGGGTCGCCGGGTCGGTGGTGTCGAGTTTCCAGGAGTCGCCCTGGGTGGCGAACCAGTGGGCGCCGGCCTGCCAGGCCATCGCCTCGAAGGTGGTCGGGTCGTCGGGGAAGAAGGTGGCGACGCGTGCCTTCGGGTCGGCCTTCTTCGCCGCGGCCGCGGCGGCGCGGAAGCCGTCCCAGGTCCGTGGCACTTCGATCTTGTGCCGGGTGAAGAAGTCCTTGCGGTAGTAGTAGACCTGGGGCGCGGCGTCGAAGGGGACGGCCCAGTTCCGGCCGCCGAGGGTGGTGAGCCGGACGGCCTGCGGCAGCAGCTTCCTCTTCAGGTCCGGTGTCACGTACGGGGTGATGTCCTGGATGGCGCCCTGGCTGACGAACTCGGGGAGCGTCGGGTATTCGACGCTGACCAGGTCGGGCGCGTTGCCCGCGCGGACCGCGTTGGAGATCTTGGCGTAGCCGCCCGCGGTGCCCGAGGGGATCTCCTCGTACCGGACCTTGGTGTCGCGGTGCGTGGCGTTGAACGCGGCCACGGCCTGCCGGGTGCCCTTGGTCCAGCCCCAGTACGTGAGGGTCACGGGGCCTTCGTGCCCGGCGGCGCCGCTGCTGCTGCCGCAGGCCGTCAGCAGGGTCAGGGCGGTGAGGCCGCCGGCGAGCGCGAGGGACGTTCTGCTCCAACTGAGGCTCATGGCGCGGCTCCTGAGCGTGGGGGAGGGGAGCGGCGCGAAGGTGGTGGCCGCGATCCGCGATCCTTGGCCCGGCCTTGAGCGAAGTCAAGAGCGAAAGATTGATTGATCGAAAAAAGAACAGGATGGGGGAGGCGGGTGCGGCGTACGGGGGTCAGCCGGAGCCGCCACCCGCGCCGCACGAGGCGCGTACCCGCAGGGTCGGCAGCAGGGTGAGGTGACGTCGCGGGGCCGGTTCCGGCTCGCCGCCCGGCCCGCCCGGCCCGCCCGGCAGACCCGGCCCGACCTGCCCACCCACCAGATCCGCCCCGGCCAGCCCACCCGGCAGGCCCGTCCCACCCGCCCCGCCCGTCCCCGCCAGCTCGCCCGGCAAGCCCGGACCGCTCGGCTCGCCCAGCAAGCCCGGCCCGCCCAGCAAGCCCGGCCCGCCCAGCAGGCCCAGCCCGCCCCCACCCCCGCCCCGCTCGCGCAGCCGGTCCACCAGGAGGCGCGCCGCCTGCCGTCCTACCTCGCGCTTGGGCGGCGCCACCGCCGTCAGCGGAGTGTCCGCCAGGGCCGCCACCTCGTCGTCGTACGCGACCAGCGCCAGGTCGTGCGGCACCCGTACGCCCAGTTCCGCCAGCCGCTGCACCATCTGGATCGCGTCCACGTCGTTGTGCACCAGCGCCGCCGTCGCCTCCCCCGAGGCCACCGCCGACCGCAGTTCCCGTACGGCCCGCTCGAACCCTTCCGGGTCCCGCTCGGCGGGCACCGAACCGACGACCGGCCGAGGCGGCCGCACGCCGAGGGCCCGCAGCGCGGCCTCGTACCCCTCGCGCACGGCGAGCGCCGTCGGGCTGTCGGCGCGGGCCACCAGCAGCGGAGCCGCGTGTCCCTGCGCGACCAGGTGGCGCAGCGCCAGGAGCACCCCGTGGCCGTGGTCCGAGCACACCCGGTCCAGCCCCGCCAGCGGGCTGCCCGGCGGCACGCTGCGTTCCAGCAGCACGACGGGTACGGGGAGTTCGGCGACCCAGCCGCCGTACTCGGACGGGTCGCCCGGCCCGCGCCAGCCCGGCGCGACGAGCAGCCCCTCGGCCCCGGCCGTCAGCAGCCCCTCGGCGCGCGCGGGGTCTTCCTCGGGGCGGTAGTCGGAGATCCGCAGGACGAGCCGGGCCCCGGCCCGCGCCGCGGCCTCGTGGGCGCCGTGGATCACGTCGGCGAAGTAGTACGTGGCCGAGGGCGCCAGCAGGCCGAGCACGGGCCCCTCGGGGGCGGGCGCCCGGCCGCCGGAGCCCCGGTCGCGCTGCCGGGGCCAGGACACCGCGCCGTGCACCCGGTCGAGCAGTCCCTTGCCGGTCAGCGTCTCGACGTCGCGCCGTACGGTGACGGGCGAGACGCCGAGCTGGTCGGCCAGGTCGGTGACGCGGGCCGAGCCACGTTGCCGTACCAAGGACAGCAGGCGCTCATGACGTTGCACAGCACGCTCGCGCACGGCGGCAGCCCCCTCGCGGTGTGGTGGAACGGTGTCGGCCGGGACGGCGGCCGGCCCGGTCCCGTCTCCAAGATGAAGACGCACCCTAGTCCAGCGTGATCGAACGGCGCAGCAACCGGTCATTCGATCAGGTCCTCTTGACGTTCGATCGTGGTGAGTTGAGGATTTTCGAGTCGCCGACCGTAGAGGGAAACACCCATGACCGTGCCGTCATCTCCGCACCCCACCGGCCGGAAGGCCGGTTCCCTGCCGCCCGAGGACCGCGAGCGCAGCCCGTACACCGGCTGGACCCGCGCGCACTGGGAGTCCACGGCCGACAGCCTCCTGGGCGCGGTCGTCCCGTACGCCTCGCCCCGCAACGGACTCATCAACCTCCCCGGCGCCCGCCCCAGTTGGTCGGGCCCGCGCTCCGACGGCCTCGAAGGCTATGCCCGTACGTTCCTGGCCGCCGCCTTCCGGGTGGCCGGAAGCGGCGGCCACGACCCGCACGGCTACCTGGCCCGCTACGGGGAAGGGCTCGCCGCGGGCACCGAACATCCCGTCAGCGAGCCGGACCTCGGCGGCAAGCACCCCGACGCCTGGCCGCTGATGCCCGGCACCCGGCAGGCCATCGTCGAATCCGCGTCCGTCGCCCTGGGCCTGCGCCTGACGCGCCCCTGGCTGTGGGACACCCTGGACGAGGACGTCCGCACCCGCGCCGTCGAATGGCTGCTGCCCGCCCTCGACCCGCCGCCCATCGACAACAACTGGTGGCTGTTCGGCCTGACCGTCGGCGGGCTCCTCCTGGACTCGGGCATCGAGACGGAACGCGCGCAGGCCTCCGTCGACCGCGCGCTGGAGCGCATCGACGGCTGGTACCGGGGCGAGGGGTGGTACAGCGACGGCGACAACCAGGCCTTCGACCACTACAACGGCTGGGCGCTGCACTTCTATCCCGTTCTGCACGCCCATCTTTCCGGCGACCGCGCCCTGCTCGACACATACGGGGAACGGCTGCGCGCCCACCTCGACGGCTACCGCCACATGTTCGACGCCAACGGCGCGCCGATGCCCTTCGGCCGCTCGCTCACCTACCGCTTCGCCACCCTCGCCGCCCCCTGGCTCGGCGCGCTCACCGGCCACACCCCGCTCACCCCCGGCGCCACCCGCCGCCTGGCCTCCGGCACCCTGCGGCACTTCGTCGACCACGGCGCGGTGACGGACGAGGGCCTGCTGCCGCTCGGCTGGTACGGCCCGTACGCGCCCATGCTCCAGGGCTACTCGGGCCCGGCCTCCCCGTACTGGGCGTCCAAGGGCCTGCTCGGCCTGCTGCTGCCGGAGGACCACCCGGCCTGGACCGAACGCGAGGAACCGCTGCCCGCCGAGACCGCGGACGCCGTCACCACGCTGCGCGCGCCCGGCCTGCTCGTGCAGTCCACGGCGGCCGACGGGCTGGTCAGGCTGCACAACCACGGCAGCTCCTCGGTCTTCGGCCCGGCCGACCCGAACTACGCGCGGTTCGCCTACTCGACGCGTACGGGCCCGTCGGCCGCCGGGACCGGCGAGGACGCCGCGAACGCCGTGACCGTCCTGGACACCTCCGCCAACCCCGGCTCGGACACCACTCCCGCCGAGACCCCCGACAACCACTTCGCGCTGCTCGTGGACGGCGTGCCCACCGGCCGCGGCGCCGCCGAACCACGCGGCGCCGGCCCCGGCTGGGCCGCCTCCGCGCACACCCCGCGCCACCCGGACGGCTCCGAACTGACCGGCGTACGGGTGCTGTCCGCGACCCTGGCGCACGGCCGCGCCGAGGTGCGCGCCCACCTCGTCACCGGGGCCGCGCCCGGCACGCCCGTACGCCAGACCGGCTGGGCCGTCACGGAGGACGGGCCGACCGCCCAGCTCCACCCCGTACACGGCTTCGCGGCGGACGGCGCCGGAGAGCCGAGGACCGTACGGACGGGCAGTACGCCCTTCGGGGACCACACCCGCACCGCCTGCCTCGACGGCACCGTGCCCGACACCTCCGACGCGTCCGGCGGCGCGCTGTTCGTCTCGCTCGCCTCGCTCACCGCCGAGCCCGCCCCGGCCCCCGTGCACAAGCTCGCCGAGGTCCGGGTCACCGGCCGCCACACCCTCCACGTGACCTGGGAGGACGGCACCACCAGCGCCCTGACGTTCGACAAGGACACCGCCACCGTCCCGTAAGGGAGGTACGTGACCATGAGACCCGAGGCCGGACCAGCAGTCCGCGCCACCGCCCGCGCGCGTGCGCTCACGGCAGTCCTGGCACTGTCCGCCGCGCTCGCGCCGGGCCCGGTCCCCGGCGCGCACGCCGCCGGCCGCCCCTCCGCTTCCGCGGGCCACGCCTTCCACGTCGACTGCGCCGCGCCCGCCGGGGGCGACGGCTCCCGCGCCCGCCCCTGGTCCACCCTCGCCCAGGCCAACGCGCATCCGTACGGCCCCGGCGACCGCCTGCTGTTCCGCCGGGGCAGCACCTGCGCCGGAACCCTCGCCCCCAGGGGCGCGGGCTCCGCCACCGCCCCCTTCACCATCGCCGACTACGGAAGCGCCGCCGCCCGTGCCCGTCTGGACGGCGCCGGCGCCCACGACACCGTGCTGCTCGCCGACACGCAGTACGTACGGCTCGCCGCCCTGGAGATCGTCAACGCGGCACGCCCCGGCACCGAACGCAACGGCGTACGGCTGCGCCTGACCGACTACGGCACCGCGCGCGGCCTGGTGCTCTCGGGGCTGTACGTGCACGACGTGCGCGGCGGCGACGCCAAGACCCTGACCGGTTCCAGCGGCATCCACGTGGCGGTCGAGGGCACGGCGCGGCCCAGCCGCTACGACGGGCTGGAGATCGCGGGGAACCTGATCGAGGACGTCGACCGGGAGGGCGTGTACTTCAAGTCGACCTGGTCCAGGCGCGACCTCGTCGGCAACCAGCAGGACCCGCACACCTACCCGGGGGCCTGGACCCCGAGCACCGGCGTCCGCGTCCACCACAACACCCTCAGGTCACTGGCCGGCGACGGCATCAAGCTCGACACCACCGCGGGCGCCGTCGTCGAGCACAACCGCGTGGACGGCTTCCAGCTCCGCTCGCCCTCGGCCAACGCCGGAATCTGGACGTTCAACACCGACGACACCCTCGTCCAGCACAACGAGGTCTCCGGCGGCGGCAGCACACACGACGGCATGTCCTTCGACGCGGACGGCGCCTCCAGGAACACGGTGTTCCAGTACAACCACAGCCACCACAACAAGGGCGGCTTCCTGCTGCTGTGCCCGTACAGCGGTGCCAAGACCGTCGGCACCACCGTCCGCTACAACGTCAGCCGCGACGACGGCGCCCGGCTGATCCAGAACTGCGCGGGGCCCATCCTCGACACCCGCATCTACAACAACAGCTTCCTCAACACCGACCGCATCCCCGCCTACCTGGTCCAGGACGACACCGCGGCCCCGGCCCGCACCGACCACCAGCTGACCGTCCGCAACAACATCTTCGTCAGCCGCGGACCGGGCGGCTACGCCCTCAAGAACCCCACACCGGACCTGCGCTTCGACCACAACGTCTTCCACGGGCCGCCCCCGGAACACCTGCCCGCCAACCCGGGCGGCACCACCGCGGACCCCCGGCTGCGCGACGACTTCCGCCTTACCGCGGGGTCACCGGCCCTTGCCGCCGGGCAGCACATCGCGGGCAACGGCGGCCGCGACTACTTCGGCACACCGCTGCCCGCCGGAGCCCCCGCCATCGGCGCTTACGAGGGCCCCGGCATCCGCTGACGACTTCCGCAGCGGTGCGGGCCGCGCGCACCTCACCCACGGCCCGTACCGCAGCGCCTCACTGAGGCCCGTACTTGCGCCCCGTCTTCGACGTGATCCCGCCGAGGAGGTTGCGCGGCGCCAGCTTCGCCACGCCCATCAGCGCCTTGTAGCGCGGGTCCGGAACGGACAGCGACTTGCCGCGCGCCAGGTCCTTCATCGCCGCGTCCACCAGCTTGTCGGCGTCCAGCCACATCCAGTCGGGGATGCTCTCCGTGCCCATCCCGGCCCGTTCGTGGAACTCGGTCCGTACGAAGCCGGGGCACAGCGCCATCAGCCGTACGTTGCTGCCCGACAGGTCGCGGGCGGCGCCCTGGGTGAACTGCACGACCCACGCCTTGCTCGCCCCGTACGTGCCGCGCGGCACGAACGCGGCCACCGAGGCCACGTTGACCACGCCGCCGCGGCGGCGCTCGCGCATCCCCTTGACCGCCGCCGACGTCAGCCGCAGCACCGCCTCGCAGTGCACCTTGAGCATCTTCAGCTCGTCGGCCATCGGCACGTCCAGGAATTCACCCTTGTTGCCGAAGCCCGCGTTGTTGATCAGCAGGTCCACCGGGTGGGTGCGGTCGGCGAGCCGCTCCTCGACCGCGGTGATGCCGTCCTCCGTCGCCAGGTCGGCGACCAGGACGGACACCTCGACGCCGTGCCGGTCGTGCAGTTCGGTGGCCTGCTCGCGCAGCCGCTTCTCGTTGCGCGCCACGAGCACCAGGTTGTGGCCGTCGCCCGCCAGCCGGCGGGCGAAAGCGGCGCCGATGCCCGCCGTCGCTCCCGTAATCAATGCAGTCGTCATACGGGCACGCTATCCGTATACGGGCACGCCCCTCGCCCCCGGCCGGTACGCCCCGGCCGGGGCCCGGACGCCCCGTTCACCCGGGTTCAAGCCTCTTGTGCGCGGATGTACTTGAGCGCCCACTCGCGCAGCTCCGGGTGGAGCGCCGCACCCGCCTCCAGGAGCCGCGGCAGCACCTCGCGCCCCGTGGTCATGCCGCGGAAGGCGAGGGCGATCGTCACGTCGTGGTCCGGGCGGTGCTCGATGGTGATGGTGTCCCCGGCGCGGATCTCGCCCGGCTCGACGACCCGCAGGTACGCGCCGGGCCTGCCCGCCTGTGTGAAGCGCTTGATCCAGCCCGGCTCGCCCAGCCGCCCCTGGAAGGTCATGCAGGGGATGCGCGCTGAGGTCACCTCCAGCAGCAGCCGGGGGCCGACGCGCCAGCGCTCGCCGATCCGCGCGTGGGTGACGTCCACGCCGCGGGTGGTGAGGTTCTCCCCGAAGAGGCCGGCGGGCAGGTCGCGGCCCAGCTCCTTCTCCCAGACGTCCAGGTCCTCGCGGGCGTACGCGTACACCGCCTGGTCGTCGCCGCCGTGGTGCTTGAGGTTGACCACCGCGTCACCGGCCAGGCCGCTGCCGCCGGTGCCCTTGGGACCGGGCGGGGACACCGCCACCGGTCCGTCGACGGGCCGCTTGCCGATGCCCGTACTCCCCGTGGCGCCGCGGTACTCCATGGGCCGCGGCTCTCCCGTGTTCACAGACAGAAGCTCCATGGGGGCACGCTAGAGCCACCGGGGCAAAGGTGCGAGTGATTATTTCCCTCCCGCTCCAAGGCTCGCTTATGATCGAAGCATGATCGAAGCCCGTCATCTCCGTGTGCTGCGCGCCGTCGCCCGGACCGGCTCCTTCTCCGCGGCGGCCCGCGGGCTGGGCTGCACCCAGCCCGCCGTCAGCCAGCAGATGAAGGCGCTGGAGCAGTCCGCCGGCACACCGCTGCTGATCCGTACGGGCCGCGAGATGCGGCTGACACAGGCGGGCGAGGCGCTGGTCCGGCATGCCACCGGCATCCTGGCCGGGCTCACCGCCGCCGAGGAGGAGGTCGCCGCCATCGCGGGCCTGCGGGCCGGGCGGGTGCGGCTGGTCTCCTTCCCCTCCGGCAGTTCGACGCTGGTGCCCACCGCGCTGGCCGCCATGCGCGCCGCCCACCCCGGCACCCGGGTCTCCCTGGTGGAGGCCGAGCCGCCGCGCTCGGTCGAGATGCTGCGCAACGGCGACTGCGAGATCGCGCTGGCCTTCCGTTACCCCGAGGTGCGCGGCGCCGACCCCGCCGCCGAGGCGGAGTGGGACGACCTGGTCGTGCGGCCGGTCCTGGTCGACCGGCTGGTGGGCCTGGTCCCGGAGTCCCACCGGCTGGCCGGTGCCGGCACGGCGGGCTTCGCCGACCTGGCCGGCGACCCGTGGATCGCGGGCTGTCCGCGCTGCCGGCGGCACCTGGTCGAGGTCTGCGAGGGCGCGGGCTTCACGCCGCGCATCGACTTCGCGACGGACGACTACCCGGCGGTGATCGGGCTGGTCGGCGCCGGCCTCGGCGTGGCCGTGCTGCCGGAGCTGGCGCTGGAGTCGGTGCGGCACAAGGGGGTCCGTACGGTCGCGATGGAGCCGTGCGTACAGCGCGAGGTCGTGGCACTGACCCTGCCGGACCTGGCGCAGGTCCCGGCGGTCGAGGCGATGCTCGGCCGGCTCGCGGGCGCGGTCCACCGCTGAGGGCGGCCCCGGGGCGGGCCTTCGTGGGACGCGGGGCGGTCCGTCGTGGGGCGCGGTCCGGCAGGGGGACGCGGTCCGTGACGGCGCGGTCCGCGGCAGAGCCGTGATGCGCGGCAGATCCGCGGTCCCTGGCAGACCCGCGGTCCGGACTGGGCCGTCCGGGGGAAAATTCCGAGGAAACGTTTCTTCAGTCGTCGGCGCGTCCGGCCCCCGTCAGGCGCCGCCGACGCCCGGACGACCGGCCACGGCCGCCGCCGGAACCAGCCGGTGCCGCGCCCGGCCCATCAGCTCCTCGCGCTCGTCCTCCGTCAGTCCGCCCCACACCCCGTAGGGCTCGCGGACCGCGAGGGCGTGCGCCGCGCACTGGGCCCGTACCGGGCAGCGCATGCACACCTCTTTCGCCGACGTCTCACGCGCGCTGCGGGCGGCGCCGCGCTCGCCCTCGGGGTGGAAGAAGAGGGAGCTGTCCACGCCACGGCACGCGGCGAGCAGCTGCCAGTCCCAGAGGTCTGCGTTCGGGCCCGGAAGGCGCGAGAAATCTGCCATTGCTAGTCCCCTCGAAGCGGTACCGGTTCGGGCTCGGTGCTCACGACCGTACATCTACTGTCTAAGTAGATGTAAATATGACTCATTGCGAATCTAGCCACAGACACCGTGAAAAAGGAAGAAAAGCCACCAAATAGGGCACAGCGCCACGAAGGTGGGCATTGATCGGCCGCACATCTTCTGCGTGTCCGGGCCCTCACGTAGAGTGTCGAAGGCGGCTACCCAACCCGTAACTCTTTCGAGTGACCGTCGTTGAGAGGGCGGAAGCGGTTGATGGAGGTAGTCCTCGGGCAGGTGTCCGAGGCGGTCTACCGCTCAGGTGACGATACGTACCAGCCTGGAGGCTCAAGGTGACGCGCATCAGCTGCGGAGGGCGGTCATGACATCCGTCCTCGTCTGTGACGACTCCCCGCTTGCCCGAGAGGCGCTCCGCCGCGCGGTCGCGACCGTGCCCGGTGTAGAGCGTGTGACGACGGCGGCCAACGGCGAGGAAGTCCTCCGCCGCTGGGGCGCCGATCGCTCGGACCTGATTCTGATGGACGTGCGGATGCCCGGACTGGGAGGGGTCGAGACGGTGCGCCGGCTGCTCTCCGCCGATCCCGGGGCCCGCATCATCATGCTCACGGTCGCCGAGGATCTGGACGGGGTCGCCTTGGCGGTCGCCGCCGGCGCCCGCGGCTATCTGCACAAGGACGCCTCGCGCGCCGAACTGCGCGCGACGGTCACGCAGGCGCTGGCCGATCCCACGTGGCGGCTCGCTCCACGCCGGCTGCGGTCCGCCGAGATGGGGGCCGCGCCGACCCTGACCGCGCGCGAGATCCAGGTGCTGGAGGGCATGAGTCACGGCCGCTCCAACGCGGAGATCGGACGTGAGCTGTTCCTCTCCGAGGACACGGTCAAGACCCACGCCAGGCGGCTGTTCAAGAAGCTCGGCGCCTCCGACCGGGCCCACGCGGTCGCGCTCGGATTCCGCTGGGGTCTGGTCCGCTAGGACGGCTGTGACGTGCAGCGATGCGGGGGAGTGAGGGTCCCCGCCCGCCGCGTGGCGGGCGGGGTGGCAGGCGGTCCCGCAGGCGCCGGTCCGGGAGCGGAATCCCGGTTCGGCGCGCGGTGCCGCATCCTTGAGGTATGGAGTTCCTCGGGGACGGGCCGATCCGGTGCGAGGGGAGGGCGCGGGAGATGACAGCCGGCGCACCTGCCGCTCATAACGCTTCGGTGCACAAGTACGGACCTGATGCCGCGGATCGCGCCGCGCCAAGGCACCATGGACCGATGCGCGATGACGGGATTCAGGAGATCGGTGATCTCGTCGCACGCGCCGTGGAAGGGGATCGCCGGGCCACCCACGACCTGCTGGCCCATGTGCATCCGCTCGCGCTGCGCTACTGCCGCACCCGGCTGTCCCGGCTGCCGGGTGACGCGCGCCACTTCGTCGAGGACCTCGCCCAGGAGGTCTGTGTCGCGGTGCTCTGCGCGCTGCCGCGCTACCGGGACACCGGAAAGCCCTTCGAGGCGTTCGTCTTCGCCATCGCCGCCCACAAGGTCGCCGATCTCCAGCGGGCCGCGATGCGGGGTCCCGGCAGTACGGCCGTGCCGTCCAACGAGATGCCCGAGCAGCCGGACGACTCCCTGGGTCCCGAGGAGCGGGCGCTGCTCAGCAGCGACGCCGAGTGGGCCAAGAAGCTGCTGGCCAACCTCCCGGAGAACCAGCGCGAGCTGGTGCTGCTGCGGGTCGCGGTCGGGCTGACGGCCGAGGAGACCGGGCAGATGCTGGGGATGTCGCCGGGTGCGGTGCGGGTGGCGCAGCACCGGGCGCTGAGCCGGCTGCGGGCGCTGGCCGAGCAGTAGTCACGGCTCGGGGCGAGGGGCGGAAGAGCGGTGCACGGTGCACAGTGCTCGCCGGGAAGCCGGGAAGCCGGGAAGCCGGGAAGCTGGGAAGCCGGGAACGCGGGGAAGCCGGCATGGCGCGGCCCCCCGTTTCGGAGCCCCGGCGGATGAGGCGCGCCCGGGGAACGTACAGTCGAAGGAACGTGCGCCCGTAGGAACGCACACCCGTGTCGCCGCGAATTCGTAGCAACGTACAAGTGATGCGCTCCTCACCGGCTGTGGAATGAGACGCCTGTGGTGGCCGTTAGCATGGGTGTCCGCGCTGAGGCAAGACCATTGGGAAGGTGTCATGACTGACAACGTCGACGGAATGCCCGCCAAATTCGCGATGCTCGGTCTGACATATGACGACGTGCTGCTGCTGCCCGGCGCCTCCGAGGTGCTGCCGAACGCGGTCGACACGGCGTCCCGGGTCTCGCGCAACGTCCGGGTCAACATTCCGCTGCTCTCCGCCGCCATGGACAAGGTCACCGAGGCGCGGATGGCCATCGCCATGGCGCGGCAGGGCGGCGCGGGCGTGCTGCACCGCAACCTGTCCATCGAGGACCAGGCCAACCAGGTCGACCTGGTCAAGCGCTCCGAGTCCGGCATGGTCACCGACCCGATCACGGTCCGCCCGGACGCGACCCTCGTCGAGGCGGACGCGCTGTGCGCGAAGTTCCGGATCAGCGGTGTGCCGGTGACCGACGCGGCGGGCAAGCTGCTGGGCATCGTCACCAACCGCGACATGGCCTTCGAGCTGGACCGCAGCCGTCAGGTGCGCGAGGTCATGACCCCGATGCCGCTGGTCACCGGCAAGGTCGGCATCTCCGGCGAGGACGCCATCGAGCTGCTGCGCCGCCACAAGATCGAGAAGCTGCCGCTGGTCGACGACGCGGGCGTCCTCAAGGGCCTGATCACGGTCAAGGACTTCGTGAAGGCCGAGAAGTACCCGAACGCGGCCAAGGACGCCGAGGGCCGCCTGGTCGTCGGTGCCGCGGTGGGCGTCGGCGACGAGGCGTACGACCGGGCCCAGGCGCTCGTCGAGGCCGGTGCCGACTTCCTGGTCGTGGACAGCGCGCACGGCCACAGCCGCGGCATCCTCGACATGATCTCCAAGGTGAAGTCCAACATCCGCGTCGACGTGGTCGGCGGCAACATCGCCACCCGCGACGGCGCCCAGGCGCTGATCGACGCCGGTGCGGACGGCATCAAGGTCGGCGTCGGCCCCGGCTCGATCTGCACCACCCGCGTCGTCGCCGGTGTGGGCGTGCCGCAGGTCACCGCGATCTACGAGGCCGCCCAGGCCGCGAACGCGGCGGGCGTGCCGCTGATCGGCGACGGCGGCCTGCAGTTCTCCGGCGACATCGCCAAGGCCATCGCGGCGGGTGCCGACACGGTCATGCTGGGCTCGCTGCTGGCCGGCTGCGAGGAGTCGCCGGGCGAGATGGTCTTCATCAACGGCAAGCAGTTCAAGTCGTACCGCGGCATGGGCTCGCTGGGCGCGATGCAGTCCCGCGGCCAGGCGCGCTCCTTCTCCAAGGACCGCTACTTCCAGGACAACGTCCTGTCCGAGGACAAGCTCGTCCCCGAGGGCATCGAGGGCCAGGTCCCCTACCGCGGCCCGCTCGGCTCGGTGGCCCACCAGCTCGTCGGCGGTCTGCGCGCCTCGATGGGCTACGTCGGCTCGGCGAGCATCGAGGAGCTGAAGGACAAGGGCCGCTTCGTGCGCATCACCGCGGCGGGCCTGAAGGAGAGCCACCCGCACGACGTGCAGATGGTGACCGAGGCGCCGAACTACGCGCGGCGGTGAAGCCGGTAGGCTTGAGGCGCCTGTTTAAGGGGGCCAGATGCTGTACTCGGTGAGTTACAGCGAACGCGCGGCCCAGATCCGCGACAGTTTGCCCGAGGACCGCAGGGCTTTGCTGGAGCGGGGCCTCAAGAAGCTGGCGGACGACCCGCGGCCGGAGATCTCGGTTCCGCTCTCGAAGGACGGGAACACCCGGTCGCTGGCGCTCACCCGGAACATCGCGATCGAGTACGTCATCAGCGACGGTTTGCTGATCGTCCTCGTGGTCCACGTCGTGGACACCTCGCAGGTGCTCCTCGAAAACGAGGAGTGATCAAGCCCTGATACGTCCCCAGCGTCCCCGGTCGGGGATACTGGGGACGTAATCGTATGGAAGGGCCACACACGTGACTGAGATCGAGATCGGGCGCGGCAAGCGCGGCCGCCGGGCGTACGCCTTCGACGACATCGCCGTCGTACCGAGTCGGCGCACCCGCGACCCGAAGGAGGTCTCGATCGCCTGGCAGATCGATGCCTACCGCTTCGAGCTGCCGTTCCTGGCGGCCCCGATGGACTCGGTCGTCTCCCCGCAGACCGCGATCCGCATCGGTGAGCTGGGCGGCCTGGGCGTTTTGAACCTGGAAGGGCTCTGGACGCGCTACGAGGACCCGGAGCCGCTGCTCGCGGAGATCGCGGAGCTGGACGGCGAGGCCGCCACCAAGCGCCTCCAGGAGATCTACGCCGCGCCGATCAAGGAAGAGCTGATCGGGCAGCGCATCAAGGAGGTGCGCGACTCCGGTGTGGTGACCGCCGCCGCGCTCTCGCCGCAGCGGACGGCCGAGTTCTCCAAGGCCGTGGTGGACGCGGGCGTGGACATCTTCGTGATCCGCGGCACCACCGTCTCCGCCGAGCACGTCTCCTCGGCCGCCGAGCCGCTGAACCTGAAGCAGTTCATCTACGAGCTGGACGTCCCGGTGATCGTCGGCGGCTGCGCCACGTACACCGCGGCCCTGCACCTGATGCGCACCGGCGCGGCGGGTGTGCTCGTCGGCTTCGGCGGCGGCGCCGCGCACACCACTCGTAACGTGCTCGGCATCCAGGTGCCGATGGCGACCGCGGTGGCCGACGTCGCCGCTGCCCGCCGTGACTACATGGACGAGTCCGGCGGCCGCTACGTGCACGTCATCGCCGACGGCGGCGTGGGCTGGTCCGGCGACCTGCCCAAGGCCATCGCCTGTGGCGCGGACGCGGTCATGATGGGCTCGCCGCTGGCGCGCGCCACGGACGCGCCGGGCCGCGGCCACCACTGGGGCATGGAGGCCGTCCACCCGGACGTGCCGCGCGGCAAGCGCATGGACCTGGGCGCGGTCGGCACCACCGAGGAGATCCTGTGCGGTCCCTCGAACACGCCGGACGGTTCGATGAACTTCTTCGGCGCGCTGCGCCGGGCGATGGCGACCACCGGCTACTCGGAGCTCAAGGAGTTCCAGCGGGTCGAGGTGACGGTCGCGCCGTCGCAGCACGACAAGCGCTGACCGACGGCCGGCCGGAGGCGTCCCGGCCGCCTGTGACGCCGAAGGGCCCGGACCGCACACCTCGTGCGGTCCGGGCCCTTCGCCTTGCGCGGGGTGTCAGGCGCCCAGCTTCTTGGCGACCTGGAAGCCGCCGGCGCCCGCCAGCAGGTAGAAGACCACGTCGATCACGCCGAGGTAGTCCTTCCACGCCGCGTTGACCACGTCGAAGTGGTCGAGGGCGACCTCGGCGAGCGGGATGCCGAGGATGTCGGAGGAGATGAGGGCGATGCCGAAGACCTGGCCGAGGTAGAGCCCGAGCAGGCCGAGGGCCGCGGCGACGACGGGCAGTGCGGCGCTGCGGCCGCCGGTCTTGCCGACGACGGCGCCGATCAGCGCGCCGACGGCGAGCGCCGCGTAGCCGATCGAGGCGCCGTCGACGGCCTTGAGCACCGCGCCGTACACACCGGCCGCGACCAGTGTGGTGACGACGCCGAGCGCGACGGCGAGCGCGGCGTTGCCCCGGCGGGCGGGCGGGGCCGTCGGCGCCGGGAAGCCGGCCGGTGCGGGAGCGCCGTACGGGGCCTGCGGCTGCTGGAAGGGCTGCGGCGGCTGATGCGGCTGCTGAGGCGCGGGCGGCCAGGGCTGGCTCATGGTGGTGTTCCCCCGGGAGTGGAGACCGGCGCGGCGCTGGGCGCGCGGGACCGGTCGGCATGATGAGCGCGCACCTGTTCGACGCGCGGACACAAATTAACAGACCGGTCTGACATGTCCACTATGGAATTGTCCGCGTGGTGCCGGGGGCGCCCGGAAGCGCGGCTCAGAGGCGGTGTGCGGCCCCCGTCGGCGTGGCCCCCCGGGTGTCCAGCAGCAGCTGGGCCTTCACCGCCAGGCCCTGGAGGTCGTATGTGCGGTGGTGCTGGAGCAGCAGCGTGAGGTCGGCCCCGGCGGCGGCCTCGTAGAGGGCGTCGGCGCGCGGGACGGGGCGGTCGCGGACCTGCCACTGGTGGACGTACGGATCGTGGTACGTGATGTGCGCGCCCAACTCCATGAGCCGGGAGGCGACTTCGCGGGCCGGTGAGCCCGCCTCGTCGCCGGTGTCCGGCTTGTACGTGACGCCGAGGAGCAGGACGCGGGCGCCGCGGGCGGACTTGCCGTGCTCGTTGAGCAGGGTGGCGCAGCGCTGTACGACGTAGCGCGGCATCCGGGTGTTGACCTCCTGCGCCAGCTCGACCAGGCGCAGCGGGTAGCCCAGCGAACGGCCTTTGTAGGAGTAGTAGTTGGGGTCGATGGGGGCGGTGTGGCCGCCGACGCCGGGGCCGGGGCGGAACGCCTGGAAGCCGAACGGCTTGGTCTCGGCGCAGCGGATGACGTCCCACAGGTCGACGCCGATGTCGTGGCACAGCACCGCCATCTCGTTCATGAGGGCGATGTTCAGGTGCCGGTAGTTGGTCTCCAGCAGCTTGGTCGTCTCGGCCTCGCGCGGGCCGCGGGCGCGTACGACCTTGTCGGTGAGGCGGCCGTAGAACGCGGCGGCGGCCTCGGTGCAGGCGGGGGTCAGGCCGCCGATGACCTTCGGGACGGTGCCGTAGCGGTGCGCGCGGTTGCCGGGGTCGTGGCGGGCGGGGGAGCAGGCGAGGTGGAAGTCGCGTCCCGCGGTCAGGCCCGACCCCTCTTCCAGGAGGGGGCGCAGGAATTCCTCGGTGGTGCCCGGGTAGACGGTGGATTCCAGGACGACCGTGGTGTGTGGGCGCAGGTGCGCCGCCAGTACGCGGGCGGCGTCGGCGACCGCGGTCAGGTCGAGGACGCCGTCCTCGCCGAGTGGGGTGGGGGCGCAGATGACAGCCGTACGGACCCGGCCGAGCGCGGCGGGGTCGTCGGTGATGCGGAAGCCGGCCGACAGCAGCCGGCGGACCTCGGGCGCGGTGAGCGGGGAGTGCGCGGCGGCCGGGCGTCCTTCCGGGGGTGTGGCCGCGGGGGCGCCCGGTGTGTCCGCGGCCGGCGGCGGCGCGGGTTCGTGCCCGATGGTGCGGACGCCGGCGAGGGTGGCGGCCTGGGCGAGAGGGAGACCGATATGGCCTAGTCCGATGACGGCGAGGTCTGCGGGCATGGCTGGCTGCCGTCCTTCCCGAGCGGTTCCGGATGAGGCGGTGAAGCATAAGAGCATAAGTAGACTAAGCGGACATTTGGCCCAGAATGGGGATTGCGGCGGCCGGGTGTTGCCGGGTCGCCGGAGGGTGGATACGGGCCGAAGGCGCGGCCAAAATCGACGGACGGGGAGTGTGACCCCGACCACAGCGGGAGGCAGCGGTGAGGACAGCGACACTCGGACCGGCCCAGCGTGCCGAAGCGCTCGCACGGATGGCGGAACGGGAGCTGGACATTTTGGTGGTCGGCGGCGGAGTCGTCGGCGCCGGCACGGCCCTGGACGCGGCGACCCGCGGCCTGGACACCGGGCTGGTCGAGGCCCGTGACTGGGCCTCGGGCACGTCGAGCCGGTCGAGCAAGCTCATCCACGGCGGACTGCGGTATCTGGAGATGCTGGACTTCGCGCTCGTACGGGAGGCGCTGAAGGAACGCGGGCTGCTGCTGGAACGGCTCGCGCCGCACCTGGTCAAGCCGGTGCCGTTCCTCTATCCCCTCACCCACAAGGGCTGGGAGCGCTGGTACGCGGGCTCCGGCGTCGCCCTCTACGACGGCATGTCCGTCTCCTCCGGACACGGCCGCGGGCTGCCCGTACACCGGCACCTCTCGCACAAGCGGGCCCTGCGGGTCGCGCCCTGCCTGAAGAAGGACGCCCTGGTCGGCGCGTTGCAGTACTACGACGCCCAGATGGACGACGCCCGCTTCGTGACGAACCTCGTCCGCACCGCCACCGCCTACGGGGCGGACGCCGCCAACCGGGCCCGCGTGGTCGGCTTCCTGCGCGAGGGCGAACGCGTTGTCGGTGCCAGGGTGCAGGATGTGGAGGCGGGGGGTGAGTACGAGGTACGGGCGCGCCAGGTGGTGAACGCGACCGGCGTGTGGACCGACGACACCCAGGCCCTGATCGGGGAGCGCGGCCAGTTCCACGTACGGGCGTCGAAGGGCATCCACCTGGTCGTGCCCAAGGACCGCATCCACTCGACGTCCGGGCTGATCCTGCGCACGGAGAAGAGCGTGCTGTTCGTGATCCCGTGGGGCCGGCACTGGATCGTCGGTACGACCGACACGGACTGGGACCTGGACAAGGCGCACCCCGCGGCGTCCAGCGCCGACATCGACTATCTGCTGGAGCACGTCAACTCGGTGCTCGCGGTGCCGCTGACGCGCGACGACGTCGAGGGCGTCTACGCGGGCCTGCGGCCCCTGCTGGCCGGCGAGTCGGACGCGACCAGCAAGCTGTCGCGCGAGCACACGGTCGCGCACCCGGTGCCCGGGGTCGTCGTGGTCGCGGGCGGCAAGTACACGACGTACCGGGTGATGGCCAAGGACGCGGTGGACGAGGCGGTGCACGGGCTCGACCAGAGGGTGGCCGAGTGCGTCACCGAGGACACGCCGCTCGTCGGGGCCGAGGGCTACAAGGCGATGTGGAACGCGCGCGCCCACACGGCGGCCCGCACCGGTCTGCACGTGGTGCGCGTGGAGCACCTGCTGAACCGTTACGGCTCGCTGGCCGACGAGGTCTTCGAGCTGATCGTGGCCGACCCGGCGCTCGGCGAGCCGCTCGCCGCCGCCGACGACTACCTGCGCGCCGAAGTGGTCTATGCCTGCACCCACGAGGGCGCGCGCCACCTCGACGACGTCCTCACCCGGCGCACCCGCATCTCCATCGAGACCTTCGACCGGGGCACCCGCAGCGCCCGCGAGTGCGCGGAGCTGATGGCGCCGGTGCTGGGCTGGGACGCCGACCAGGTCGACCGCGAGGTGCAGCACTACGAGAAGCGGGTGGAGGCCGAGCGCGAGTCGCAGCGGCAGCCGGACGACCTGACAGCGGACGCGGCGCGGCTGGGGGCGCCGGACATCGTGCCGCTGTAGAGCAGTGGGGCGGGGCGGCGGGCGGCTCGGAGGGGCGCGCGCCGCCCCGATGGGGCATGCGAGGCGAAGGCGGCGTGCGGGGCTCGGGCGGCCGTGCGCCGGGGCGGCAGGAAGGGTGGGGCGCCCCGTGGACCGGCCCTCGTCCCTGCCGTCGATTTCCGCCCCCGGGGCCCGTCGGCACCGCGCCGACGACCCCCTCGTCACCGGGAGCGCCGCCCGTCCTGGCCATCATGGCGGGTGCACAACAGGCGCCGAGTCGTGGACCCTGGCCTTCCCCACAGGCGCGGATGAGAGAGAATGAAGGCTCCGCCAGGGTGGGTTGTCCGAGTTGGGCCAGTTTGGTGATCGACAAGTGTTCGAGATGCCAACTCGGCTGGATTGCAGAGGGGATTCAGTGGGCGACGAGGTCGAGATGGACGGCAAGGAGGGCAGGCTGCTCGCCGGCCGGTACCGGCTCGCCGAAGTCCTCGGCCGGGGCGGAATGGGGACGGTCTGGCGCGCACGGGACGAAGTGCTCGGCCGTACGGTCGCGGTCAAGGAGCTGCGCTTCCCCGGCGGGGTCGAGGAGGACGAGAAGCGCCGCCTGATCACCCGTACGCTGCGGGAGGCCAAGGCGATCGCCCGGATTCGCAACAACGGCGCGGTGACGGTCTTCGACGTGGTCGACGAGGACGACCGCCCGTGGATCGTGATGGAGCTGGTCGAGGGCCGCTCGCTCGCCGAGGTGGTGCGCGACGACGGCCCCCTGACGCCGCGCCGGGCCGCCGAGGTCGGCCTCGCCGTCCTGGACGTGCTGTGCGCCGCCCACCGCGAGGGCATCCTGCACCGCGACGTGAAGCCCTCCAACGTCCTGATGTCCGACGACGGCCGGGTCGTGCTCACCGACTTCGGCATCGCCCAGGTCGAGGGCGACCCCTCGGTGACCTCCACCGGCATGCTCGTCGGCGCGCCCTCGTACATATCGCCCGAACGGGCGCGCGGCCAGAAGCCGGGCCCCCCGGCGGACCTGTGGTCGCTGGGCGGCCTGCTGTACGCCTGCGTCGAGGGTGTGCCTCCGTACGACAAGGGGTCGGCGATCGCCACCCTGACCGCCGTGATGACCGAGCCGCTGGAGCCGCCGAAGAGCGCCGGTGTGCTGGAGGAGGTCATCTACGGGCTGCTGGTGAAGGACCCGGCGGCGCGGCTCGACGACCGGGGCGCGCGTGCGCTGCTCCTGGACGCGGCCAGCGCGCCCGAGGACACCGGACCGGAACCGCCCGCTCCGGACGCGACGCGGGCGATGGCGCTGCCGGTCGTCCCCGAGGAGCGCCCGGCGAAGACCAAGGACCGCGCCCGGGACAAGGACCGCGACCGGGAGCAGGCGCGGGCGAAGCCGTCGGTGCCCCGCCCGCAGTGGAAGCCCAAGCCGCGGACGAAGGAGCCGGAGAGACGCGCACCGGATGCGGGCCGGGACACCGCGCGCCCGGCCTCGCCGGCTCCCGCCGCGCGCGCGGCGTCGGCCGCCGGTCCGCTCACGGACACCGGTTCCCGTACGGGCTCGGGCACGGATTCGGCTACGGGTACGGGCTCGGGGGCCAGGTCGGCGACCGCCTCGACGACCCGGAGCACCACCGGGCAGTCGGCGCAGACCGGCTCGACGAACGGGCCGAGGAACTGGCCGACGGCGGTCGGCTCGGCCGGGCGGACGGGCTTCGAGTCGGAGAGCGCCAAGGAGAAGGTGCGCAGCGCGCTCCAGTCGGTGCGCAAGGCCGCTGCCGCCGCCGCTGCCGCGGCCCGGCCGGAGTCCAAGCCGGACGACGGCACGCGCCAGTCCGGCCCGCCGCGGGCATCCGTCACGGATGTCGTGCCCCGCCGTACGCTCGTCATCGCCGCCGTGGTCGTGGTCCTCATCGTGCTCGGTACGGTCCTGGCCTTCGCGCTCGGCGGCGGCGACGAGAAGGGCGGCGGCAAGGCCGCGGGCTCCGGCACGGCCGCCACCGGCAAGGCCGACCCGTCCGCCGAGGGCGCGGGCGACGGCGGCAAGGGCGCCGACGCGGACGCGTCCCGGCCGGCCGACGCCGAGCAGGGCGGCGGGCAGGACGGCAAGGCGGACGGCGCCGGCCAGGGCAAGGCCGTGCCGCAGGGGTACGGCGCCGTCTCGAACGACGCGTTCCACTTCTCCGTGGCGCTGCCGTCCGGCTGGAAGCAGACGGACACGGCCGGCCGGAACTCCGGTGCGATCTACAGCGCCTCGGGCGGCTTCCCGCGCGTCCAGGTCGACTACAACGCCAAGCCCGGCACCGACGCGGCGGCGGCCTGGCGCGGCCAGGAGCCGGCCGTCAGCGGCAGCGTCCAGGACTACCACCGCATCGACATCAAGGCCGTCGAATGGCGGGGGTACCCGACGGTCGCCGACTGGTCGTTCACGCGCAAGCAGCGCGGCCAGGACGTCCGGGTGCTCAACCGCGGGTTCCGGGCGGACGACCGGCACGGCTACGCGATCATGATCACCTGCAAGGCGGACGCCTGGGACGCGGACGAGTGCCGTCGGCTCAGGGACACCGCGTTCGCGACATTCCAGGTGAAGGACTGACCTTTTGCGGCCTGCGTACCGAAGAGGTGCGCAGGCCGACGCGGTGTACGCGCCGACGGCCGCAGGGCGGATGCGAAGTCCTGGGGGAACTGTTGGCCGGAGCGCTCCTCAACCCGCGCCTCCGGCACGTATCGTGAGACCCCGAAGACCGTACGCAGCCGCAATCGGAGGGAATGCGACCGCTTTTGACCACTGGCGGTAACCGGTGGGTCCGGGAGCTCCCGGACAAAGACGGTCAGGCGGCGTGAATCGCGCGCTGGGGAGGCGTCGTGGACGAGTACGCGGGAAGAGTGCTCGCCGAGCGCTACCGCCTGCCGGTGCCGCCGTCGGACGAGTACGAGTTCGCCGAGACCCGCGCCTTCGACACGTACAGCGGGCAGGAGGTCCTCGTACGCCAGGTGCCGCTGCCCGAGGTCGTGGACGCGGAACTGGTGGACGCACCGGGACCGGCCGGGCACCCGGCACCCGGTGGCCGCGGGCACCGGCCGTCCGGCGCCGACCGGACACCGCACGACCCCGCCGTACGGCGCGCGCTGGAAGCCGCGACCGCCGCGGCCCGGCTGCCCGACCACCCGCAACTCGACCAGGTCTTCGACGTCTTCGCCCAGGACGGCAGCCTGTGGATCGTCAGCGAACGCGTCGCGGCCCGGCCGCTCGCCGCGCTGCTCGCCGACCGCACCCTCACCCCGCACCGCGCCGCCGAGGTCGCCGCCGATCTCCTCACCGCCCTGCGCGCCCTGCACGCGCACGGCTGGACGCACCGCAACATCACCATCCGTACGGTCCTGATCTGCGACGACGGCCGGGCGATCCTGACCGGCCTGGCGGCGGGGGCGGCGGAGGAGGCGCTGTGCGGGTACGACCCGGTGCCGGGGGATGAGACGGGGGCGGCTCCGGGCCCGGGGGCGGGTCTGGGGGGCGTGCGGGTGCAAGGAGGCGCATCCGCGCAGGGGGTGGCGCCCGCGCAGGGGGTGGCGCCCGCGCAGGTGTCCGCGCAGGCGTCCGCGCCGGAGCGAGGCAGTGCGCCGGAGCGGGTGTCCGGGCCGGAGCGGATGACCGCGCCGGCCGACGCCGTGGCGGAACCTTCCGGCGCCCCGGAAGCGGGCGGAGCGGGTGCCGGGGGCCCGTGCGACACGCCCGGGACGGATGCGCGCCGGGCCCGCGCCGGGGCCATCGCCGCCTATCAGGCGGGCGCCCGTGCGGCGGCTGCCCGTACGTCCCCCGGTGGCGGCACGTCCGCGCCCGCCGACCCCGCGCACCCCGCCGACCCGCACTTCAGCCCGTACCGTGACCACATCCCCGCGCCGGCGTCGCCGGCACGTCCGGCCCCACAGGAACACCCTGCCCAGCAGGAGTACCAGTCCCAGCAACCTCAGCAGTCCCACCCGGCGTCCCCCGTGAAACCGACGCAGCCGGGCAGCGCGGTGTACGGCGGCAGCCTGCCGGGGCCGGGGCCGCGTACCGGAGGTGTGCGGGTCCCTCACCCGCTGCCGATACAGCGGTCCGCGTCCGAGGCCGGGCCCTCCCTGTCCAAGACGCCGGAAGCGTCCGGGACACCGGAGTCGCCGAAGACCCCCGAGGCGCCGGAAGCGCCCCGAGAGCCGGGGCACTCCGCGCGCCCGGCGCACCAGCCCCCGCCCGGCTCCTACGGGCGCCCGAGCGCGGCCCTCGCGGCGGAGCGGGCCCGTCAGGTACGGGTCAACGTCGTCGGTGCGGTCACCGAGCGCTGGGCGCCGGAGCAGGCCGGCCCGGTGCACGCCAACTGGCAGCTCGCGCCCCCGGTCGGGCCCGCCACCGACCTGTGGGCGGTCGGCGCGCTGCTGTTCCGCATCGTGCAGGGACATCCGGCCTACCCGGAGGAGAGCGCCGCCGCGCTGGTGCAGCTGGTGTGCTCGGAGCCGCCGTCGTACGCCGAGGAGTGCGGCGCGCTGCGGCCGGTCGTCGAGTCGCTGATGCGGCAGGACCCGGCCGACCGCCCCGACTTCGAGGAACTGCGCGGCTGGCTGCGGTCGTTGATCCGTACCGCGCCGGAGCCGGAGGTGGGCAGCCGGGTCGTGACCGTACCGTCGCTGGAGGGCCCGGCCGACTCGCGGCGGCTCCCGATCCTGCGGCGCCGGGGCGAACTCGTACGCAAGGGGCGGCACAAGAAGGCGCGCCAGTCCCGCCCGCCGCGTCCGGCGAAGCCCCCGCGCCAGCAGAAGGGGCAGCAGGGCAAGGGGCAGCCGAAAGGGCAGCGCCAGGCGGTGGCGTACCGGGAAACCACCCAGCACGCCCACCCCGGCCTGACCGATTCCCCCGTCGAGCAGCCACAGCACCTCTCGGGGCCCGCCCCCCAGCCCCAGCCGCCCGTCCACCCGCTCCCGCACCCCCAGCCCCAGCACCCCCAGCCCTCCCAGCACCCCCAGTCCTTCCAAGCCCCGCCGCCCGAACCCCAGCCCACCCCCCAACCCTCCGTCTCCCCGCCCCCGCACGCGGCGCCCACAGCCCGCCCCCCGCGCCGGCCCAAACCGGCCCGCGCTCCCAAGCAGCCCCGCCCGGCCGGACAGCCCCGCCCCTCCAGGCAGCTGCGGCGCATCGAGGGCGCCACGCCGCCGGGCGGAGGCGGCTCGGGCGCAGGCAGCCCGCGCCGCCTGGGGCTGCTCCTCGTAGGGGTGGTGCTTCTTGTGCTGGTGGGCGCGGTGCTGTTCGCGGTGCTGTTCATGCCGAAGACGGGTTCGGGGGAGGCCGGGGCCGCGAGCAGCGTGCGGGAGCGCAAGGGGTCGGTGGGCGCGCAGAGTTCGGCGCCCGGCGGCGAGAGCGGCGGGCGGCCCGGCGAACAGGGCTCCCGCAGGCAGCAGCCGCAGACGACCGAACCAGCCGGTCTCGCCGAGGGCTTCGAGGTGCGCAAGGACCCCGAGGGCTTCCAGGTCGCCGTCCGCAAGGGCTGGCAGCGCCGGGGGGAGAACGAGCGCGGCCAGGTCCGCTACGTGGGGAACGACTTCGAGCTCCTGATCGTGCCCGGCCGCGACACCACGTCCCGCCACGGCACCGACCCGATGGCCTATCAGCAGGACAAGGAGGCGGAACTGGCCCCGTACCGCGAGTCCAGCTGGTCCGGCTCCTCCGGTCTGCGCCGTATCGACGTGGGCGGTACCGCGATGGCCGAAGGCACGTTCACCTGGCAGGACAGCAGCGGGCGGCAGGTGTACGTCCGGAACCTGGCCATGATCCACAACGGCCGCTACCACGTCATCCAGGTCATCGGCCCCGACAACGAGCGCCGTGAGGTCGACCGCCTCTACGACCAGGCGACGGGGACGTACCGCCCCAACTGAACGCTCCCGAAGAGGCCTTACGCGTTCGACTCACGCTCCAGCGGTGCACGGAAGCGCGGTTTCCCCGCACGCCCCCGATTCACCCTGCCCAGCCGCTCCGCCTTCCCGCGCACGGACTCGGACACGGGCCATCCGGGGCTTCGTTCCGCCCGTCGCGCGCCTTGTGGCCCCCGGAGCGCAGGGCTAGCCTCGTATCTGACGGGTCGTCAGCTAAGTGTCGATCGGCATGCGCACGGCGACCGTCCGGGCACCGTTCGGTGGAACCGCGTGAGGGGAACCAGATGGAGCTACCGCGCATCGTCAGCGTCGACGACCACGTCATCGAGCCCGCGCACCTCTTCGAGACCTGGCTGCCGGCGAAGTACCGGGACCGGGGCCCGCGGCCCCTGACCGCGGGGATCGGCGAGCTGGCGTACACCGGCGGCAAGTACGTGATCACGATGGACCCGGACGGCCCGGCCACCGACTGGTGGATCTACGAGGACCTGAAGTTCCCGTACAAGCGCAATATCGCCGCCGTCGGCTTCGACCGCGACGAGATGACCCTGGAGGGCATCACCCGCGCCGAGATGCGCCCCGGCTGCTGGGACCCGGCCGAGCGGCTCAAGGACATGGACCTCAACCACGTCGAGGCGTCGCTGTGCTTCCCGACCTTCCCCCGGTTCTGCGGCCAGACGTTCGCCGAGGCGCACGACAAGGAAGTCGCCCTGGCGTGCGTGCGCGCGTACAACGACTGGATGGTGGAGGAGTGGTGCGGGGACAGCGGCGGGCGGCTGATCCCGCTGTGCCTCGTCCCGCTGTGGGACATCGGGCTCGCGGTCGCCGAGATACGGCGGAACGCGGCGCGCGGGGTGCGGGCCGTGACGTTCAGCGAGATTCCGACCCACCTCGGACTGCCGTCGATCCACTCCGGCTACTGGGACCCCTTCTTCGCGGTCTGCGAGGAAACGGGGACGGTGGTCAACATGCACATCGGGTCCAGCTCGCAGATGCCCGCCGCCTCGCCCGACGCGCCGCCCGCCGTGCAGGCGTCGCTGAGTTTCAACAACGCCATGGCGTCGATGATGGACTTCCTCTTCAGCGGGGTGCTGGTGAGGTTCCCGCTGCTCAAACTCGCGTACAGCGAGGGGCAGATGGGGTGGATTCCGTATGCCCTGGAGCGCGCCGACGACGTGTGGGAGGAGCACCGGGCCTGGGGCGGTGTACGCGATCTGATCCCCGAGCCGCCGTCCACGTACTACTACCGGCAGATCTTCTGCTGCTTCTTCCGCGACAAACACGGCATCGCCTCGCTGGACGTCGTCGGCCGGGACAACGCGACCTTCGAGACCGACTACCCGCACGTGGACTCGACGTTCCCGCACACCAAGGAGGTCGCCCTCGACCATGTGAAGGGGCTGGACGAGGAGACCGTGTACAAGCTGATGCGCGGCAACGCGATCCGCATGCTGCGGCTGGATCTCGCCTGATGCGCCCGCGTGCGTACGCGTACCCGTCTCCGTACCCGTACCTGTCTCCGTACCCGTATCCCTGCCCGAGTCCGGACCCCGTCCGATGGACCTGACGTACTCGCCCGAGGAGGAGGAGTTCCGGGCGCGGCTGCGGGAGTGGCTGGCCAAGACGCTCCCGGACCTGCCGGCGCGGCCCGACCCGCTGGACTGGCCCGGCCGGCGCGCGTACGACCTCGGCTGGCAGCGGCGGCTGTACGACGCCGGGTACGGCGCCCTGCACTGGGACGCCTCGCCCACCCGGCGGCTGATCTTCCTGGAGGAGACGGAACGATCCGGCGCGCCCTACGTGGGCGCCAACTTCGTCGGGCTGCTGCACGCCGGGCCGACCATCGCCGCCGAGGGCACCGCCGGGCAGCGCGCCCGCTGGCTGCCGCCCATCGTGCGCGGCGACGAGGTCTGGTGCCAGGGCTTCAGCGAGCCGGACGCGGGCTCCGACCTGGCCGCCCTGCGCACCCGCGCCGTACGCGACGGCGACGACTATGTGATCACCGGGCAGAAGATCTGGACCTCGCACGCGGAGATCGCCGACTGGTGCGAGTTGCTGGTGCGCACGGACCCGCGGGCGCCCCGGCACCGCGGCATCTCCTGGCTGGCGATGCCGATGGACGCGCCCGGGATCACCGTACGGCCACTGCGCACGCTCGCGGGCCCGGCCGAGTTCGCCGAGGTCTTCCTCGACGCGGTCCGGGTGCCGGTGGCCAACCGGGTCGGCGCCGAGCACGACGGCTGGCGCGTCACCATGGTCACCCTGTCCTTCGAGCGGGGCACCGCCTTCGTCGGCGAGGTCGTCGCCTGCCGCCGCACGCTCGGGGAGCTGGCCCGTACGGCACGGGCGAACGGGCGCTGGGACGACCCGGTGCTGCGCCGCCGGCTGGGGCGGCTGAACGCCGAGTTCACGGCGCTGTGGCGGCTCATCCAGCGGAACGTCGGCGCGGCCCGGGAGGCGGGCGGGGTGCCGGACGCGGGCGGTTCGGTCTTCAAGCTGCGCTACTCGCAGGCCCGCCAGGAGCTGTACGACGCGGCCGCCGAGGTGCTGGGGCCGGCCGGCGCGCTGGACGCGGACCAGGAGTGGACGGCCGCCCGGCTGTCGTCGCTCTCGTACACGATCGCGGCCGGTACGTCGCAGATCCAGCGCAACATCATCGCCGAGCGCATCCTCGGCCTGCCGAAGGGACGGTGAGCGGGCGCCGTGGACCTGAGTCCCACCGCTGATCAGCGGGCCTTGCAGGCGGGAACCCGCGAACTGCTGGCGCGGCGCTTCGGCCGGGACCGGCTGCGGGCGGCGGTCGAGAGCCCCGCGCTCGACCGCGCGCTCTGGCGCGAGCTGGGCGCGGCCGGTTTCTTCGCGCTGCGGCTGCCGGAGGCGGACGGCGGGGTGGGTCTCGGGCTGCCGGACGCGGTGCTGGTCTTCGAAGAGGCGGGGCGGGCGCTGCTGCCGGGGCCGCTGGTGGCGGGGCAACTGCTGGCGGGGGTGGTGCCGGGAGCGGCGACGGGGGAGCGGGTGGTGGGGCTGTGTGATGTGGGGGAGGGCGGGGGGCGGCTGTGGGAACATCCGGCGGACTGTGATGAGTTGATCTTGGTGGAGGAGCCGAAGGCCGACGTCAGGGGAGGCGCCTACTGGAACGCCCCCGACTGGCCCGCCCTGGAGCCCGTCCGCTCGGTCGATCCGCTGACGCCGCTCGCGCGCGTGGCGTCCTACCCGCGCAGCGCGCCGCGCGCGCTGGACGTGCCCCGGCTGCGCCGTGAGGCCGCGCTGCTGACCGCCGCGCTCCAGTTGGGCAGCGCTGCCCGTACGGTCGAGATGGCCGTGGAACACGCCGGGCGTCGCGAGCAGTTCGGTGTGCGGATCGGCGCGTTCCAGGCGGTGAAACATCTGTGCGCCGAGATGCTGATACGAGTGGAAATAGCGCGAAGTGCCGTATACGCGGCTTCGCTCACCGGACGGTCACTCGCAGTAGTCGGAGCGAAGTTGCTCGCCGACGAAGCCGCGGTGCGCAACGCCCGGGACTGCCTCCAGGTGTACGGCGGTATGGGCTTCACCTGGGAGGCCGACGTACATCTGCATCTCAAACGAGCGTGGTTGCGGGTCGAACAGTGGCAAGGTGCCGCAAAAGCGGAAGAAGCGCTTGCGAGCGCTCTCCTGACCGAAGATATCGGCGTGTAGCGCATCTTGTGCGGAATGTCGGATTCCGTACACGCGAGCGGTCACGGAGTGTCGATATCGGGTTGTGTCCTAGGCGTAACTCGTCACAGGGGGGAGTCGGCGTCCCCGCTCGGGTACGCTCCCTCGGGTGCGAGTGGTTCTGAGGCGCAACAGTTCCCGTGGGGTCGTAGCGACGGACCCGGGATGCCGAATGCGCTCCGCTCGCCCTCGAAGGAGGGGCGAAGGGCCCTCTTGTTCGACTCCCGGCAAAGCGCGTCGCACAGTATGCACCACGCATACTCCCTTGCGCTGGAATATGCCCGAAGCGCTTGTTGGGGTGACTGAACGTCAACCATGCTGTGCATCACCGGGGTCACGGAGTGTGACCCCGAGGAGGCGCGAGGCGATGTGTCCGCCGGTTCGGATGGTGTGAGCGGTGCAGGTGCTTCAGGTGCAGTTGGAAGTGCGGCCCGACCCCGCGGAGGTGGGGCGGGCCCGGAGGTGGGCCAGGTCGCGGCTGGCCGGCTCGGGCATAGGGGTCGACGAGCCATTGGCAGAGACGTTGATCCTGCTGATCTCCGAGTTGGTCACCAATGCCGTCGTGCATACCGGGACCCCCGCGCAGCTGCGGATGTGTTTCTCCGGTTCGGGCGCGGTGGTGGGCACCGTACGGGTCGAGGTCGCGGACCGCAGTTCCCGCGCCCCGCGCCCCCGGCACGCCGAGGGCGACGAGACGAACGGCCGTGGTCTGGAGCTGGTCGACGGGCTGGCGGACCGCTGGGGCTGGCGGCCCGAGGGGGCCGGCAAGAGCATCTGGTGCGAGGTGGACCGCGGCCGGCCGGTGCTGATGGCGGCGGGCTCGGACATGGGCGCGTACGACCCGCACTGCGCCGTCCCGAACCGCGCATAGCCGCGGGAAAGTCCAGACCAGGTGTTGACGTGGCGTGTTCACTTGATCACGCTTGGGTGGAGCGATTCGCCGCGAGGGGACGTCGAGGGCACGGGGGCAGGGCCTCGGCGAGTGCGGGTCGCGTCCCGTAGCCGGGTGGTGGTCCGCGGTGCCGCGCTCGGGGTGCGCATGGGCGTACCGCCACCCGGCTGGGGCTCCGGGGCGCATGGGTGGTATCGCCACCCGGCTGGGCCACGGGGCCGACGCTGCCGGCCGGACCTGCGTGGCCGCCGGTGTGACTACAGGACCGCGACCGGCGCCACCGGCGCACCGGTGCCGCCGACGAACGGCTCGGCCGTCGCGGCGAGGAAGAACGCGTAACGCCCTTCCTCCGCGCAGGCCTCGCCCAGCTCCTCCAGATTCCAGTTCTGGCCCTGGATCATGCCCATCTCCACCAGGTGCAGCGCGTGCACCGGCATCCACAGGTTGTCGATCTCCGGCGGGAAGATCTCGAAGGTGAGGGTGTCGGTGGCGACGGCCGCGACGTCGCGCGCATGGAACCACTCGGGCGCGCGGACCGACAGCCCGGGGGACGGGAAGACGTACGCGTCCCGGTCGCCCGCCAGGTAGTGCCCCATCTGCCCGGTGCGGACGAGGACGATGTCGCCGGGCCGTACGCGCACCCCGCCCAGCTCCTCCGCCGCGGTGAGATCCTCCGGGGTCACGGCGTGGTCCGCCGGCAGCCGTCCGGGCCCGTCGGGGCCGCTGCCGAGGGCGCGGGCCACATCCAGCAGGACGCCGCGCGAGACGATCGGCGGCGCCTTCTCGATGCCCAGGGCGCCCGCGCCGCCGTGCGCGGTGACGGTGCCGGCGGGGCGGTTGTTGTACAGGCGCCCGGAGTGCGAGACATGGGCCAGGCCGTCCCAGTGGGTGGCCGCCTGGAGGCCCATGGTGACGGCGTCGTCGGAGGTGGCGACCGTTCCCGGGCCGAAGATCTCCTGGTTGATCGCGGTCATGGTGTGCAGCGGGTTGACCCGGCCGGGGATCGCCCCGGTCTGCACGCCGTCCTGGCGCAGCGGCAGCGCGAGCGGGACGCGGCGGCCGGAGCGGACGGTGGCGGCGGCCTCCCGTACGGCCTCGGGGGTGAGCAGGTTCAGGGTGCCGATCGCGTCGTCCGCGCCCCAGCGGCCCCAGTTGTTGACGCGCTTGGCGAGGGCGTGGAACTCGTCGGGCAGCGGCATGGGCCCTCCTCGGGGTGCGCCGGGTCTTGTGCTCGGTGCGGGTCTGCTCAAAAATCTAACGGTCCGTCAGAAACTGCGGGAAGGGGCGCGGCATGGGGAACTTCTTGGCCGGCAAGGTGATCGCCGTCACCGGTGCGGGCCGCGGAATCGGGCGCGCGGTGGCCCTGGCCTGCGCCGCGCAGGGCGCCCGGGTGGTCGTCAACGACTACGGGGTGGCGGTCGACGGGGCCGATCCGAGCAGCGAGGTCGCCGAGGCGGTCGTCAAGGAGATCGAGCAGGCCGGCGGCGAGGCGGTCGCCGTGGCCGACGACGTGTCCACCATGGCGGGCGGCCAGCGCATCGTGGACGCGGCACTCACCCGGTACGGGCGCATCGACGGCGTGGTGTGCGTGGCCGGCATCCTCCGCGAGCGGATGCTCTTCAACATGACGGAGGAGGAGTGGGACCCGGTCGTCGCCACCCACCTGAAGGGCACGTTCACCGTGTTCCGCGCGGCCTCGGCGGTCATGCGCCGGCAGAAGTCCGGCACCCTCATCGGCTTCACCAGCGGCAACCACCAGGGCAGCGTCTCCCAGGCCAACTACGCCTCGGCCAAGGGCGGCGTCATCTCGCTGGTGCGCAGCGCCGCGCTCGGCCTGAGCCGGTACGGCGTGACCGCCAACGCGGTGGCGCCCGTCGCCCGTACGCGGATGTCCGCCAACGTGCCGACGGAGCTGACGGAGATCGGCGAGCCCGAGGACGTCGCGGCCCTCGTCGTCTACCTGCTCAGCGACCGCGCGGCGGCGGAGCGGATCACCGGGCAGGTCTACACGGTCGCCGGGCCGAAGATCGCGGTCTGGGCGCAGCCGAGGGAACTGCGTTCCGCGTACGCGGACGGGGGATGGACGCCGGAGAGGATCGCGGAGCTTCTGCCGGGGGCGGTGGGGGCCGATCCCATGCCGCTGCTGGCCCGGGTGGAGGGGATGGCCGCGGATGCCGCCGAAGGGCGGCGTCCGAACCGGTAGCCGTGCGGTGGGCCCTTTGGGCCCTTTGGGTCTGGGGCCGGTTCGCTTTCGGCTTCCGGTCCGTTGCGCCTGCGGTGGGCCCTTTGGGCCCTCTGGCTCCGGGGCCGGTTTGCTTTTGGCTGCGGGGCCGTTCGCGCCTGCGGCGGGCGGGGGCCGCTGCGCGGGGCTGTCAGGTTCGGGGGCAGGCCTGCGCGGCAGGCCGCTCCGGCCCGCCCCCTTCCGTGGGTGGGTGGGGGACAGGTGGGTGGGGGCTGATCTCGGTGGGAGGCGGACGGTGGACTTTTCGTTCGGGGTTGAGGATGAGGTATTTCGGGGGGAGGTTCGTTCCTGGCTGGGCGAGCGTCTGGGCGTGGGGGGCTGGAGTGGTGCTTTCGAGGATCTCTCCGTGCGGCGTTCCTGGGAGCGGGAGTTGGGGCGGGGTGGGTGGATCGGGATCGGGTGGGACCGGGCGTGCGGCTCGTACGGGAACCGGGAGGCCACGCTCGCGCAGCAGGTTGTCTGGGCGGAGGAGTACGCGGGGGCGCGTGCGCCGGAGCGGGTGGGGCACATCGGTGAGAACCTGCTGGCCCCGACGTTGATCGCATACGGGGACGCCGCGCAGCGGAAACGTTTCCTGCCGCCCGTGGCGCGCGGCGAGGAACTGTGGTGCCAGGGGTACAGCGAGCCCGGCGCGGGCTCGGACCTGGCGGCGGTCCGTACGGTGGCCGTACGGGACGGGGCCACCTACCGGATCAGCGGCCAGAAGGTCTGGACCTCGCTCGCGCGGACTGCCGACTGGTGTTTCGTGCTGGCCAGGACCGATCCGGGCGAGCGGCGGCACCGCGGGCTGTCCTTCCTGCTGGTGCCGATGGACCAGCCGGGGCGTGTCGAGGTGCGGCCGATCCGGCAGATGACGGGGACGGCCGAGTTCAACGAGGTCTTCTTCGACGGGGCGGTGGCGCGCGCCGAGCACGTGGTCGGCGGGCCCGGGGCCGGGTGGCGGGTGGCGATGGGGCTGCTGGCGCGGGAGCGCGGCGTCTCCACGCTCGCCCAGCAGGTCGGTTTCGCCGTTGAGTTGGTCGAGGTGCGCGACGCGGCCGTACGCACGGGCGCGGTGCGCGACCCGGTGCTGCGGGACCGGCTCGTACGGCTGTGGGCCGAGCTGAGGGTGATGCGGTGGAACGCGCTGCGCACGCTCGGGCCGGCGGCCGGTGACGCCGGTGCGCCCAGTGTGGCGAAGCTGCTGTGGTCCGGCTGGCACCAGCGGCTGGGGGAGCTGTCGATGCGCGTTCGGGGAGCGGACGCGGCGTGCGGACCGAGGGAGTGGACGGCGGACGCACCGTACGAACTCGACGCGGAGCAGCGGCGGTTCCTGTTCAGCCGGGCCGACACGGTCTACGGCGGTTCGGACGAGATCCAGCGCACGATCATCGCCGGGCGCGTGCTCGGCCTCGACGGAGGGCGGGAGCGGGGATGAAGGGCGTCGTCTTCGAGGGTGGACAGCCGCGGGTCGTGGACGACCTGGAGGTACGGGGGCCGGGGCCCGGCGAGGTGCTGGTCGGCGTCCGGGCGGCGGGGCTGTGCCACAGCGATGTGTCAGTGGTCGATGGGACGATTCCTTATCCGGTGCCCGTGGTGCTGGGGCACGAGGGTGCGGGCGTGGTCGAGGAGGTGGGGGACGGGGTCGGTCATGTGACGGCAGGAGATCATGTCGCGCTGTCCACGCTGGCCAACTGCGGGGCGTGCGCGGAGTGCGACCGGGGCCGGCCGACGATGTGCCGTGCGTCGATCGGGATGCCCGGAAAGCCGTTCCGGCGCGGCGGCCGGGAGCTGTACAACTTCGCGTCCAACTCGGCCTTCGCGCAGCGTACGGTCGTCAAAGCCGTGCAGGCGGTGCGGATTTCCCGGGAGATACCGCTGACGTCGGCGGCGCTGATCGGGTGCGGTGTGCTGACCGGCGTCGGCGCCGTCCTGAACCGGGCGCGGGTGGAGCCGGGGGACACGGTGGTGGTGATCGGCACGGGCGGCATCGGGCTGAACGTGTTGCAGGGTGCCCGGCTGGCCGGCGCCTCGGTGATCGTCGCCGTGGACGTCAACCCGGCGAAGGAGGCGGTGGCGCGGCAGTTCGGGGCGACGCACTTCGTCGACGCGTCGGCGGTGCCGGACACGGTCGGGGCCGTGCACGGCGTCCTGCCGCACGGCGCGGACCACGCGTTCGAGTGCGTGGGCCGTACGGAGCTGATCCGGCAGGCCGTGGACCTCCTCGGCCGACACGGCCAGGCGGTCCTGCTGGGCGTGCCCCCGGCCACCGCGGAGGCGTCGTTCCTGGTCTCGTCGATGTACCTGGACAAGTCCATCCTGGGCTGCCGCTACGGCTCCTCGCGCCCGCAACGGGACATCGCGCGGTACGCCGCGCTCTACGCCGAGGGCCGCCTCCTCCTGGACGAACTGGTGACGAGGACGTACGCGGTGGAGGACTTCGCGAAGGCGGTGGAGGACATGCGGCAGGGGCGGGTGGCGCGCGGGGTGCTGACGTTCTGAGCGGCTGCCTGTTGGACGGAGTCACTGGCTGTTCGGGGGAGCCCCCGTCTGTTTGGGGGGCCACTGGTTCTTCGTAGGGGCCCTGTCCCTTCATGGAGAGGGTGGGGCCTTCGTAGGATCTGGGTCTCCGTGGGGACCTGGGTCTCCGTAGGCCCGGCGCTTTCGTGGGGGCCCGGCGGGGCCTTCGCCTACGCGGTGAAGCGGCCGAAGGCGCCCCGGTGGAAGAGGAGCGGGCCGGAAGCGGCGGCGTCCGGGTCCGTGCCGAGGGCGGCGACCCGGCCCACGACGATGAGGTGGTCGCCGCCGGTGTGCACGGCCTGGATCGTGCAGTCGATCCAGGCGGGGGCGTCCGCCAGGCGCGGTGACCCGGTGACGGGCGCGGGCGCGTGGCCGACCCCCGCGAACTTGTCGCCGCCGCTGACCGCGAAGGCGCGGCACAGGCCTTCCTGGCCGGCGCCCAGGATGTTGACGCAGAAGACGCCGGCGCGGGCGATCCGCGGCCAGGTCGTGGACGTACGGGCCACCATGAACGTGACCAGCGGCGGGTCGAGGGACAGCGACGCGAAGGACTGGCAGGCGAAGCCGGCGGGGGTGTCGGGGTCGGTGGGGCCGGTGGGGCCGACAGGCTGGGCGGGTGGGGTGCCGGCGGTGCCCTCCGGTCGCGGCGCGGGCGCGGTGATGACGGTGACACCGCTGGCGAAGTGGCCGAGTACGGCTCGGAAGGCGGCCGGGTCGAGGGGCGCCCGCTCGTCCTCCCGTACGGCCCTGAGGGCGGGGCGCGGCGGCGGGGCCGAGGCGCGGGCCGGGGTCCGCTGCGCGGCTCCCTCCCGTGCCGGGGCCGGAGCCGGGGCCTCGGCGGAGGTCGGCGCGCCGACCGACCGCAGATAGCGCACCGCGGTGGCTGCCATTCCGGCGTGTCCCATCATGCCTCCATTGAACCTGACGGACCGTCAGGTGGGAAGGTCGAGGCCTTCGCCTCAACGCCCCCGATACGTCGGCCGCCGCCGCTCCACGAAGGACGCGACGCCCTCCCGTGCGTCCACCGTCGTCATGTTGATCTCCTGGGCCGCTGCCTCGGCGGCGAACGCCGCGCCGCGGTCGCCGTCCAGGGACGCGTTGACCAGCTGTTTGGTGAGGGCGAACGCCCGGGTCGGGCCGGCGGCCAGCCGTTCCGCCCAGTCGCGCGTGGCCTTCTCCAGCCCGGCGTCCGGGACGACCCGGTTGACCAGCCCCAGCCGTTGGGCCTCGGCCGCCGTGACGGCGTCGCCGAAGAACAGCAGCTCCTTCGCGCGCTGCGGGCCGACGAGCCGGGGCAGCAGGTACGCGCCGCCGCCGTCCGGTACGAGGCCGCGGCGCGCGAACACCTCGATGAACGTGGCGGACTCGGCCGCCAGCACCAGGTCGCAGGCGAGGGCGAGGTGCGCGCCGAGCCCGGCGGCGGTGCCGTTGACGGCGGCGAGAACCGGTTTCTCGCAGTCCAGGACGGCGGCGACGAGGCGCTGGGCACCGCGCCGGAGCATCCGGGCCACGTCGCCCACGACCCGCTCGGGCGGCCGCGCCCGGTCCTGCGGTCCTTCGCTTTCGCTACGCGTTCCCGCCTGCTCGCCCCCGTCTTCCGCCTGCCCGTCCCCGTCTCCCGGCCCGCTGCCGCCTGCCGCCTGTCCCTCCCCGCCTCCCGGCCCGCCGCGCAGGTCGGCTCCCGCGCAGAAACCTTTGCCTGTGGCGGTGAGGACGACGGCTCGTACGTCCGGGTCGGCGGAGGCGTCACAGAGCAGTGCGATGACGCGTTCGCGCTGGTCCCAGGTGAGGGCGTTGAGGGCGGCGGGGCGGTTGAGAGTGATCCACAGCACGGCGTTGTCAGTGGTGTGGAGTATCAATGAGTCAGTGGTCCCGGGTTCGGGGGAAACGGGGGTGGGGGTCATGACGAAGCGGCTCCAAGCGGTGGGTGCCTGCAGGGGGGCTCACGTGGTCTCACGCGTGTGGTCGTGCGCGCGATCGGCCGTGCGGCGGCCGGCGCGGAGACCGGCCGCACCGTCGTCGGTGCGGCCGCGGTCGTCGCTGTGGCCGTTCGCGCGATCGCCGGTGCCGTCAGTGGCAGACGGCGAGCGCGTCGAGGGCGACGGCGCCCTGCCCGCGCGGCAGCACCATCAGCGGATTGATGTCCAGCTCGGCCAGTTCGCCGCTCAGGTCCAGCGCCATCCGCTGCACCCGCAGCACGACCTCGACGAGCGCGTCCACATCGGCCGGCGGCCCGCCTCGTACGCCGTCCAGCAGGGCGTGCCCGCGCAGTTCGCCGAGCATCGCGCGCGCCCGCTCCTCGCCGAACGGCGGCACCCCGACGGCGCTGTCCCGCAGCACCTCGACGAGCACCCCGCCCAGCCCGACGGTCACGGTCGGCCCGAAGAGACGGTCCGCAGTGACGCCCACGACCATCTCCACGCCCCGCTCGACCATCTGGCAGACGAGCACGCCGTCCAGCTCGATGTCCTCGTAGCGGGCGATGTCGGCCAGCTCCCGATAGGTGTCCCTGACCTGGCTGGCGGAGGTCAGCCCGACCCTGACCAGCCCCAGTTCCGTCTTGTGCGCGAGCTGCGGCGCGGACGCCTTCATGACGACGGGGTAGCCGACCAGGCTCGCCGCGCGCACGGCCGCCGCCGCGCTGGTCACGAGCTGTTCGCGCGGCACCCTGATCCCGTAGGCGCGCAGCAGTTGCTTCGCCGCGTGCTCGCTGAGCTGCTGTCCCGGGCGTATCAGCTCCTGCGCCTTGCGCGCGGAGAGGGACGGGGTGCGCGGGGCGGTGTCGAAGGGGGAGCGGTAGGCGGCGGTGAAGCGGTGATGGGCAAGGTGGGCGCGGACGGCCGTGACGCAGTTGGCGAAGGTGCGGAAGGTCGCCACGCGCCGGGAGCCGAGGAGCGTGTGCCGATAGGCGTCCTCGGTGCCGACCGGCGATCCCCACACGACGCAGACGAGTTTGTCGGTCCGCTCCGCGGCGTCCACGAGATCCTGCGCCAGCCTGTCGCTCATCGGCGGGAACGGGCCGGTGATCGGGCAGACCAGTACGCCTATGGAGGGGTCGGCCAGGATGGCGTCGATGATCTTCCGGCCGCGCCGGTCACCGACCGGATGCCCGCCGCTGTCCACGGGGTTCGCGACGTCGAGATAGTCCGGTATCCACTGGTGCAGCTCGTCCTGCTTCGCCCGGTCCAGTGCGGGCAGCCGCAGCCCGGCCGCCGTCGCCAGGTCCGCGAAGTGGGCGCCGGTGCCCCCGGATATCGAATAGACGGCGACGCCGTCGGCCACCGGCGGGCGGGCCCGCGCGAGCAGGGCCGCGGTGTCCTGGAGCTCGTCCAGCCCGTCCACCCGGATCACGCCGAACTGCCGCATGGCCGCGTCCACCACCGCGTCCGCGCCGGTCAGCTTGCCGGTGTGCGAGGCGGCCGTACGGGCCCCGGCCTCGGTGCGGCCGACCTTGACGGCGACGACCGGGACCTTGTTGCGGGCCGCCCGGTCGGCGGCGAGCAGGAAGCTGCGGCCGTCCTTGAACCCTTCGATGTACGCGGCGATGGCCCCGACCTCGGGACGGGAGGCGAAGTAGGAGAGGAAGTCGGCGGTCTCCAGATCGGCCTCGTTGCCGGTCGGTGCCCAGTGGGAAAGGCGGATGCCCAGCTCCTGGAGGGAGAAGACGGGGCGGCCCTGGTGGCCTGACTGGGTGATCAGGGCGATGGCGGGACCGTCCAGGTCCTCGCGGAACGACGCGAAGGCGTTGAGGTTGGTGTTCGGGCCGAGCAGCCGGATGCCGGTACGGGCCACGGCCTCGGCGAGCCGGTCCTGGGCGGCGGCGCCCGCCGCGCCGGTCTCGGCGAAGCCGGAGGCGAAGGCCACCGCGAATTTGACCTTGGCGTCGGCCAGTTCCCCGATGACGGGCACGGGGTCCGCGACCAGCAGTACGGCGAGATCGACCTGCTCGGGCAGGTCGGAGACGGAGGTGAGACAGGGCAGGCCGAAGACACTGCTGCGGCCCGGGTTGACCGGGTGCAGACGGGCACCGACGCGTTCGGCCCACGTGATGAGCTGCCGGGTGATACCGGCGTTCGGGCGGCCTTCGCTGTCGGAGGCGCCGACGACCGCCACCGACCCGGGCCGGAAGAACCGGTCCAGGTCGGGGACGGGGGCGTACAGCGGCCGCCCGCTGACGTCCAGGTCGACCGCTGCGCCACCGTCGCCCGAGCCGTCGCCCGCGCGCGACCCACCGGGGTACGACGCGCCCGCGTGGGGCCCGTCGGAGCGGGCCCCGCCTGCGTGGGACCCGGCTGGGTACGGCCCGCCTGCGGGAGGTCCGCCCGCGTGGGGTCCGCCCGCGTGGGGTCCGTTCGCGTCGGGTGAGGCTGTGTGGGGTCCGGAGGGGTGTGATCCGGGGGTGTGGGGTGGTGCGGTTCCGTGGACGGTCCGTGGGGGTGTCTCGCCGCAGGCCACTGCGCGGGCCGGGCTGGAGTGAGTGCTGAGGGTGCCGTGAGTCGATCCAAGCATCGCTGACGCCCGTTCCCGTGTGACGGCTGCCGATTCAACTGACGTTCAGTCAGGTTAGGGCAACTGACGCACCGTCAGGAATGCTCGGAGCCGCTAAACCTTGCGGAGGTGAGCTGCTTGGGTGCTGCGGACGTGAGCTGCTTGGGCCTTGCGGACGCCCGCGGCTGGGGGCCGGCGGACGCGGGTGGCCCGGGGCTTGCCTGCGCGCGCCGTCTGGACCTTGCGCGCGCACCGAAGCCGACGGAGCCCCCTATCCACCTCCCGATCCACCTCCCTGTCTCTCCCCCTCATGCACGGCAGCGATGGTGCGGGCGATGCGGCGGGCGTCCAGGGTGAGTTCGCGGAACATGCCGCTGATGGGGTTGGTGTAGCCGGTGAAGTGCAGGCCGGGGGCGGAGGGCAGGGTGCGGGGGCCGTGGACGCGTGGGCGGCCGCGCGTGTCGAGGAGGTCGAGGTGGCCGACGAGGCTGTCGAGGCCGCGCCGGTAGCCGGTGGCGGCGATGACGGCGTCGGGCTCGATCGCGTCGCCGTCCGCGAGCCGTACGACGCCGCCGTCGAAGGACTCCACCGCTGCCACCGGCCGTACCGTTCCGCGCAGTACGGCGTCGATCAGCCCCACGTCCTGGACGGGGATCGCCCCCGCCAGCACGCGGCTGTAGAGCCCGGTGTCGGGCATCGGCAGGCCGTGCGCGGACAGGTCGGGTACGGACAGGCGGCGCATGACGTGGGCCGCCCGGTCCACCGCGCGCGGCGGCAGGCGGCGTACGAGGATGCCCGTCGCCTGGGCGGGCCAGCCCGCCGTCGACCGGCGCACGATGTGCGGGGCGGTGCGGACCGCCAGCCGTACCCGCGCCGCGCCGCCCTCCGCCAGGTCGACCGCGATCTCGGCCCCCGTGTTGCCGGTGCCGACGACCAGGACGTCCTTGCCCGCGAAGGGGCGGGCGTTGCGGTAGGTGCCGGCGTGCAGCAGTTCGCCGGGGTAGTCGTCGCGGCCGGGCCAGTCGGGGAGGTACGGGGTGTGGTTGTAGCCGGTGGCGATCACGACCGTACGGGCGGCCAGCTCGCGCCCGCCGTTCGCGTGCAGGACCCACCCGCCGTCCGTCGCGCGGTCGACGCGCCGCACCTCCACACCGGTGGCGACTTCGAGGTGGTGGTGCGCTGCGTACTGCTCCAGGTAGCGCACCACGTCGTCACGCGCGACCCACCGCCCGTACGCCCGCGGTATCGCGAGGCCCGGCAGTCCGGAGAGGCGGCGCGTGGTGTGCAGTCGCAGACGGTCGTAGTGGCCGCGCCAGGAGGCGCCCACCGCGTCGGCCTTTTCGAGGACGACGGCGCGGACGCCGTGGGCGCCCAGCGCGGCGGCGGTGGCGAGCCCGCCCGGCCCGCCCCCGACGACGTGCACGGGCGGGACGGCGGCGGGCGGGACGGCAGCGGGCTGCGCGGCGCTGGATACGGAGGTGCTGGTTACGGAGGCGCTGGATGCGGGGGAGCTGGATGCGGGGGAGCTGGCGTGCGCTGCGGCGTCCGGCATGCCGGTGAGGGTAGCCGCGCGGCGCACGCGTGTCGCCGTACGAGGCCTTGCCCGTGCCCGTCCCCTTGCGCATCCCGGCCAACATCGATTGAACTGACGGTTCGTCAGAGCAGTGGCTCGGCCGCGAACTGAGGTGGGTGGTCCGCAGTGACACCGCAAGCGAAGCCCGAATCCGGGGGAGCGGCGCCGTCCCCACCCGCCGCTTCCAGGTTCGACCTGCCCGAGACCGACGCGTTCAGCCGCTTCTACTGGGACGCGGCAGCGGAGGGGCGCCTGCTGTTGCGCCGCTGCCGTGCCGATGGCTGCGGTGCGGCGCACCACTACCCGCGCGAGTTCTGCCCGCGTTGCTGGAGCGAAGACGTGGGGTGGGAGGAGGCGAGCGGCAGGGCCACGCTCTACACGTGGTCGGTGGTGCACCGTAACGACCTGCCGCCGTTCGGCGAGCGCGTCCCGTACGTGGCCGCGGTCGTGGACCTGGCCGAGGGCCCGCGGATGATGACGGAGGTCGTCGACTGCCCGGAGGCGGAGTTGCGCATCGGGATGCCGCTGCGGGTGCGTTTCCGTACGGAGGACGAGACCGCGCCCGTCATCCCCGCGCCCACCCCTCCCGCACGCGGCTTCTCCGTACCTGTCTTCCGTCCCGCCTGAACAGAAACGGCTCCTGAACGGCAACGGCCCCCGGAAATTCGCTGGCCCGCCGCCCCGCCCGCCCGCCATGCTGGCCCGCGTGCTGATCCGAGAAGCGACCGCGGCCGACTGGCCTGCCGTCTGGCCGTTCTTCCGCGCCATCGTGGCGGCCGGTGAAACGTACACCTACCCCCGCGACATGGACGAGCCGACGAGCCGCGCGATGTGGATGCTCGACCCGCCGGCCCGCACGGTCGTCGCCGTGGACGAGGACGGTACGGTCCTGGGCTCGGCCAAGATGAACGCCAACCACATGGGCGGCGCGTCCCACATCGCCAGCGCCTCCTTCATGGTCGATCCGGCCCACGGCGGCCGTGGCGTGGGCCGGGCGCTCGGCGAGTACGCCGTCGACTGGGCCCGTACGACCGGCTTCCGTGCCATGCAGTTCAACGCGGTGGTGGAGACCAACACCCGTGCCGTCGCCCTCTGGGAATCCCTCGGCTTCGAGATCATGACGACCCTCCCCGAGGGATTCCTGCACCCCGTCAAGGGCTACGTCGGCCTGCACATCATGTATCAGCGCTTCTGAACGGGTCCGCTCGTGTGCCGGCGCTTCTGAACGGTCCGCGCACCCCGGCCGGCTCGCTCGCTTCAGGCAGTGGCCCGCATGTGCTCCCGCGCCCACGTGTCGAAGCTGGTGAGCGGGAGGCCGAGTTCCTGTGCGTACTGCGGGCGGCCCGGCTGCCCGATCACGTTCAGCCACTCGTGTGCGGCGCCCATCCCCGGCATTCCGGCGGCGACGGCCTCGGCCTCGGTCATGTCCGGTGCGGTCAGCCGCGTGCCCAGCGCGCGCGAGAGGACGTCGGCGATCTCCGTCATGGGCAGATAGTCGCCGGCCAGTTCCAGCTCGACCCCGTCGAAGCGCTCCGGCGCGGCGACGGCGGCGGCTGCCGCCTTGCCGATGTCCTCCACGGCGATCAGGGACAGGTGGGTCGAGGGCTTGAGCACGCTCACGATGCCGCCCTCCACGCCACGCGGGAACAGGAACGCCATGGAGGGGAAGAAGTTCTCCATGAAGAAGGCGGGCTTGAGGAGTGTCCAGTGGGGGAAGCCGGCCGCGCGGACCCGGTCCTGGATCGTGCTCTTGGCGCCCAGGGTGCCTTCCATCACGGCCCAGCGGCCTTCGGCCCAGCCGGGAGCCTCGGTGTGCTGTCCGGCGCCGCTGACCGAGGAGTGTATGAACTGCGGTACGCCTGCGGCCTTCGCGCCTTCGATGAGGTTGACGCCCTGGGTCACCTCCCCGTCGTAGTCGAAGCCGTCCGCGGTCATGCCGGGCATCTGTACGGAAAACACGGCGCGGACGCCGTCGGCGGCCCGGACCACCGAGTCGCGGTCGTGGAGATCGCCGGTGACGAGGTCGACGCCGAGCGCCTCGACGGCCTTGGCCCGGTCGGTGGCCGGGTCGCGCACCAGGGCGCGGACGGGTACGCCCGCCGCGCGCAGGGCGCGGACGGTGGCGCCGCCCTGCCTGCCGGTCGCGCCGGTGACCAGAACGGGTGCGGAGTCTGCGGACATGCTGCTCCTCGGGTACGAGAGGGCTAAACGGCGGGGCCCGCCGTTTCTCTGTCGGTAAGATATGGCGGGCCCCGCCACTTGGCAAACCGCCCCGCGCCGAAAGACCCCGCCCGAGAAGCCCGCCCCCGGTAAAACCGCCGGTCAACCCATACGGAGACGCCCCCATGCCCGACGGACAGCGAGCGGACGCCCGGCGCAACCACGCGCGCATCCTCGCCGTGGCCGAACAGGAGGTCGCCGCCCACGGCGCCGACGCCTCCCTGGAACAGATCGCGCGCACCGCGGGAGTCGGTTCGGCGACGGTGCGCCGGCACTTCCCGACCCGCCGCGCGCTGCTGGAGGCGGTCTCCCGGCAACGGATCGACGCCCTGTGCGCCCGCGCCCACGACCTGGCCGACGCGAGCGACAGCCGGGGCGCGTTGCTGGAATGGCTGGGCGAGGTCGTCGCCTACTCCGTCGCCGCCCGGGGGCTGGCGGCCGCGCTCGCCTACGACGGTGCCGGTTCCGACCCGGCGCACGGGAATTCCTGCTCGGCGGCGGTGGAGGAAGCGGCGGAACCGCTGCTGCGCCGCGCCGTGCGGGACGGCGCGGTGGCGGCGGACGGCGTCACCGTCGCCGATCTGATCACGCTGGTCGTCGGCATCGTCCTGGCCACGGAGCACTACCCCGATCCCGCGGCCCAGGCGGACCGGCTGTTCCGGCTGGCCGTGGCGGGACTGGCCCCGCGGCCCTGAAGAGGACTGGCCCCGCGGCCCTGAAGAGGGGCCGGCCGGCCGGTCAGGCGTCCATGAGGATTACTTCGTACTGCTTCGAGGTGGGCGGGATCGTGCGGAGGGGCGGCGGCTACGGCCAGAGCAGCTCCCGCACCCAGCCCTCCCCGCCCCCGACGCCCACGCCGTCGCCGCGATCACCGTCCCCGCCTTCCCGGCGATAGTTGATCCGTACGTGTCGCCGCCGGGCATCGCCCTGGAAGAACTCGACCTCGTCGGGCCGCAGGACGTACAGGGTCCAGCTGGGTACGGGAGCGGTCGGCTCCCGCTGAGCCCGGTCCCAGGCGGCTTCCGAGGCGCGCTCCAGGTCCGCGTACGAGGCGAGGACTTCGCTCTGGTGGCCCACGAGGGCGGCGGCCAGCGCGCCCGTCGAACGCCGGTGGAGGTCGGCCGCGCTCTCCTCCGGGCCCGCCTCGGTGACCCGCCCCCGTACGCGCACCTGGCGGCCGAGCGCCGCCCAGTAGAAGCCGAGGGCGGCGCGCGGGCGGGCGGCGAGTTCGCGGCCCTTGCGGCTGCCGCGGTGGGAGGCGAAATGCCAGCCGCGCTCGTCGGCATCGTGCAGCATCAGGGTGCGTACGTCGGGGTCGCCGGCCGCGTCCGCCGTCGCGAGCGTCATGGTGTGCGGCTCGGGTACGCCCGCCTCCGCGGCCTCCCGCAGCCACTGCCGGAAGAGGGGCAGCGGGTCGGCCGGGGCGTGCGTGGGGTCGGTGTCGATGCCGGGCAGTTCGCAGTCCCAGACGCGCAGGGAGCGCAGGAGCGCGTGGAAGCGGTCGGCGGCGGCGTCGGCGTTGCCTGCGTTGACTGGACTGTCTGCCGGGTGATCGACCATGCCCGGCAGCCTAATCCGCAGCTGTCGCGGAGGGGGTACAGGCCGGCCCGGGTGCCGGGCCGTCCCGGTGGCCGGTGTACGGCTTCAGGGTGATCGCCTTGGCGCCACGCTGCACGTCCTCGGCGAGCTTCTTCACGACGTAGTTCTTCCACGGCATGTGCGGCAGCAGCCGCATCATCACGTGCCGGAAGCGGATCGTGGCCCTGCTGCCGGGCGTCATCTGCGGTACGAACTTCTCCGCCATCCGCTGGTTCGCCGTGACATACGGGCGCATCTCCGCCTCGTAGCGCGCGAAGGCCGTGCGCGGGTCGCCGCCCGCCGCCAGTTCCCCGGCGAGTACGTACGCGCCCACCAGCGCCATCCCCGTCCCCTGCCCCGACGCGGGCGAGGCGCAGTGCGCGGCGTCGCCCAGCAGCACCACGCGCCCGCGCGACCAGCGGTCCATCTCGATCAGGTGCAGCCCGTCGAAGTAGAAGTCCTCGGCGGTACGGGAGGCTTCGAGCAGCCGTGGCACCTGCCAGCCGACCCCCTCGAACGCGTCCGCCAGCAGCTTCCGCTGTGCGTCCGCGTCGCGGTGGTCGTAGTCCAGCCGGGGCGAGCGGAAGCTCAGCCAGGCCTTTGCGCCGGTGCCCCCGGCCGCGCTGTAGGCGCAGACGAGTCTGCCGGGCGCCATGTAGTACAACTCCTCGCGCGGCGGCGCGAGTTCGTCGGGCACGCTGAACGAGGATATGTACGCGCCGATGTGCCGCAGGTAGCGGGACTCGTCGCCGAAGGCGAGGCGGCGGACGGTGGAGTGCAGGCCGTCCGCGCCGACGACGAGGTCGAAACGGCGCGGCGCCCCGCGTTCGAAGGTGACGTCGACCCCCGCCCCGTCGTCCGCGAGCGAGCGGATCGAGTCGCCGAAGACGTACTCCACGGAGTCGCGGGTGCGCTCGTGGAGGATGCGGGTCAGGTCGCCGCGCATGATCTCGTCGTCGCCGTCCACACGGGCGCCGAAGATGTCGGCGGGCAGCGTGGCGAGACGCCGCCCGTCGCCGTTCACGTACGTTCCGGTCCGCATGTCCGTACTGGCGCGCCGGATGTCCGCCAGCACGCCCATCCGCTCCGCGGCCTCGACCGCGGCGCCGCGGACGTCGACCTTGTAGCCGCCGGTACGGGGGGCTTGCGCCCGCTCGATCACGGTGACGGCGTGGCCGTGGCGGTGCAACCAGTACGCGAGGGCGGGGCCGCCGATACCGGCGCCGGAGATCAGGATTCGCTGAGGCATGGCCCGACTATACGAGCGTCTTATACGCGTGTCTATGACGTTCGTATATCGCGCTTGTTTCAAGGCAGGCGGCGGCCCCTGCTGTCGGCCACGCGGACGGCGTCGCCGAGCGACTCGGTGAGGCGGTTGGTGATGAAGAGCAGCTCCGCGTGCTCGGGGGGCTGGGCCCGGTTCAGCGCCGCGCGCGAATGGTCCAAGAGCTGGACAGCCATGGAGAGTTGCATCTCCTCCAGGCCGTCGGCCAGGTCCGTTACGAGGCCCCGGCCCTCCCCGATCACGTAGCAGGGCTTGCCGTCCTGACCCGCCCATGGGAGCAGGCGTGGCTCCTGGGGGTGATTTTCGGTCGTCATGGCCTTAATGGTCGGCTCGTGTGCGTAGCGTCACCAGGAGTAAGTGGCATACAAGGTGGGTTGTGGGGAGGTTGATCATGGCCGCAAAGGGGGCGGAGCCATCGCCCGCGCGAGTGCACGTCGGCGGGCTCATCAGCTCTTGGCGTCAGCAGGCGGGGATGACACAGAAGGAGCTGGCCCGTGAGACGCACGTGTCGGAATCACTGGAGGGCGCTTACGAGCGCGCGGAGCGCATTCCGAGCGCGGGCTTCCTGATCGAGGCTGATCGGCTCACCGTGGCAAAGGGCGTGCTGGAGTCCTGTGTCAGCCTGATGGAGCAGGAATCCTCGCGTGACCAGTTCCTGGAGTGGAAGGCGTTGGAGGCCGAGGCTCTGAGCCTGAGTGGCTACCAAAGCCTCGTGCTGCCGGGGTTGTTGCAGGCGACCGACTACGTTTCGTCTCTGTTCCGGACTCGTGTACCGGCGTACAGCAAGAGTGAGATCGACCGGCTGGTGGAAGAGCGACTGGCGCGCAAGTCCACGCTCATCCGGGACCCGGCCCCGACGGTGAGCTTCGTGGTCGAGCAGGCGGTGTTCGAGCGGCCGATCGGCGGGGCGGCCACGTTCAGGAGGTGTCTGCTCCACATCGTGAAGACGGTTCGCGAGCTGGATCACGTCATGCTTCAGGTGATGCCCACGAATGTGGACGAGCATGCAGGGCTCAATGGTCCCCTGGACATGCTGTTTTCCCCGGATGGGCGGTACAGCATCTTCATGGAGGGGCAGGGCAAGGGTAGGTTGCTGACGAGGCCGGCTGAGGCCAACCAGTACGCCCAGAGGTTGGGTGCTCTCCGGTCCCAGGCTATGACTCCGAAGAAGTCACTGGAACTGATCGAGAGACTGGCAGGGTGAGTGTGAACGCCGAACTGGCTTGGTTCAAAAGCAGTTACAGCAACCCCGATGGTGAAACGTGCGTAGAGGTGGCGTACGCCTGGCGTAAGTCCAGCTACAGCAGCGAGCAGTCCGCCGACACCAATTGCGTGGAGATGGCCGCAACGGCAACCACCATCCACATACGCGACTCCAAGAACAAAACCGGACCCGGCCTCGCCATACCCCCGGCCGCCTGGGCGGACTTCCTCGGCCTTATTTCTTCGGGCCGGAGCTGACGTACTCCGTGAGGCGTTCGTTCATGGCCTGCATGTGCGCGTCCCAGGAGTAGACCCGCCGCAGGTCGTAGCCGCGCATGCCGGCCGGTTCGCGGATGATCACTTCGCGGCCCGACAGTTCGACCGACAGGGGTGTCACCCCGGCGTCCATGATCTGGGTGACCACCCCGTCCCGCACGGTGAAGGCCCACAGGAACAGAAACGTCTTCCCGGACTCGACCCCGAGCAGCAGCTCGTCCTTGCCGTCACCGGTCATGTCCCGGTACTGCGGCGTCTGTACGGGACACGGCTTCTGCCCGGCGGTCCGGCACTCCTTGATCTTCCTGTTGGTGCCGCCCTCGTCGAGGGCGCCGGTCATGGCATCGACCTTCGCCTTCGCGACGGCGAGGGCCGGGACCTGGTGGATGTCGCCGGACGGCGCCCGCGGCGCGGCGCGCAGCGGTGACGGCCGCTCGGCGGAGTTGGGCTCGTACGTCTGCTGCGGCGCCGGTGTCCGGCCGGGCCACAGCAGCGCGGGCGCCGACGCGCCCGGCGTGCGCCCGGCGCTCTTCGGCTCGCCGCCCCCACCGCACCCGCTCAGCAGCGTGCAGGCCGAGGCCAGGGTGAGCGCCGCGACCGGCAGCGTGACCCGGGCGCGCCGTGCGGCGCCCGGCAGGAAGCGGAGCATCGGTAGTACGTCATTTCCGGTCGGGCCTGAAAGGGCGGTGACGGTCAGGGGTCACACCGCACATGATGTTGTCTGCCCTTTATTGCGGCAATTCGGCGAAGACGTAACGGCATGCCGTAGACGGCGGGGCAGTGCTGTTACAGCCTGCGGCCCGCAGCGCGGCATCCGCAGCTGCCCGGCCGCGGGCCTGTAGGACACAAACTGTCCTACACGGCGCTTAGCGTCTGAGGTACCGGCCCGCGCGGCCACCCCGGCCGCCCCGTACCGCGAGGAGCACGTCATGAGCCGTGTCACCGGCAATCAGCCCGACGGAACGCCCACCTGGATCGAGCTGGCCGTGCCCGACCTGGACCGCGCCATGGACTTCTACGGGGCGCTGTTCGGCTGGACGTACGAGACGGAGACGATGGAGCAGGGGCGGTACGCCGTCGGGCTCGTGAACGGGCAGCGCGCCGCCGGGATCATGGAGCGGACCGACGCGGAGGGCGGCGCGTGGACGATGTTCATGGCGACCGACGACTGCGACGGCACCGCCAAGCGGATCGCCGACGCGGGCGGCCGGGTGCTGTGGGGGCCGGTGGAGATCCGGGACTTCGGGCGGGCCGCGATCGCCGAGGACACCGTGGGCGCGCAGTTCGGGCTCTGGCAGGGGCGTTCCCGGCCCGGCTGCGAGATCGTCAACGAGCCCAACACCCTCGTACGCAACGACCTGGTGGCGCCGGACCCCGGCCCGGCCCGCGCGTTCTACTCGGCGGTCTTCGGTTACACCCTGGACGGAAACCCGGATATGCCGGACGTCGACTTCACCTTCCTGCGCCGCCCGGACGGGCACGAGATCGGCGGGATCATGGGCGATCCGTCGGCCCGGAGCGCGGGGTGGGCGACGCTGTTCGAGGTTGGTGACACGGACGCGGCGGTGGCGCGGGCGGTGGCGGCGGGCGGTACGGCGACCGAGCCGGAGGACAACGTGTACGTGCGGCAGGCGCAGGTGACGGACCCGTTCGGCACCAAGTTCGTGATCGGGGCGCGGCCGTCCTCGTGAGCGGGCGGAGCGCTCCGGCGGGGCCGCCCGGTCACCGGTGAGCCGGTTGCCGGGCGCCCCCGCCGTCGTCCGGATCAGCCGCGCTCGGCGGCGGTACGGCGACGGCCCGCGACCATCAGGCCCGCGCCCGCGGTGAGCGCGGCGGCGGCGCCACCGACGGCCCACGGGGTGGCCGGGCCGACGCCGGTCGAGGCCAGGGCGGCGCCGTGGCCGGCCGACGCCGCGGCGTTGCCGGGCACGGTGACCGAGGTGGTGGTGCCGTAGCTGCCGCCGGTCCGGTCATCGGTGGAGGCGACGGGCTTGGCGCCCTGGCTGCCGTCCTTGGCGGCCTCCTCCTTGGCAGCCTTGTCCGCGGCTTCCTTCTCCTTGGCCGCCTTCTCCTTCTCGGCCTTCTCCTTCTCGGCCTTGTCCTTGGCGGCCTTCTCCTTCGCCGCCTTCTCCTCGGCGGCCTTCTTCTCGGCCGCCTCGTCCTTGGCGCGGGCCTCGTACTGGCCGACGTCGAGGAAGTGCTGAACGGCCTCGGGACCCGCGCGGAGCGCGTCACGGGCGGCGTCCTGCACCGCGGGGCCGCCGATGCTGTAGATCTGCACCGCGCGGACGCGGTTGTCCGCCTGGCGAGCCGTGTACTGGCCCTTCTCCAAGAAGCGCACCCGGTCCTGCGGGGAACCGTTGAGAGCCTCGCGCGCCGCGCCCTTGACGTTCCGGCCGGCGTCCTTGGCCCCGTAAATCCGGGTGATCGCGATGGAGTTGTCGATGTCGCGGGCGATGTACTGCCCGGTCTTCAGGAACTCGCGCAGTTCCTCGTGCGTGCCGAGGAGCGCCTTGTCGGCCGCCTCGATGAAGACGGCACCGGCGTTCTTCTCGCCCATCATCCGAAGGACCGCTATCCGGTCGTCCGCCAAGGACCGGTCCCCCTGCTCCTTCGCCGCCTCGTCCGGCTTCGCCTCCGCGCCCTGGTCCGGCGCCGAGTTGGCGGCGGACGGTGCCTCGGCGGCGACCGCCGGGGAGGAGAACAGTACGGCCGGCGCGATGGCGGCGGCCGCGATGAGGGCCGAGAGACGGGCCTGCTTCTTCATGTGCTCCCACTCAAATTTCCGATAATGCCCAGATAAAAAACCTTTACAGGGTAAGGCGGCGTGAGCCGCCCTTTACGCCCGGGGCCCGGCCACCGCCTCCGTGACTAGCGTGGGCGGCATGGAGATTCCAGAAAGCCCCCGTGATCAGGTCCTCTTGAACGGCCGCCGCCTGTCCTATCTCGACTACGGACCCGCCGCCGGAAAACCCCTCCTCGCCCTGCACGGGCACTTCTCCGAAGGCCGGAGCTTCGCCGCGCTGGCCGCCGAACTCGGCCCGGAATGGCGGGTGATCGCTCCCGACCAGCGGGGCAACGGCGAGTCCGACCGCGCTCCGGATTACTCCCGCGAGGGGTACGTCGCCGACGCGGTGGCCCTCCTCGACCACCTCGGCCTGCCGTCCGCCGTGGTGCTCGGGCACTCCATGGGCGGCAAGAACGCGTACCACCTCGCGGCCCGGCATCCCGGCCGGGTGCGCGCGCTGATCAACGTGGACGACCCGGTGGTCATCACGGACACCGGGCCGAGCGGCATCGCCTTCTGTCTCGACTGGCCGCAGCGGGCGCCCACCCGCGAGGCGCTGCTCGACGGGCTCGGCCCGGCGGCTCCGCTGATCGCGGACTGGCTGCGGCAGGAGCCGGACGGCAGCTGGCGGTTGCCCTTCGTGCCACAGGACGTCGTCGACTCCGACCTGGGCGTACGGGGTGATCACTGGGCGGCCTGGCTGGGCAGCGACTGCCCGGCCCTGCTCGTCCACGGCCGTACGAGCTTCCTGGTGTCGCCGGAGCTGGCCCGGGAGATGGCCGGGCGCCGCCCGCGCACCCGCCGGGTGGAACTGGACGCCGGGCACTTCATTCCGGCCGAGGACCCGGACGGGCTGGCCGGGGCCGTGCGGGAATTCCTCGAAACGCTCCGGTGACCGGGTGGGGTCATAGTGGACAAGGGGGAGGAATTCTCCATAAGGTAAAGAAATGGCAAACTTCGTTGAATGTATAACCGACGCGTCCCTCGCCGGTGAGCTGTGGTGCGGCGACCGCACGGTCGCCGTCCTGACCGCGAGCCCCCGGGGGACCGTGGAAGGTTCGGTCGCCCTGCTGGACTTGGGTGCACTCGATCCCGCGCTGCGCTTCGTCGCCGTACTCGACTGCGCGGACCAGGAGATCCTGGTGCCCCTGCTGCGGGCGGCGGCGGACGAGGCCCGTAAGGGGGGCGGTACGGCTCTGCGGTGGATCACGGAGGAGGAGACGAGCCCCGGCAAGGCCGCGATCGAGCTGAACGCCCTCGAAAGCGGCGAGGTCTACCGCTGGTGGCGGCGCGACCTGCCGGCCGGGGTGCCCGCCGGGGGCCCGGAGGTGCGGCGGCTGCCCGCCGGCGACGAGGGCGAGGACGAGGGGATCGCCTTCCGTATCGGTACGGACGAAGCCTGGTACGACGTCGAGCTGACCGACACCCGCGCGCGCCTGGTCCACAACCGGGAGGCCGACAGCACCGCCGACGCGCTCACGTCCCTCACCTCCGCGGCGCTGTGCGCACTCGACGCCGACCACCCCGGCCTCGGCGCCGCCGAGGTCAACGCGGCTCCCGATGACGAAGAACTCCACGATGCGCTGCGACGGTTGGGCTTCGCGCCGACCAGCGAGCGCGCCGTGGAGTACACCCTGTCGTTCGCGTAGGGCCACGCAGGGGCCGGCCGGCCGCTCACTTCTCGCGCGTACGGTGCGTGCTGCTCGTACGGCGTGCGTTGCCCGCAGGTCGTGTGCTGCTCGTACGGTGCGCGCCGCGCGTATTGCGCGTGCTGGTGGCGCGGTCGAGGTGCCGGCGTCGGGCTACCCCCGCCCCAGCACCAGCGTCCCCGACGAGCAGAACCAGCCGCCCGTGCCCGACGCCACGGCCAGCTCGGGCGGGCTGCCGTCCGGGCGCCGCACCTGGCGGCCTTCGCCCGCCTCGCCGCGTAGCTGCCGTACCGCCTCGACCAGCAGGAACAGTCCCCGCATGCCGGGGTGGCAGGCGGCCAGGCCGCCGCCGTCGGTGTTGACGGGCAGCTCGCCGTCGCGCAGCAGCCGCCCCTTCTCCACGAACGCGCCGCCCTCGCCCTTGGCGCAGAAACCGAGGTCCTCCAGCGTCACCAGCGTCATGTACGTGAAGGCGTCGTAGATCTCGGCCACGTCGATCTCCGACGGGCGCACCCCGGCCCGTTCGAAGGCGAGGCGGCCGGAGACGGCGGCGGGGGAGACGGTGAAGTCGTCCCACTCGGACATCGCGGAGTGCGACACGGCGGTGCCCGAGCCCAGCACCCAGACGGGCGGCCTGGGCAGGTCGCGTACGTACTCCTCGGCGGCTAAGAGGACCGCGCAGCCGCCGTCGGAGCGGACGCAGCAGTGCAGCTTGGTGAAGGGGTCGGCGATCAGCGGCCCCGACAGCACGTCGTCGACGGTGACCGGGGTGCGGTACAGGGCGTCCGGGTTCGCCGCCGCGTTGGCCCGCGCCTGGACGGCGACCTCGGCGAGCTGGGCGAGCGTCGTGCCGTACTGGTGCATGTGGCGGCGCGCGGCCATCGCGTACTTGGCGACGAGTGTGTGGCCGTACGGCACCTCGTACTGGAGCGGGCCTCGGGCGCCGAAGGAGAGGTTCGCCGTACGGCGCCCGGCCTTGAGGTCGGCGCGCGCTGTGGACCCGTACACCAGCAGCACCGCGCGCGCTTGCCCGGCCGCGATGGCGTCGGCGGCGTGCGCGGCCATCACCTCCCAGGTGGCGCCGCCGACGGAGGTGGAATCGGCCCAGGTCGGACGCAGGCCCAGGTACTCGGCGACCTCCACGGGCGCGAGGGTGCCGAGACCGGCCGAGGCGAAGCCGTCGACCAGTGAGCGGTCGAGGCCGGAGTCGGCCAGCGCGCGGCGGGCGGCCTGGGCGTGGAGGGCGTACGGGGTGGCCTCGTCCACGCGTCCGCAGTCGGCGAGGGCGACGCCGGCAATGGCGACCTTGCGGCCGTGGCCGTGGCCGTGTTCGTAGCCGTAGCCGTGGCTTCGGTTGCGGGGGGATGGGCGGCTGGTCCCTGGCGGCATGAATCTGACGGTACATCAGGTTTGTGGGTGCCGACAGGTGTGGTGGTGGGGCCGTGATGGGGTGCTGCCGCATGGCATGGCGAGTGCGCGCGAGGCTGGGAAATGCCGGACGCAGTACCTAGTATGACGGGCCGTCAGCTAACGGCCGGGAGGGGTCCGCCGATGGATGCCGCGTTCACCGAGGAGCAGGACGAGATCCGCCGCACGCTGCGCGAACTGCTCCACAAGCGCTGCGGCCCCGACGACCTGCGGGCCGCCGTCCGCACCCCTGAGGGATACGACCCCGCCCTGTGGCGGCAGCTCGCGCGGCAGCTGGGCCTGCCGGGGCTGGCCCTGCCCGCCGCGTACGGCGGTGCCGGCTGCGGCCCCACCGAACTGGCGCTGGCCTGCGAGGAGGCCGGGCGGGTGCTGCTGCCCTCGCCGCTGCTGCCCACCGCCGTCCTCGTCGCGCCGCTGGTGCAGGCACTGGGCACGGAGCGGCAGCGTGCGGAGCTGCTGCCCGCCCTCGCGGCGGGCGAGCTGACCGGCGCGCTCGCCGTACCCGGCGGGCAGCTGGGCACCGCCCTCGCGCTCACCGGCCGTAACGACGAGGGATGGGCGGGAGGCGGCCGGGCGGGTGGCATCCAGGCGCGGAGGGGCGGAGCGGACGGACGGAGCGGGGCCCCCAAGGCCTCCGGTGGCCCTGGGGCGGACAGGGCGGACGGGGCGGCGGGGGAGTGGCGGCTGTACGGGGAGGCCGCGCAGGTGCTCGGCGGCCACAGTGCGGAGCTGCTCCTCGTGGTCGCGCACACGGGGGGCTACGCGCGAAGCCGCACGCTGCTCTTCGTCGTACGCGGTGACGCGCCCGGTGTGGTGCGGGTCCGGCAGACGGCGATGGACGAGACCCGGCCGCTCGGGCGCGTCCAACTGCGCAATGTGAGCGCCACGTTGCTGGGCGACGGGGGTGAAGAGGGCGAGGGGGACGCGGAGGGGCGGGCGCGGGACGCGCTCGCGCGGGCCGGCGCCGGTGCCGCCGCGGCGCTGGCCGCCGAGGCGGCCGGTGCGGCGGACGTGGCGCTCGGGCGGACCGTGGAGTACGTCCAGGTGCGGGAACAGTTCGGCCGGACCATCGGGTCCTTCCAGGCCGTCCAGCACCGGCTGGCGGATCTCTACGTACAGGTGCAGGCCGCACGGTCGGCGGCCTACTACGCGGCATGGGCGGTGGGCGGCCCCGCCGAGGCCGCCGAGCCCGGCGCCCCCGGCCTCGCGCTCGCCCACGCCCTGGAGGCGCTGCGCGCGGCGGCCGGCGAGGCCATCCAGCTGCACGGCGGCATCGGCTTCACCTGGGAACACGACGCCCACCTCTACTTCAAGCGCGCGGCATGCGACGAACTGCTGCTGGGGCCGGTGCACCTGCTGCGGGCACACGCGGCGGAGACAGCGGGGCTGTTCGGGTGAAGGTGGCGAAGGGGGTGAAGGTGATGGGGCGGGTAAAGGCGTCGAAGAGGGCTAAGGCGGTTGGCCGCGTGGGGGCGTGGAAGCGGGTGAAGGCGGACGGCCGGGGGAAGGCACCGGAGTGGGGGAAGGCGCCGGAGCGGGGAAAGGTGGCCGACGGGATGAAGGCGTACGGCAGGCGGCTGGTGCAGAAGGTGTCCGCGACGCGCGCGTTCGCGCGGGTGGCGCCGTACGTCGTCCCCGGGCTGGACCGTACGGTGCACCGGCTCACCGGCGGCCGGGTGCTGCTCAGCGCAAGCATGCTTCCGGGGGCGATCCTGACGGTTGCGGGAGCCCGGACCGGGCTGCCGCGGCGGACGCCGCTGGCCTGCCTGCCGGAGGACGCCGGGACCTGGCTGCTGATCGGCAGCAACTTCGGCCGCCCCGGACACCCGGCCTGGACGGCCAACCTGCTGAAGAACCCGGAGGCCGAGATCAGTTGGCGGGGCCGGGACATTCCCGTACGGGCCCGGCTGCTGACCGGCGCCGAGCGGGCGGCGGCGTGGGCGGCGGTGACCGGCTTCTGGCCGCCGTACGTCGCGTACCAGGCGCGCGTCACCCGTGAGATCCGGCTCTTCCGGTTGGAGCCGCGCTGAGGGCCGGTGCCAGGGGGGTGCCGGATGGTGGGGGTGCCCGGATGATGGCGGGGCGCGGCGCTGCCGCGGGCCGTGGACGCGCGCAGCGGGTGCCGGCCGGCCCGGTGGGCGGCCAACACCCGCTGCGACGTACAGCTATGGCAGGACGAGCGCGAACGAAGACGGTTCCGTGAGCTGATGCGGGGTGTTTCCCGAGCGGATCTCCGAGCCGGTCTCCGGACGGATCTCCGAGCGGTTCCCCGGGCTACTTTGTGGGCTTTTTCCCGGTGATGCCCAGGTGGACCAGAAGTGCCAGGTTCGGCTTCAGGTCCTGCTGCTTGACACCCCAGCTCTGGAATCCCTTCTGATGGGCGGCGACCGCGGCCAGCATGGCGACGATCGAACCGGCCATCGCGGCCGCGCTGACGTCCTTGTCGACCTTTCCCTTGGACTGGAGTTCCTTGATGGAGTCCGTAAGGGAGTTGGTGACGGCATTCAGGATCTTCATGCGGATCTTGTAGAAACGCTTGTCGCCCTCGGCGGCCCCGAGGTCGACGACGCGCAGGATCGCGTCGTTCTTGCGCCAGAAGGAGAGGAATCCCTCGACGAGTTCCTCGGCCGCCTGCCAGCCGGACTTGCCCACCCAGGAGCGTCCGGCCACCAGGTCGGTCAGGTTCGCGCCTTCCTTGGCCATCTCCTCGGCGATTTCCAGTACCGCGCCCTCGACATCGGGGAAGTACTGGTAGAACGTCGCGGGCGAAGTGCCCGCTTTGCGGGCCACATCGATGACCTTGACGTCTCTGTACGGGGACGAACTGAGCATGTCGCTGAGGCAGTCGAGCAGCTTCTGCCGGGTCGCCTGTCCGCGGCGCCCGGCGACTCTGCCGTCGACGGTCCGAACTTGTCCTGTCATGCCGTCAGCTTACCGAGGGGTGATCGGAGCGCGATTTGGTCGCCTGCAAATGGGGATGCGGGAGTTCGGCCGCATCGGTCCTGGTCGATCCCTTGCACAGAGCGCCGCAGGCGGGTTGCGGCGGTGTCGGGGGCGGTTTGGCCCGAACAAGTGAATCATCTTATCAACAGGCTGTGGACAACTTTTGCGCACCGGCGGACGGGGCTCCGCGGGCGGAAGTGATCCCGTGCGGGTCATTGCCGGTCACCGGGGAATGTCCGGTAATGAACGTGATCGCAGAGAATTGACAGAATGTTCGATTACTGTCCGGGCGCGAAACGTGATCCAGGGCTACTTTGGCCCCATGACTGCATTCGCGGCGGGCGTCCCCTGCTGGGCCGACGTCATGCTGCCCGACCTGGAAGCGGGCAAGCGATTCTACGGAGCGCTGTTCGGCTGGACCTTCTCCGACGGAGCCCCGGAGTTCGGTGACTACACCCAGGCGTTCAAGGACGGCAGGAAGGCCGCCGGCCTGATGCCCAAGCAGGACGGCCGGATGCCCACCGTCTGGAATGTGTACTTCGCGACCCCGGACGCCGCCCGCACCAGCGCGCAGATCCTCCGGGCGGGCGGCCGCGTCGTCACGGAGGCCACGCCCGTCGGCGACTTGGGCACCCTGCTCGTCGCCGCCGACCCCACGGGAGCGGTCTTCAGCGTCTGGCAGGCCGGTACCCACCAGGGCTTCGAGGCGGAGCGCGAGCCCGGCGCGTACGTCTGGACGAGCCTGAGCACCCGCGACCCCGAGCGGGCCGACGCCTTCTACGGCGAGGTCTTCGGCTTCGAGAGCGTCGCCGACGCCCCGGCCTCGGACGAGCGCTTCCGGCCCTGGCGCCCGGCCGGCCAGGAGCGGGAGATCGGCGGCCGGGTCCTCATGGACGCGAGCGCGCCCGCCGAGCTGCCCCCGCACTTCACCGTCTGCTTCCTCGTACCCGAGATGGACGACGCCGTACGGACCACCACCCGGCTCGGCGGCCGGATCACGGTGGAACCGGTCGCCACGCCGGGCGGGCCGTTCGCCGTGTTCACCGACAACCAGGGCGCCGGCTTCGGCGTCATGGCCCCTAAGTAGCGGCTCGCGCCGCACAATTGGGGTCAACGGCAGCTCCCGCTGTCGGGCCGTGGACGGCGCGGCCCGGCAGCGGGCCCATGAGGACTCCCCGGCGTCGGCCAGAGGCCGATCGTCCGCGTGGGGCGGATGCCGCTCGTCCGCGGGGGGCAGCGCGACGACCTTGAAGTACGGCACAGTGGGTACGGCCGCGTCGCAGCGACGACGCGGCGGCACGCAACCGGCACGGGTGCCGGCACACGGGGAGAGAACGGGGACGGGACGCATGACCGGTACGGACAGCAGGCCCGGCGGGCGGCCCCGGCCGCGCGCGGGGCGCGGCGCGGGACAGCCGCGAAGCGGTACGGGCGGCCGGGCGCCGCTGGGGATACCGGCGCGCGGCGCGAGGGCCCGGGCGGCGTGACGGCGGGACGCACGTTCCGGTCCGCAGGCCCTCGGCTCCCGTGACGGCGGGGCGCGGATTCCGGGCCCGGTGACGGCGCGGCGACGGCCCGCCCGCGCGGGTCCCGGTCGTACGGTGTTCGAGAGCTTTCCGGGGGGCCGCACCGGCGCCCGGGAGCGTCCGTACGCACGTATGTGCGCAGGGCCTCGTCACGGCACGTGACGGCACCGGTGCGCACCGCGGAAGCCCGCCGGGACACGACGGGAGCGGCCCCGGGTTCGCAACCGTGGGCCCGGCCAGGAAGAATCAGCACGCGTACGGCCGAATCGGCCAGGCGGTGAGACGCTGCACGGGGCAGTGGCTCTCGGCGGCCACTGGCTTTTGAGAGTCTCTTTAGCCCCACGGGGAGGTGGCAGGCAAGTGGTGGAGCAGCTGACACAGCTGACGCAGCACGATCCCCGGCGGATCGGCCCGTTCGAGGTGCTCGGCCGTCTCGGGGCCGGCGGCATGGGGCTGGTCTACCTCGCGCGCTCGGCGTCCGGCCGGCGCGTCGCGATCAAGACGGTGCGTACGGAGCTCGCCGAGGACCAGCTGTTCCGGGTCCGCTTCACACGCGAGGTCGAGGCGGCCCGCGCGGTCAGCGGCTTCTACACCGCCGCCGTGGTGGACGCCGACCCCCGGGCCGCGGTGCCGTGGCTGGCGACCGCCTACGTGCCCGCGCCCTCCCTGGAGGAAATAGTCAATGAGTGCGGGCCGCTGCCGGCCCAGGCGGTGCGCTGGCTGGCGGCCGGCATCGCCGAGGCGCTGCAGTCCATCCACGGCGCGGGCCTGGTCCACCGGGACCTGAAGCCGTCCAACGTGCTGGTCGTCGAGGACGGCCCGCGCGTCATCGACTTCGGCATCGCCAGCGGCGTCTCCAACACCCGCCTGACCATGACGAACGTCGCCGTCGGCACCCCCGCGTACATGTCGCCCGAGCAGGCCCGCGACTCCCGCAGCGTCACCGGCGCCAGCGACGTCTTCTCCCTCGGCTCCACCCTGGTCTTCGCCGCCACCGGACACGCCCCCTTCCACGGCGCCAACCCCGTCGAGACGGTCTTCATGCTGCTGCGCGAGGGCCCGGACCTCGCCGGGCTGCCCGACGAACTGCGGCCGCTGATCGAGTCCTGCATGCAGATGGCGGCGCCCGGCCGCCCCACCCCCGCCGACCTCCAGTCGCAGCTCGCACCGCACCTGTTCGGCTCCGGCTGCGACGACAGCGGCACGGCCTCGGCCTGGCTGCCGGCCAGCGCCGTCGCCCTCATCGAGGGGCGGCGCGGCGGGCGCCCGGCCACGCCGAAGCCCGTCGGCCGCGGCACCTCCGGGCAGGCCCGCGCCGCCGTGCGCGAGCCCGTACCGCAGTCGCCGCCGCCCGCCCAGCCCCCGCCACCCCGCCCGCGCAACGCCCCGGCGGCCGCCGCGGCGCAGGCC
>NZ_JBHWHY010000025.1:0-146834 GCF_042732265.1 Streptomyces sp. NPDC059788 | reverse complement strand
CTGCAGGGGGGACCCTGTGGGAGAGTAGGACGCCGCCGAACAATTTTTCAGCTCCGGTTCCCGAACCTTCTGGTTCGGGAACCGGAGCTTTTTTGTTCTCACGTTGCAGTCCGTCGCGTTACTTTATGTTCACTTTATGTGGTCAGTATCCGCGACATGGGGACTGTGGGAACGCTCAGGTCGGCCGGTGTCCGCGAAGGCGACGAGGTGGTGGTGCCGGCGTACGGCAACCCCGAGGTCGCCGAGGCAGTCGTGGCACTGGGCGCGCTGCCGGTCTTCGCCGACGTCGACGCGGAAAGTCTCTGCCTCGACCCGGCCGCGGTGGCCGACGCGGTCACGCCACGGACGGCGGCCGTCGTCGCCGTACACCGCTTCGGGCGGCCGGCGGACATGGGATGGATACGCGAGACAGGGCAGCGGCACGGCCTGCTGGTGGTCGCCGCCGACGAGCCCGGCGCCGCGCCGGCTGACCAGGAGGACGTGCGGCGACGGCGGGGCCGCGCCGCCTATCTGGACGGACGGCTGACCGGCGTGGTGACGCCGCCGGCCGCCGCCGGCCACACCTACGAGCAGTACGTCGTGCGGGTGCCGGGCAACGGGCGGCCGGACCGGGACGCCTTCGCGCGGGCGCTGCGCTCGCGGGGCGTCGCCTGCCGCGTCCCCGTACAGGCGCCCGTGTACCGGCTCCCGGGGCTGCGGCGGGACGTCTACCTGCCGCAGACCGAGCGCGCCGCGGACGAGACGCTGGCGCTGCCGGTACGCCCCGAGCTGTCGCGGCGCGAGCTGCAGCGGATGGCCGGGGCCTGCAACGCGCTCGGCGGACTGCTGCAACCGGCGTTCTGAAAATCCCTTTTGCGGCGGAGTGGGATGGGCTCATCGGAGTGAGCGGTACGCGATTCGGTTTATCGGGCCGGTTCGGGTAAAGTTCTTTCCGTTGCCGCGCCCCAATAGCTCAGTCGGCAGAGCGTCTCCATGGTAAGGAGAAGGTCTACGGTTCGATTCCGTATTGGGGCTCCAGCGAGAAAGGCCCCCGCCATCCGGCGGGGGCCTTTTCGTATGTCCGAAAGGGCGGGGCCCGGCGGGCCCCCGGGTCACGCGTCGAGCGGGACCTCGGGGACACGCATGGCGAGGATGGCCATGTCGTCGGACGCCGGTTCGGCGGCGAAGCGCTCCACCGCGCGCAGGATGCGGGCGGCCACCGCGCCGGCGGTCAGACCTGTACACGTCGTCAGTACGTCCGTGAGGCCGTCGTCGCCCAGCATCCGGGTGCCCTCGCGGCGCTCCGTGACGCCGTCGGTGACGCACAGCAGGACGTCGCCCGGGTCGAGCGTGACGGTCTGCTCGTACAGTTCCAGGTCGTCCATGACGCCCAGCAGGGGCTGCGGCTCCGCGGCAGGCTCGACCGAGCCGTCCTGGCGCAGGCGCAGCGGCAGCGGATGGCCCGCACAGACGACCTTCAGGACGGCGCTGCCGTCGCGCTGCGGCCACAGCTCGCCGTACAGCAGGGTCAGGAAGCGGCTGCGGGCGCCCTCGTCGAGGATCGCGGCGTTCAGACGCTCCAGGACGGCGGGGCCGCCGAAGCCCTCGCGGGCGAGCAGGCGCAGCGCGTGCCGGGCCAGACCGGTGACCGCGGCGGCCTCCGGGCCCGTACCGCAGACATCGCCGATGGCGAAGCCGTACGCGCCGTCGCGGATGGGGAAGAGGTCGTAGAAGTCACCGCCGACCTCGTTGCCCTCGCCGGCCGCCCGGTAGATGACCTCGACCTCGACGCCCGGCACCTCGGGCAGTTCCGGCGGCAGCAGGCTGCGCTGGAGGGACTGGCTGATGGCCGTGCGCTCCGAATACAGGCGCGCGTTGTCCAGGGCCAGGGCGGCCCGCCGGGAGAGGTCCTCGGCCAGCTCCAGGATCTCCTGACGGAAGTGCTCCTCGCTGGGCTTGCCGAGGGTGAGCATCCCGATGACGCGGTTGCGGGCGACCAGGGGCAGTACGACGGTCTCGCCGCCCACCGCCGAGGCGGTCGCGAGGGTCGCGCCGGGGCCCTTGGAGGGGCGGGCCGAATTGCCCAGGCCGAGGCTGCGCAGGGAGGTGCGCAGGGCCGCGTCGTGGGCGGCGTCGGTCGGCGCGTTCCACAGGCGGGCGCCGGGCGTGGTCACCGGCTCCGGCGGGTCGACCTTCATCAGGAGCGACTTGAGGCCGTCGATGCGGTCCTCGTCCTCGTGCAGCACGTAGGACAGCTCGGGCTCGGACGCCTGGTCGGCGACGGTGTAGACGGCGCACCAGGTGGCGAGGGTGGGCACCGTCATCTGGGCCATCAGGGCCAGTGTCTGGTCCCGGTCGAGGGTGCCGGCGAGCAGGTCGGAGGCCTCGACGAGGAAGGAGAGGGAGCCGCGGCGCAGCCGTTCCAGCTCGGTCAGCCGGGCGCGCTCGACGGCCAGTGCGATGCGGTCGGCGGCGAACTGGAGGCGCAGGGCCTCCTCGTTCGTGTAGCGGCCGGGGGCCTCGGCGGCGACGCCCAGGGAGCCGGTCAGCCGGCCCTCGACCTTCAGGGGGACCGTGACGACCGAGCGCATGCCCGTGCCGGACAGCAGGGGGACGGCGCCCGGTACGGCGGTCAGGTCCTCGTGGACGGCCGGCATGCGGGCGGAGCCGTACCGGCCGGAGCCCGCCTCGACCGGGACCCGGGCGAAGCGCTGGCGGGCCGAGGGCAGGCCGGTGGAGGCCCGTACCTCCAGTTCGGTCTCGTCGTCGGTGGCCAGCAGGAGGTACGCGGCGTCGCCGTCGAGCATGTCGCGGGCGCGTTCGACCGTGCGCTGGAGCAGGCCGTCCAGGTCGTCGGGGGCCGGTGAGCCGATGAAGACCTCGAACGGGTCGGCGGGGCCGCGGCCCTCGGGCGGCTGGGCGGCCGTGTCGGAGGCCGGGGTGCGCAGCGGGCTCTGCAGGACGGCGCGCTCGTGTTCGCGCACCAGGAGGCAGACCGTGTACGGCTCACCGTCGGCGTCGCGGACGCGCAGGTGGGAGGCGTACACCGGGACGACCCGGCCGTCGGCGCCCCGTATGCCGTACGAGCCCTCCCAGCGGGAGAGCAGCAGTGCCTCGGCGATGCCGGTGCCCGTGCCGGGGGTGTGCGGCCAGGCGGCGAAGTCGGTGAGGGGCTTGCCGGCGACCTGCTCGGGGTCGTAGGCGAAGAGGTCGCGCGCGTCCTCGTTCCAGAAGCTGATGCAGCCGCCGCGGTCGATCTGGACGACGGCGACGCGGACGCGGCTGTCGGCGACCGGCAGGGCGTCCACGGGCAGTGCGGGGCCCGCCGAACGGGTGCCGGCCGGGCGCTCGGGCAGATCGAGCTGGAACCAGACGTGCTTTTGCGAGGCGGTGTACTCCACGCCCCAGCGGCTGGCCAGCGCGCCGCACAGGAGCAGCCCGCGGCCGCCCTCGCGGTCCGGATGGGCGAACGCGCGCCCGGTGTTCTGAAGGGGGATCTCCCGCTCCGGATAGCGGTCGGCGACCTCGATGCGCACTCCGCCGTCCGTGCGCAGGCACAGTACGTCGGCGGCGGTGCCCGCGTGGACGACGGCGTTGGTGACCAGTTCGCTGGTCAGGACGACGGCGTCGTCGACGATGTCGCCGTAGCCCCAGCCCTGGAGGGTGTCCCGCACAAAGGCGCGGGCGGTGGCGACCGAGCGGCCGACCGGCTCGAACGTGGCAGCGGCCCGCGCGGTGATCACTGGTCTCCTCATGCGTGTGTCGGTGATCTGCTCTCCCACCATGGCGGCGCCCCTTACGAATGCCTGGTGTGCTCGCCCACTGCCCGTGCTGGACGGCCAGGGCGGGTGGACAGCCGGATGCCAGGTTACTTACCTTCGCCGCGCGTGCGGATGCCGGTCACGTCTGATTGCGCCCCGATCGTGCTCGGGACGGTATGCGATGCTGCCGAACTGTTATGGCCTGGTTGGGCCATGGTGAAACACTGGGCAAGCTCAAAGAGAAGGCCCGGTTAGAACGGTCGACCCTGCGGGAGGGACACGGTGGAGTCTGGCGCAGCGGCGCGGGGCACGAGCACGCGCGCGAAAGGCGGACGTTCCCGGAGCAACGGGACGACTGAGGTGGATACGGCTGCGCTGAACCGGCTGCTGGCTGCTCTCGTCTCGATGCGGGACGGGAATTTCCGGAAGCGGCTGACGGTCTCCGGCGACGGAGCCATGTCGGAGATCGCCGCTGTTTACAACGAGGTGGCGGACCGCAATCTGCACCTGACGGGAGAGCTGGCGCGGGTGCGCCGGGTCGTCGGCCGTGAGGGAAAACTCACGGAACGGCTGGAGGCCGGCGCCTGCGAGGGCTCCTGGGCCGCGGCCATCGATGCCTCGAACGCGCTGGTCGACGACCTCGTACGGCCGGTGTCCGAGGTGGGCCGGGTGCTCTCCGCGGTGTCCGAGGGCGACCTCGAACAGCGGATGGACCTGCGCTCGCGCGGTACGGACGGGACCTCGGCGCATCCGCTGCGCGGCGAGTTCCTGAAGGTGGGCCGTACGGTCAACGGGCTGGTGGACCAGCTGTCGGCCTTCACCGACGAGGTGACGCGGGTCGCCAGCGAGGTCGGTACGGAGGGCAAGCTCGGCGGGCAGGCGCGGGTGCGCGGCATGTCCGGGTCCTGGAAGGATCTGACCGAGTCGGTCAACACGATGGCGTCCCGGCTGACGGCGCAGGTGCGCGACATCGCGCTCGTCACCACCGCCGTCGCCAAGGGCGACCTGTCACGCAAGGTGACCGTGCATGTCGCCGGCGAGATGCTGGAGCTGAAGAACACCGTCAACACGATGGTGGACCAGCTCTCCTCCTTCGCCTCCGAGGTGACCCGCGTGGCGCGCGAGGTCGGTACGGAGGGCGAGCTGGGCGGCCAGGCGCAGGTCCCGGGCGTCGCGGGGGTCTGGAAGGACCTCACGGACTCCGTGAACCTGATGGCCGGCAACCTCACCGCGCAGGTGCGCGGCATCGCCCAGGTGACCACGGCGGTGGCCAACGGCGACCTGTCGCAGAAGGTCACGGTCAGCGCGCGCGGCGAGGTCGCGCAGCTCGCCGACACGATCAACACGATGACCGAGACGCTGCGCACGTTCGCGGACGAGGTCACCCGGGTCGCCAACGAGGTCGGCGCCGAGGGCCAGCTCGGCGGGCAGGCGCAGGTGCCGGGCGCCGCCGGGACGTGGAAGGACCTCACCGACTCGGTGAACAACGCCTTCCGCAACCTGACGGGCCAGGTGCGCGACATCGCGCAGGTGACGACGGCGGTCGCCAACGGTGACCTGTCGCAGAAGGTCACCGTGGACGTCGCGGGCGAGATGCTCGAACTGAAGAACACCGTGAACACGATGGTGGACCAGCTGTCCTCGTTCGGTGCCGAGGTGACGCGCGTCGCGCGGGAGATCGGCGTCGAGGGCGAGCTGGGCGGCCAGGCCGCGGTGCCCGGCGCTGCGGGGACGTGGAAGGACCTCACGGACTCCGTCAACACCGCGTTCCGCAACCTGACCGGCCAGGTGCGCAACATCGCGCAGGTGACGACGGCGGTCGCCAACGGCGACCTGTCCCAGAAGGTGACCGTCGACGTCTCCGGCGAGATGCTCCAGCTGAAGAACACCGTGAACACGATGGTCGACCAGCTGTCGTCGTTCGCCGACCAGGTCACCCGGATGGCGCGGGACGTCGGCACGGAGGGCCGCCTCGGCGGTCAGGCCCGGGTGGACGGCGTCAGCGGTACGTGGAAGGAACTGACCGACTCCGTCAACTTCATGGCGGGCAACCTGACGTCCCAGGTGCGGCAGATCGCCCAGGTGACGACGGCGGTGGCGCGCGGCGACCTGTCGCAGAAGATCGACGTGGACGCGCGGGGCGAGATCCTGGAGCTGAAGAACACCATCAACACGATGGTCGACCAGCTCTCGGCCTTCGCGGAGCAGGTCACCAGAGTGGCCCGCGAGGTCGGTACGGACGGCAGGCTCGGCGGCCAGGCGCAGGTGCCGGGCGTCGCGGGCGTCTGGCGCGACCTGACCGACTCGGTGAACGGCATGGCGGGCAACCTGACCGCCCAGGTCCGCAACATCGCGCAGGTCGCGACGGCGGTGGCGCGGGGCGACCTGTCGCAGAAGATCGACGTGGATGCCCGGGGCGAGATCCTGGAGCTGAAGAACACCCTGAACACGATGGTCGACCAGCTCGGCTCGTTCGCCGACCAGGTGACCCGGGTGGCGCGCGAGGTGGGCACCGAGGGCATCCTCGGCGGGCAGGCCGAGGTGCAGGGCGTCAGCGGTACGTGGAAGGACCTCACCCAGTCCGTCAACTTCATGGCGAACAACCTGACGTCCCAGGTGCGCAGCATCGGCGAGGTGACCACCGCGGTGGCGCGCGGCGACCTGTCGAAGAAGATCACCGTCGACGCCAAGGGCGAGATCCTCGAACTGGTCACGACCGTGAACACGATGGTCGACCAGCTGTCGCTGTTCGCCGAGCAGGTGACGCGCGTCGCCCGTGAGGTCGGTACGGAGGGCCAGCTGGGCGGCCAGGCCCGGGTCCCGGGCGTCACCGGCATCTGGAAGGACCTCAGCGACAACGTCAACCTGATGGCCAACAACCTGACCATCCAGGTGCGCAACATCTCCCAGGTCTCGGCGGCGGTCGCCAACGGCGACCTGACCAAGAAGGTCACGGTCGAGGCGCGCGGCGAGGTCGCGCAGCTCGCCGACACGGTCAACACGATGGTCACGACGCTGTCGTCGTTCGCCGACGAGGTCACCCGGGTGGCCCGCGAGGTGGGCACCGACGGCATCCTGGGCGGCCAGGCCCGCGTACCCGGCGTCGCCGGTACGTGGAAGGACCTGACCGAGTCGGTGAACTCGATGGCCAACAACCTGACCGGCCAGGTCCGCAACATCGCCATGGTCACCACGGCCATCGCCAAGGGCGATCTGACCAAGAAGATCGACATCGACGCGCGGGGCGAGATCCTGGCGCTGAAGACGACCATCAACACGATGGTCGACCAGCTCTCCTCCTTCGCCGAGCAGGTCACCCGGGTGGCCCGTGAGGTGGGTACGGACGGGCAGCTCGGCGGCCAGGCGCAGGTGCGTGGCGTGGCCGGTACGTGGAAGGACCTGACGGAGTCGGTCAACGAGATGGCGGGCAACCTGACCCGCCAGGTGCGCGCGATCGCCGCCGTCGCCGCGGCGGTGACCCTGGGCGATCACAACGTACGGATCGACGTGGACGCGGCCGGCGAGATCCTGGAGCTCCAGGACAACGTCAACACGATGATCGCCACGCTCCGCGAGACCACCCTCGCCAACGAGGAGCAGGACTGGCTCAAGGGCAACCTGGCCCGGATCTCCGGCCTGATGCAGGGCCGCCGCGACCTCAAGGACGTGGCGACGCTCATCATGAGCGAGCTGTCCCCGGCGGTCTCGGCGCAGCACGGCGCGTTCTTCCTGGCCGCGCAGCCCGGCGACAGCCGGGAGATCGGGTCGGACGGCGGCGCGCCGGGCGTCTACGAGCTGCGCCTGATGGGCTCGTACGGCTATTCGATGGGCGCCATGCCGACGACGTTCCGGCCGGGGGAGACCCTGATCGGCACGGCGGCCGAGGAGAAGCGCACGATCCTGGTGGAGAACGTGCCCTCCGGCTATCTGAAGATCGCCTCCGGGCTGGGCGAGGCCCCGCCGGCGAACGTGATCGTGCTGCCGGTGCTCTTCGAGGACAAGGTGCTCGGCGTGATCGAACTGGCGTCCTTCCAGCCGTTCACCCAGATCCAGAAGGACTTCCTCAGCCAGATCGCGGAGATGATCGCGACCAGCGTCAACACCATCTCCGTCAACACCAAGACCGAGGTGCTGCTCAAGCAGTCGCAGGAGCTGACCGAACAACTCAAGGAGCGTTCGGGCGAGTTGGAGAGCCGCCAGAAGGCGCTGGAGCTGTCCAACTCCGAGCTGGAGGAAAAGGCCGAGCAACTGCGCGCGCAGAACCGCGACATCGAGGTGAAGAACACCGAGATCGAGGAGGCGCGGCAGGTTCTGGAGGAGCGTGCGGAACAGCTCGCCGTCTCCATGCGCTACAAGTCCGAATTCCTGGCGAACATGTCGCACGAGCTGCGGACGCCGCTGAACTCGCTGCTGATTCTCGCCAAGTTGCTCGCCGACAACGCGGAGGGGAACCTCTCTCCGAAGCAGGTGGAATTCTCCGAGACCATTCACGGCGCCGGCTCCGACCTGCTCCAGCTGATCAACGACATCCTGGACCTGTCGAAGGTCGAGGCCGGCAAGATGGACGTCAGCCCGACGCGGATCGCGCTGGTCCAGCTCGTCGACTACGTCGAGGCCACGTTCCGGCCGCTGACCGCGGAGAAGGGGCTCGACTTCTCCGTACGGGTCTCCCCGGAGCTGCCCGCGACGCTGCACACCGACGAGCAGCGGCTGCTCCAGGTGCTGCGCAACCTGCTGGCCAACGCGGTGAAGTTCACCGACAGCGGCGCCGTCGAGCTGGTCATCCGGCCGGCCGGGGACGATGTGCCGGTGGACATCCGCGAGCACCTGCTGGAGCACGGCGCGCTGCGCGAGCCGGACGCCGACATGATCGCGTTCTCGGTGACCGACACCGGCATCGGCATCGCGTCCAGCAAGATGCGGGTGATCTTCGAGGCGTTCAAGCAGGCGGACGGCACGACCAGCCGCAAGTACGGCGGTACGGGCCTGGGCCTGTCCATCAGCCGGGAGATCGCGCGGCTGCTCGGCGGCGAGATCTACGCCGCCAGTGAGCTGGGCCGCGGCTCGACCTTCACGCTCTACCTGCCGCACAACCCGGGCGGGCTGCCGCCGCAGGGCTATCCGCAGCTGGTCGCGGGCGGCCTCGCGATGGACGCCGAGGCGCGGGACGCGGAGATCGGGCGGGCGGCCGCGGAGGAGGCCGCGCAGACCGGTGTCGCGCAGTCCCGGGGCAGCGGGCCGGGCCCCAACCGGCGGCGCCGGCGTCCGGCCGTGGCCGAGGCCCCGCAGCCCGAGCTGCCCGCCGTGCCCACCCCGCCGGCGGCGCCGCGGCAGATCGAGGCGCCCGCGCAGGCGCCCGTCGAGGAGCCGTGGCTCGGCAACGGGCAGGACCTGGTCTCGTCCGGCTTCGACGGCGGCTTCCACGGCGAGAAGGTGCTGATCGTCGACGACGACATCCGTAACGTGTTCGCACTCACCAGCGTGCTGGAGCAGAACGGGCTGTCCGTGCTGTACGCGGAGAACGGCCGGGAGGGCATCGAGGTTCTGGAACAGCACGACGACGTGGTGCTCGTCCTGATGGACATCATGATGCCGGAGATGGACGGCTACGCGACCACGGCCGCGATCCGGCGGATGCCGCAGTTCGCCGGGCTGCCGATCATCGCGCTGACCGCGAAGGCGATGAAGGGCGACCGGGAGAAGAGCATCGAGTCCGGGGCGTCGGACTACGTGACCAAGCCGGTGGACACCGACCATCTGCTGACGGTGATGGAGCAATGGATGCGCGCGCGGTGACACGATCGTCAAATGAGGCTCGTAAGGTTCCCCGCATGTTGACTCAGTGTGGCCGACCACGTGTGGGAGAGCGGTATTCGGGGAACCTTCTGGTCTCTCGCTGCGTTTGTGCTACGTGCACAGTGACATCGCGGTGACAGGGTGTGGCGACAGGCGGGGTGCGGCTACGATGACCGGCACAAGGACGGGCGGCATGACGGAGCCGTCCCCTGGGGCGGCGTCCGGTTCAATGCCGGGGCGAGGAGGACGGGCCATGGTGCAGAAGGCCAAGATCCTCCTGGTCGATGACCGGCCGGAGAATCTGCTGGCGCTGGAGGCGATCCTCTCCGCGCTCGATCAGACACTGGTGCGGGCATCGTCCGGGGAGGAAGCGCTCAAGGCACTGCTCACCGACGATTTCGCGGTGATCCTGCTCGATGTGCAGATGCCGGGGATGGACGGGTTCGAGACGGCCGCGCACATCAAGCGGCGCGAGCGCACCCGCGACATCCCGATCATCTTCCTCACCGCCATCAACCACGGCCCGCACCACACCTTCCGTGGGTACGCGGCGGGCGCGGTCGACTACATCTCCAAGCCCTTCGACCCGTGGGTGCTGCGCGCCAAGGTCTCGGTCTTCGTCGAGCTGTACATGAAGAACTGTCAACTGCGGGAGCAGGCGACGCTGCTGCGGCTCCAGCTGGAGAGCGGCCGTGCCGCGGCGGACGAGGCCAGGGAGCCGGCGGGGCTGCTCGCCGAGCTGTCCGCCCGGCTCGCGGCCGTGGAGGAGCAGGCCGAGGCGCTGTCCAAGCAGCTGGACGAGTCGGCGGACGCGGCGGCCATCGCGACCGCGGCGCACCTGGAGCGCAAGCTCACCGGGCTGCGGCGGGCCTTGGACGCCTTGGAACCCGGTACGGGCGACGGGGCGTCCTGAGGCGCGCCTTCCGCGGCGCCGTCGGCCGCCCCAGTGGCCCGCTGAGCGGCTCGCGGGCCCACCCGCGGGTCCTGGTCCGGGTGCGGGCCTGACACGCCATCAGCAGCCGTGTGGACGGCCCGCTTCGTGAGCCGTCGGCGTGAAGTCGCCGACGCGGTGCGCGACACGAATGGGTGAAGGCCCGAGCGCTCGTGTCACTGTGGTCGTCGCCTGTAATCTCGTCACCATGGCCTCACGTACGTCCGGCAAGGGTTCCCAGAGCACGGCGGGCCCCTCGAAGCAGCGCGCCGGACAGCCCGGGGGCGCCGCCAAGAAGGCCGCCGCGAAGAAAGCACCGGCGAAGAAGGCGCCGGCTCCGGCCAAGAGGGCGCCCGCCAAGAAGACCGCCCCGGCCAAGCGCGCGCCGGCGAAGAAGGCTGCCGCCAAGAAGGCGCCGCCGAGACCCGCGCCGTCGCCCACCGGCGGCGTCTACCGCCTGGTGCGGGCCTGCTGGCTCGGGGTGGCGCACGGCGTCGGCGCGATGTTCCGCGGCGTCGGGCGCGGCGCGAAGAACCTGGACCCCGCGCACCGCAAGGACGGACTGTCCCTGCTGCTGCTCGGGCTCGCGCTGGTCATCGCGGCCGGCACCTGGTCCAACCTCAGCGGCCCGGTCGGCGACCTCGTCCAGCTGCTGGTCACCGGCGCCTTCGGCCGCCTGGACCTGGTCGTACCGATACTGCTCGGCGGCATCGCGCTGCGCCTGATCCGGCACCCGGAGAAGCCCGAGGCGAACGGGCGGATCGTGATCGGCCTGTCCGCGCTGGTCATCGGCATCCTCGGGCAGGTCGCCATGGCCTGCGGGTCGCCCGGCCGGGGCGACGGCATAGCGGCCATGCAGGACGCCGGCGGCTACGTCGGCTGGGCCGCCTCCAAACCGTTGATCTTCACCGTCGGCCAGACCCTGGCGGTGGCGCTGCTGGTGCTGCTCACCGTCTTCGGCCTCCTGGTCGTCACCGCCACGCCCGTCAACGCCATCCCGCAGCGCCTGCGGCTGCTCGGCGCCCGGCTGGGCCTGGTCGAGGTGTACGAGCCCGAGCCGGTCGCCGCGGAGCCCGACGCGTACGCCGAGGACTGGCGTGAGCAGCCCCGGCGGGGCGCGCGCCGCGCCGCCGCCGACCTCGCCGACGACCCGGACGCCATAGAGGAGGCGGCGCTGGCCAAGCGCCGCCGTGGCCGCCGTACGCCGCTCCAGCCCGCCGACCGGCCCATGGACGCGGTGGACGTGGCCGCCGCGGCAGCCGCCTCGCTGGACGGCGCGGTTCTGCACGGCGTCCAGCCCTCGCCGCTGGTCGCCGACCTCAGCAGCGGCATCTCCGGCGAGCGCGGCGACGACGAGTGGTCCGAGGCCGGGGGGCAGCAGGACAGCGGCGCGGTGCCGCCCGCCCGGGGCGCGGACAAGGGCGGCGCGGGCAAGGGCGGTGCGGACAAGAGCGGCGCGGACCGGTCCTCGGGCTCGGTGCCGGACTTCACGAAGTCCGCGCCGGAACCGTCCGGCGAACTGCCCTCCCGGGCCGAGCAGCTGCTGCTGTCCAACGACATCAGCTACTCCCTGCCGTCGCTGGACCTGCTCACCCGCGGCGGCCCCGGCAAGACCCGCAGCGCCGCCAACGACGCCGTCGTGGCGTCGCTGACCACCGTCTTCCAGGAGTTCAAGGTCGACGCGGCGGTCACCGGCTTCACCCGCGGCCCGACGGTCACCCGCTACGAGATCGAACTGGGCCCCGCGGTCAAGGTCGAGAAGATCACCGCGCTGGCCAAGAACATCGCGTACGCCGTCGCCAGCCCGGACGTACGGATCATCAGCCCGATCCCCGGCAAGTCCGCGGTGGGCATCGAGATCCCCAACAGCGACCGGGAGATGGTCAACCTGGGCGATGTGCTGCGCTCGGCGGAGTCGGTGGGCGAGGACCACCCGCTGCTGGTCGGCCTCGGCAAGGACGTCGAGGGCGGGTATGTGTCGGCCAACCTGGCGCGGATGCCGCACATCCTCGTCGCGGGCGCCACCGGCTCCGGCAAGTCGTCCTGCATCAACTGTCTGATCACCTCGGTGATGGCGCGTGCCACCCCCGACGAGGTGCGGATGGTGCTGGTCGACCCCAAGCGCGTCGAGCTGACCGCGTACGAGGGCATCCCACACCTGATCACCCCGATCATCACCAACCCCAAGAAGGCCGCCGAGGCCCTGCAGTGGGTCGTGCGCGAGATGGACCTGCGCTACGACGACCTCGCGGCGTACGGCTACCGGCACATCGACGACTTCAACGCGGCGGTGCGCAGCGGCAAGGCCAAGCCGCCCGAGGGCAGCGAGCGCGAGCTGTCGCCGTATCCGTACCTGCTGGTGATCGTGGACGAGCTGGCGGACCTGATGATGGTCGCGCCGCGGGACGTGGAGGACTCCATCGTCCGCATCACCCAGCTCGCCCGCGCCGCCGGCATCCACCTGGTGCTGGCCACCCAGCGCCCGTCGGTGGACGTGGTGACGGGCCTGATCAAGGCGAACGTGCCGTCCCGGCTGGCGTTCGCGACCTCCTCGCTGGCCGACAGCCGGGTCATCCTCGACCAGCCCGGCGCGGAGAAGCTGATCGGCAAGGGCGACAGTCTGTTCCTGCCGATGGGCGCGACCAAACCGGTGCGGATGCAGGGCGCGTTCGTGCAGGAGGACGAGGTCCAGCAGGTCGTCCAGCACTGCAAGGACCAGATGGCGCCGGTCTTCCGGGACGACGTCACGGTCGGCACGGCCAAGAAGAAGGAGATCGACGAGGACATCGGCGACGACCTCGACCTGCTGTGCCAGGCCGCCGAGCTGGTGGTCTCCACCCAGTTCGGGTCCACGTCCATGCTCCAGCGCAAGCTGCGGGTGGGCTTCGCCAAGGCCGGGCGGCTGATGGACCTGATGGAGTCGCGCAACATCGTGGGGCCGAGCGAGGGTTCGAAGGCGCGCGACGTGCTGGTCAAGCCGGACGAACTGGAGGGCGTACTCGCGGTCGTCCGCGGGGAGACGCCTTCCTAGGAGCCGTCCGCGGGGCGGCGTCCGGGGCCGTCCGACGGGCGGTGCGCCGGGCCCGTTCCGCGGGCGGGCGGCCACGGCGGAAGAAGTCCAGGAGCCGCGCTCCCGGATCACTCGTACGGGCGGTCCGAGTCACTCGTAAGAGATCGTAAGCAACCGTTTCTTCCGTCGATACGTCAAGTTGAGGGAGGTGGTGGGAGGATGATTCAACATCGGCACCCGGACCGGGCGTCCGGCCGTTTCACCCGGCCTTCTGATGGCGTACAAAGTCCGCTCTTCCGCTTGCCCGACCCTTTCGGTACACCCCTAGACTGAACCCCCAGCAGGTGGCTCACGCTCGAAAGGCGCCCCCGTGTCCATCGGCAACTCCCCCGAAGACGACCGGCCCTCCATCGGCCGCGCCATCCAGCAGGCCCGCATCGACGCAGGACTGACCGTCGACGAGGTCAGTGCCACCACGCGGGTGCGCGTGCCCATCGTGCAGGGCATCGAGCAGGACGACTTCTCGCGCTGCGGCGGCGACGTCTACGCGCGCGGGCATCTGCGCACCCTCGCGCGCGCCGTCGGGCTCGACCCCGAACCGCTGATCGCGCAGTTCGACGGGGACCGCGGCGGCCGCCCCGAGCCGACCCCCGCCGCGCCGCTCTTCGAGGCCGAGCGCATCCGGCCCGAGCGGGGCCGCCCGAACTGGACGGCGGCGATGGTCGCGGCCATCGTCGCGGTCGTCGGTTTCGTGGGCTTCACCCTCTTCAGCGGCGGCGGCGACAAGAGCGCGGTCGCCGAGGGCGACAACACCGCGGCGCCGGTGCAGCCCACCAAGCCCCCGGCCGGCAAGACCGGCAAGACGACCAAACCGAGCACCGTGCCCGGCCCCGGGGCCTCGGAGAGCGCCATCGCGGGCGTGCCGAAGGACAAGGTCACCATCAAGATCACCGCGAAGGACGGGCAGAGCTGGATCTCCGCCAAGGACGCCAACGGCCGCCTGCTGGAGGACGGCCTGCTCAAGAAGGGCGAGTCCAAGACCTTCACGGACAAGAAGCGGATCGACCTGGTCGTCGGCAACGCCGGCGTCGTGCAGCTGTTCGTCAACGGCAAGGAGGTCGACAAGGTGGGGGACAAGGGCGCGGTCGAGCGCCTGAGCTACTCGGCGGGCCCGCAGGCGGGCTGATCAGGCCGGGCCCGGGGCGCCGGGCGGGCGGGGGCAACCCTGGCAGCGATGGAGGTTGCCGGGACAAAGTAGGCTGACTCCATGCCCGAACGCCGTACCGTCGCCCTTGTCACTCTTGGCTGCGCCCGTAACGAGGTGGACTCGGAGGAGCTCGCAGGCCGCCTGGCAGCGGACGGCTGGGACCTCGTCGAGGAAGCCGCCGATGCCGATGTCGCCGTCGTCAACACCTGCGGATTCGTCGAGGCCGCCAAAAAGGACTCCGTCGATGCCCTGCTGGAGGCCAACGATCTGAAGGACCACGGCCGCACCCAGGCCGTGGTGGCCGTCGGCTGCATGGCCGAGCGGTACGGCAAGGAGCTGGCCGAGGCCCTGCCGGAGGCCGACGGCGTGCTCGGCTTCGACGACTACACCGACATCTCCGACCGGCTGCGCACGATCCTGAGCGGCGGCAACGTCGAGGCGCACACCCCGCGCGACCGCCGCAAGCTGCTGCCGATCAGCCCGGCCGAGCGCCAGGACGCCGCAGGCGTGGCGCTGCCCGGCCACGGCGACACCGAGCCGGCCCCGGCCCCCGCCGACCTGCCCGAGGGTGTGGCGCCCGCCTCCGGCCCCCGCGCGCCGCTGCGCCGCCGCCTGGGCACCAGCCCGGTGGCCTCCGTGAAGCTGGCGTCCGGCTGCGACCGCCGCTGCTCCTTCTGCGCCATCCCGTCCTTCCGCGGCTCCTTCATCTCGCGCCGTCCCTCCGACGTGCTCGGCGAGACGCGCTGGCTCGCCGAGCAGGGTGTGAAGGAGATCATGCTGGTCTCCGAGAACAACACCTCCTACGGCAAGGACCTGGGCGACATCCGCCTGCTGGAGACGCTGCTGCCGGAGCTGGCGGCCGTCGACGGCCTGGAGCGCATCCGGGTCAGCTACCTCCAGCCCGCCGAGATGCGGCCGGGCCTGATCGACGTGCTGACGCAGACCGAGAAGGTCGCCCCGTACTTCGACCTGTCCTTCCAGCACTCGGCGCCGGGCGTGCTGCGCGCCATGCGGCGCTTCGGCGACACCGACCGCTTCCTGGACCTGCTGGAGCAGATCCGTACGAAGGCGCCGCAGGCCGGTGCCCGCTCGAACTTCATCGTCGGCTTCCCGGGCGAGACCGAGGACGACGTGGCCGAGCTGGAGCGCTTCCTGACCGGGGCGCGGCTGGACGCGATCGGCGTGTTCGGCTACTCGGACGAGGACGGTACCGAGGCCGCCACGTACGAGAAGAAGGTGGACCCGGACGAGGTCGCCGAGCGCCTCGCGCACATCTCGCGGCTGGCCGAGGAGCTGACCGCGCAGCGCGCCGAGGAGCGGCTCGGGGAGACCCTCACGGTCCTCGTGGACAGCGTCGACGAGGAGGACGGGGTCGTGGGCCGCGCCGCGCACCAGGCGCCCGAGACCGACGGCGTCACCCTGCTGCGGACCGCACTCGACCTTGCGCCGGGTCGTATGGTCGAAGCAAAGGTCGTGGCGAGCGAGGGCGTCGACCTGGTGGCCGAGGTGCTGTCGGCGGACGGCGTGCCGTGTACTGAGGAGGCGGGCAGATGACCGGAGTCCCGGCTTCCGCGGCCGGTGGGCACCACCGCCCGGCACCGGCCGTCCGGACGGCCGGACTGTGGAACATCGCCAACGTCCTGACGATGGTGCGGCTGCTGCTCGTACCGGCCTTCGTGATGCTGCTCATGCACGGCGACGGATACGACCCGGCCTGGCGCTCGTTCGCCTGGGCGGCCTTCGCCATCGCCATGATCACCGACCTGTTCGACGGCCACCTGGCGCGGCAGTACAACCTCGTCACGGACTTCGGGAAGATCGCCGACCCGATCGCCGACAAGGCGATCATGGGCGCGGCGCTGATCTGCCTGTCCGTGCTCGACGACCTCCCGTGGTGGGTGACGGGCGTCATCCTCTTCCGCGAGCTGGGCATCACGCTGATGCGGTTCTGGGTGATCAGGCACGGCGTGATCCCCGCCAGCCGCGGCGGCAAGCTGAAGACGCTGGCACAGGGCACCGCGGTGGGCATGTACGTGCTCGCGCTGACCGGGCCGCTGGCGACGTTCCGGTGGTGGATGATGGCGGTGGCCGTGGTGCTGACCGTCGTGACCGGGCTGGATTACGTACGGCAGGCCGTCGTCCTGCGACGGGCGGGGCTCGCCGAGGCACGGGCCGTACAGGCGCGGGAGCGGGCCAGGACGGCCGCCGGGGCCCGGGCGGTCCACGACGGGGAGCCCGCCGGGAGCACCGCCGAGGTGCGCGGGGCGAGCGGGGCACGGACCGAGGAGCGCACCGGGGCCGCCGCGGAGCGCCGGGACGACGGGAACACCGCGCGGTGACGGCCGGGGGACCGCGTACGGGGGCGTCGCCAAGGTCGCGCACGGTGCCGCGAAGGCTGCGCACGGTGCCGGTGACGGGTCCGCGATCCTGCCAGGGGACCGACCTTCCGAAGTGGCCGCGGAAATGAACGCCGGTGACGCTGCCGGAGCGGCTCGCGGAGCCCGTCCGGAGACGGCTTCCGAGGCGCCGTCCGTAGCCGCCTCCGAGGTGCTCTCCGTGGCCGCGCGGGCGCTCGACGCGCTGGCGGAGCGCGGGGCGAGCCTGGCGGTGGCCGAGTCCCTCACGGGCGGGCTGGTAGCCGGGGCGCTCACCGGGGTACCCGGAGCCTCGCGGGTCTTCCGGGGCTCGGTCACGGCGTACGCGACCGAGCTGAAACGGGACGTCCTGGGTGTCGACGGGCCGCTGCTCGACGCGCGCGGAGCCGTGGACGCGGAGGTTGCCCGCCAGATGGCCCGTGGTGTAACGCGTGTGCTGCGCGCGCACTGGGGTATCGCCACTACAGGGGTTGCCGGCCCGGACCCCCAGGACGGGCGGCCCGTGGGCACCGTGTTCGTCGCGGCCGACGGGCCCGGCGGCGCGGGCGGCGTACTGCGGCTCACGCTGGAAGGCGGCCGCGACCGGATCCGCCGGGAGACGGTGGCGGCGGCGCTCCGGCTGCTGGTGAGCCAACTGACAGAGAATGCGGCGGCACAGGATACGGAACAACGGGGGGAATTTTGATGTTTACAGCCCTGAGTGAACACGAACTCACGCCCCGCACGGCCGAGGCCCAAGGCGGTACGGTGGGGCGAGAAGGATCCGGATCCGAGGTCCGAGGAGGGAGCCAGCGATGATTCTGCTTCGTCGCCTGCTGGGTGACGTGCTGCGCCGACAGCGTCAGCGCCAGGGCCGCACCCTGCGCGAGGTCTCCTCCTCCGCCCGGGTGTCGCTCGGCTACTTGTCCGAGGTCGAGCGGGGACAGAAGGAAGCCTCTTCCGAGCTGCTCTCGGCGATCTGTGACGCGCTGGACGTGCGCATGTCCGAGCTCATGCGGGAAGTCAGCGACGAGCTGGCCCTCGCCGAGCTGGCACGGTCCGCGGCCGCGAGCGACCCGGTGCCCGCACCGGTCCGGCCGAAGCTGAACTCCGTGTCGGTGGCCTCCCTGACCGGAGTCCCGGAGGACCGTGTGACGATCAAGGCGCCCGCGGAGGCCGTGGACGTGGTCGCGGCCTGAGACGGCCGCGGCTGTCGCGGCCGGGCGGCTTCGGCTTGCGGCGGTCCGGTGCCGCGTCGGGGTGCGGTCCGGAGACCCGCGTCGGAGAGGGGTACGGGGCGGCGCCGCCGTCCTTCGCTATCGTCGGCGCTGTTCGCCACCGCCGTTTGGGGCCGCCGTTTGGCACCGCGTTTCCGTCGGAGAGCCCCGTCCGTCCCGGTGTCTCCCTCCGTTGCTGGCTCCCCTCCGTCCTTCCGCTCCCTTGCCCCTGTCTCCCCGCTCCCGTCCCCCTGCTTCTCTGTCGCAGGCGTCGACCGAGCGCCCCATACGACTTCCCGAGCCCCGTCCGGCCGCCGCCGGACGGGGCTCGCGGCGTTTCCGGGGCCGTTCGCCGGGACTTTCGTCACCACTTGCGACCCGTCGGGCATCACCAGGCATTACCGCCACACAGCTGGGTACCCGATCCGTACAGACAGGAACAATCGTTTGTACGATGGGCGAAGCAGAATCATTCGCCCGAAAAGGAGTAAATGGATGTCTGTCGTCAAGAGCACGCTGTCCGACGACGACCGCAAGGTGGTCGGGGACGCACTGCAGGGAGCCCTCGTCGACCTGGTGGATCTCTCGCTCGTGGCGAAGCAGGTCCACTGGAACATCATCGGCCCGCGGTTCCGGTCCGTACATCTCCAGCTCGACGATGTCGTGGACACGGCGCGTACCTACGCCGACACGGTCGCCGAGCGGGCCTCGGCGATCGGCGTGTCCCCGGACGGCCGGGCCGAGACGGTGGCGAAGACCAGCGGTATCGACACGGTGCAGGACAACTGGATCAAGGACGCCGAGGTCGTCCGCGTCATGGTCGACGCGCTCGGCGCGGTCATCGCCCGGATGCGGGAGCGCATCCACACGACGGACAAGCCCGACCCCGTGACGCAGGACATCCTCATCGGCCTGACCGCCGACCTGGAGAAGCACCACTGGATGTTCCAGGCCGAGTCCGCCTGAACGGGCCCCGGCTTTCCGGGCTGGTCCGCCCCACGGTCCTGAGGCCCTTATTACGCGGCACGCCCCCCTCGCACGCGACAGGCCACCACGGCGCCCTCCTGACACGGTCAGGGGGGCGCTTGGCGGTTCGGGCGTTCGGTGGTGGTGAGGCCGTGCCCGGGGGCGGTGAGGCCTTGCCTGGTGGTGGTGAGGTCGTGTCCGGCGGTGGTGAGGTCGTGAACGGCGGGGGGTGTGGTTCCCCGGTGTCCGGGGAGGGGGTGGTCACTGCTGGTTCGGCTTCCCGGTTGTCGTGGCCCTGGAGTTGCCGAAGGTAGCGAACGGTGACGCGGTGGGGTCGCCCGCGTGACGGGAGCGTCGTAGTGGCGTGTCTGTGGTTCGGGAGGGTGACTGCGGACGATCATGATGGGGAAACGAACGCCGGATCAGCAACGTACGGAGGAGTGTCCGCTATGTCGAAACCCCCGCTGCCGCAAGAGGCGGTCGCCATGCTGGAGAAGGCCAACCCGTCCGTCATCACGACGCTGCGGTCGGACGGCCAGCCCGTCTCCACGGCGACCTGGTACCTCTGGGACAACGGCCGGGTGCTGGTCAACATGGACGAGGGCCGCAGGCGCCTGCAGCACATGCGCAACGACCCCCGGGTGACGATCACCGTCCTCGACGAGTCGAGCTGGTACACGCACATCAGCATCATCGGCCGCGTCACCGAGTTCCGGGAGGACGAGGGACTGGCCGACATCGACCGGCTGGCCCACCACTACCTCGGCAGTGCCTACCCGCAGCGGGACCGCGCCCGGGTCAGCGCCTGGATCGAGATCGACCGCTGGCACGGCTGGGGCTCCCACAAGGACAGCAGCCAGGCCGGCTGACGAAGGGCAGCGGTCGGGCCGGCTGACGGCCGGTACGGGGGTGTCCTCCCCCGGAGCCCCGGAGCCCCGGGGGACCGGAATTTCCGGGGCCCGGATTTCCGGGCTTCCGGAAATCCGGGGGCGCTGGGGGAGGTCTCTTTCCTTGTGGGGACGGGAACTTGTGGGGGAATGCGTCGGGGCGGCTCGGAACGGCCCGCGGACGAGGGCCGGCACAATGACGGAGCGGGAACTTCGGGAAGCGGCCGGGAGCGGAGCGCCGTTCAGAACGGGGCCCCGGTGTCGATGAGGGAACGGGCGCCCTGGCTGAGGAGTTCGATGGCGGCGTGCGCGCCGAGCGCGGCCGGGTCGTGCGGGGCCTCGCTGTACAGGTGCACCTGCGCGAAGGCGGCGCCGTCCGGGCAGAAGACCATGCCGCGCAGGGAGAGCCGCCCGTCGGGTCCGGTGACGCAGTGCCCCGCGATGGGGCTGTTGCAGTGGCCGCGCAAGCCCTGGAGCATGACGCGCTCGGCGGTCGCCTCGGTGAGTGTGGGTTCGTGGTTGAGCTTCTCCAGCAGCGTGGTGACGGTGCTGTCGTAGCGGCGGCATTCCAGGGACAGGACCCCGGCTCCGACGGCCGGCAGCAGTTCCTCGACCTCGAAGACCTGCCGTACCCGGTGTGTCAGGCCGAGCCGTGCCAGCCCGGCGCTCGCGAGGACCATCGCGTCCAGCTCGACGGTTGAGTCCCGCTTGCCGTCCATCAGGTCGAGGCGAGTGCCGACAGCGCCCCGTACGGGAACGATCCGCAGGTCGGGGCGGGTACGCAGGAGCTGGGCCCGACGGCGGACGGAGGCGGTGCCGACCCGGGCGCCGGGCGGCAGGTCGTCGAGGTGGCGCACCGCCGAGTGCTCGGGGACGACCAGGACGTCCCGGGCGTCGGCGCGTTCGAGGTGGGCGGCGACGACCAGCCCCGCGCGGAGCGGCACGTCGCCGGGCACGTCCTTGAGGCAGTGCAGCGTGAGGTCGATGTCGCCGCTCTGCAGCCGGGCGTCCAGAGCCTCGACGAACAGGCCCTTGCCGCCGATACGGGTCAGGTCACCGTGCCAGAGGTCGGCCTCGGTCCGGACCGGGACGGTCACGGTCCGCAGCTGCGGGTCGAGCCGGTGCAGCAGCCGGATGACGTGGGCGGTCTGGGCGATGGCCATGGGGCTCGTACGGGTTCCGATGCGCAGCTCGCGGGTGGGGGAATCGGCGCTCACGGAAGTCTCCGTTCGGTGCGTCTCGCATGGTGCCCGCCGTCGGGGCGATGATCATTCAGTGCAGCGTAAGAGACGCGGGGCGACGCGCCGGGGACGTGCGGGTTCGCGCTGGTGTACGGGAGTGGGGCCGCGGGCCCGGTCCTCTGGATGCGGGCGGGGTGCCGGCGGGCGAAAATGCCGGAAGGCAGAGATCCGCGAGAACGGGGCATGGACGAGCGGGCCCCGACGATACGTTCGCGCCGGTTGTGCCCCGGTGCGCCCTCCCGCTGGGCGGCTGCGCCCGTCTAGCGTCGACCGGAGGAGGCAGCCATGGCTAGGCACGACTTCTTCGCCCGGTTCGGCATATCCCCGGTCCGGCTGGTGACCGGGGCCGCTGCCGGGAGCCTGTGGTGTTGGGCCGTACTGCGGCTGACGCTGTGGCCCGGTACGCCGGGCGTCGTCGAGGGGGCGGTGGCGGCGGGGGGATGGGGGCTGAGCCTGCTGCCGGTGCACTGCGTGCCGTGGGCGGGGCGGGGGCAGGGCGCCCGTGAGGGCCGGCGGCGGGGCGGTGGAGGAACGGGGCGGTCGTAGCGCGGGGTGCGGGGCCCGTGGCGTGGGGCTCGTGGCGTGGTGGGGTCGGTGGGGTCACTCGATTGGCCGAGGGGCGGGTGGGTGCGTGGAGCGAGTGGGTGACCGGGGGACGCCGGCTTCGGTGGTGCTGGGGGATGGAGGGGAGGGGCCTGGGGCGGTGAGGGTGAAGACGGAGGTGGAGGCGGCGTTGGGGTTGGGGGGTGGAGGTGGAGGCGTTGGTTGAGGTGGGGGTGCCGTGGCGTAGGTGATGGGGTGTCAGCTAGTGGGTCCGGATGCTGCGTTGTGGGCCGAGGGCTCAGGCGCGTCGTCGTCCGGTTGGCAGGTGGGGCACCAGTAGGTGACGCGTTCCTGGGTGGGCGGCCCCTGTTCTCCCGTACGCACCGGTGTGCCGCAGCGGAAGCAGGGGCGGCCGGCGCGGCCGTAGACCCACTGGCGGCGGTCCGGGCGGGCGCTCGGTGTCGTGACGCGGGCGAGCCGTTCCTTGTTGGCTTCCAGGAGTTTCTTGGCGAGGGCGGTCGCGCGCTCGGGGGCGGGCAGGCGGCCGATCGGCAGCCAGGGGGAGGCGCGCAGCAGGAAGCACAGTTCGCATTTGAAGACGTTGCCGATGCCGGCCAGGTTGCGCTGGTCGAGCAGGGCCTCGCCGAGGGGCCGGGCGGGGTCGGCGAGCAGGCGGCGCAGTGCCTCGGCCGGGTCCCAGTCGGGGCCCAGCAGGTCGGGGCCCAGGTGGCCCACGGCGTCGGCCTCGTCGGTGGTGCGCAGGAGTTCGAGGACGGGGAGGCGGTAGCCGACGGCGGTGCGGTCGGCGGTGGCGAGGACCGCGCGGATCTGGTGGGCGGGGCCGCCGCGCCAGCGTTCGGCGGGGGCGTAGATCTTCCAGGCGCCGTCCATGCGCAGGTGCGAGTGGAGGGTCAGGCCGCCCTCGACGCGGGTGAGCAGGTGCTTGCCGCGCGGGACCACTTCCAGGACCGTACGGCCGGACAGGTCGACGGTGGCGAGCTGCGGCACGCGCAGGTCGGATCGGGTCAGCGGCTTGCCGGCCAGCGCTTCGTGGAGGCGGCGGGCGGTGCGCCAAACGGTGTCGCCTTCGGGCATGGGGACATTGTGCCGCGTGCCGGGGGCGGCTGGTGGTGGTCGCGACGGGCCTGGTGGTCGTGGTGGTTGGCGTGCTCCTGACGGTTGGCGTGCTCCTGACGGTTGGGGTGCTTCTGAACGTCGAGGCGGTCGAAGCGGTCGTGGCGATCGCGAGGGGGCGGGGTGGTCGTGGCGGTCGTGGTGGTCAGGGGCGGAGGCGGAAGCCGCGCGGAGTGGGGTGGAAACCGGCCTCCTCCAGGGCGGGGGCGAGCGGGGCGGTGAGGGCGGCGGTGCCGTTGACCCGCTCCACGGTGATCGTGCCGAGGGCTCCGGCACGGGCGGCGTCGGTGAGGGCTTCGAGGGCGAGCCGCAGGCGGGTGCCGGCGGGCGAGTCGCTGTCGGGGGCGGTGCCGTCCCCGGACCGGGTCCAGGCCAGCAGGGTCTTTCCGCCGCGCTCCATGTAGAGCGTCAGCTCACCGTCGACGAGGACGACGAGGGAGCCTGCCTTGCGGCCCGGTTTGTGGGTCGAGCCGTCGGGCGGTTCGGGCCAGGACAGGGCGGCTCCGTACGCGTTGGCGGGGTCGGCGGCGGCCAGCACCAGCGCTCGCCGCGGCCCGGTCGAACGGCCCTCGGCCGGGCCGCCCTGGGCGTACTCGTCGGCGACGCGCTCGCGGCCGGTGTTGACCGCGCGGAGCCGGTCGACCGCGCCGTCCATCGCGAACTGCGCGGCGCCCAGCCCTTCGACCACGTAGCCGCGCCGGGCCTGCCCGGTCTCCTCGAAGGCGGACAGGACGCGGTACGCGGCGGAGAAGCCGCCCTCGACGCCCTCGGCGGCGACGGCGCCGCGGGTGACGACGCCGTGCCGGTCGAGGAGGGTGCGCGCCAGGGCGTGGGCGCGGTGGGTGGGGTCCGGTTCGGGGTCGGGGAGCAGGGACCAGCGGCCGGCGACGGTGGGCGGGCCGGAGCGGGAGGCGGTGGGGCGGCCCGTGCGGCCGGTGGCGGCGGTCAGGGTGCCGTACCGGCCGCGGGGGACCGCGCGCTTGGCCCGGTGGGCGGTGGAACCGGACGTACGGCCCGAGCCGAGGAGGGCGCGGAGGGGGGCGAGGGTGTCGTTGGTGAGGCGGCCGGACCAGGCCAGGTCCCACAGGGCGTCGGCCAGTTGGGGGTCCGTGCACTCGGGGTGGGTGGTGGCGCGGACCTGGTCGGCGAGCTGGCGGAAGAAGAGGCCGTAGCCGGGGGCGAGGGCCTGGAGGACCGAGTGGTGCAGGGGGGACAGCTCCAGCGGGTGCGGTGGGGGGAGGAGCAGCGGGGCGCTGTCGGCGAGGTAGAGGGACAGCCAGCCGTCCTTGCCGGGGAGCGCGCCCGCGCCGGCCCACAGCACCTCGCCGGTGGAGGTCAGCTCGTCCAGCATCGCCGGGGCGTAGTCGCCGACCCGGGAGGGCAGCACCAGCTTTTCGAGGGCGGAGGCGGGCACGGCCGCGCCCTGCAGCTGCTCGACGGCGCGGACCAGGCCGTCGATGCCGCGCAGGCCGTACGAGCCGCCGCGCCGCGGGCCCGCTCCGCGCGGTCCCGTTCCGTAGGCAGCAGGGGGCGCCAGGGGGCCCATCTGCTGCCACTGGGGGAGGAAGGACGCCAGGGCGGCGGGGGGTACGGGTTCGAGCTCGTGCCGGAGAGCGGCCAGGGAGCGGCGGCGCAGGCGGCGCAGCACCTGGGCGTCGCACCACTCCTGGCCGATGCCCGAGGGGTGGAACTCGCCCTGGACGATCCGGCCGGCCGCGGCCAGGCGCTGCAGGGCGCCGTCCGTCACGGCCGTGCCGAGGCCGAAGCGGGCGGCGGCCTGGTCGGAGGTGAACGGGCCGTGCGTGCGGGCGAAGCGGGACAGGAGGTCGCCGAGGGGGTCCTTGACGGGCTCGGTGAACGACTCGGGGACGCCTACGGGCAGGGCCGTGCCCAGGGCGTCGCGGAGCCGGCCGGCGTCCTCGATCGCGGCCCGGTGGTCCCGGCCCGCGATACGGACCGTGATGGCCCGGCGGGCCGCCGCGAGCTCGTCGGCCCACGCGGGGTCGGCGCCGCGCTCGGCCAGCTCGGCGTCGGTGAGCGGGCCGAGCATCCGCAGCAGGTCGGCGACGCCCTCCGCGTCCTTGACCCGGCGGTCCTCCGTCAGCCACTGGAGCTCGCTCTCCAGCTCGGCCAGCACGTCGGAGTCGAGCAGCTCGCGCAGTTCGGCCTGGCCGAGCAGCTCGGCCAGCAGCCGGGAGTCCAGGGAGAGGGCGGCGGCACGGCGCTCGGCGAGGGGGGAGTCGCCCTCGTACAGGAACTGGGCCACGTAGCCGAACAGCAGGGAGCGGGCGAAGGGGGAGGGCTCGGGGGTGGTGACCTCGACGAGACGGACCCGGCGGGCCTCGATGTCGCCCATCAGCTCCGTCAGGCCCGGCACGTCGAAGACGTCCTGGAGGCATTCGCGGACGGCCTCCAGCACGATCGGGAACGAGCCGAACTCGCCCGCCACCTGGAGGAGCTGGGAGGCGCGCTGCCGCTGCTGCCACAGGGGCGTGCGCTTGCCGGGGGTGCGGCGGGGCAGCAGCAGGGCGCGGGCCGCGCACTCGCGGAACCGGGAGGCGAACAGGGCCGAGCCGCCCACCTGGTCCGTGACGACCTGGTCGACCTCGCCCTTGTCGAAGACGACGTCGGCGGCGCCCACGGGCGACTGCTCGGGGTCGTACTCCATGCCGCGGGCCGCCGGGTCGAAGTCGCCGGTGTCGCTGTCGAGCAGGTCCAGGCCCATCAGGTCGGCGTCCGGCAGGCGCAGCACGATGCCGTCGTCGGCGTGCATGACCTGGGCGTCCATGCCGTAGCGCTCGGCGAGGCGGGCACCGAGGGCGAGTGCCCAGGGGGCGTGCACCTGCGCGCCGAACGGGGAGTGCACGACCACCCGCCAGTCGCCCAGCTCGTCGCGGAAGCGCTCGACGACGATCGTGCGGTCGTCCGGCACATGGCCGCAGCTCTGCTTCTGCTCGGTGAGGTACGCGAGCACGTTGCCCGTCGCCCAGTCGTCGAGGCCGGCGGCGGACAGCCGCTCGCGGGCGGCCTCCGGGGCCAGCGAGCCGATCTCGCGGAGGAAGGCGCCCAGCGCGCGGCCCAGCTCCAGGGGGCGTCCGAGCTGGTCGCCCTTCCAGAAGGGCAGCCTGCCGGGCACCCCGGGGGCCGGGGAGACCAGCACGCGGTCGCGGGTGATGTCCTCGATGCGCCAGGACGTCGTACCGAGCGTGAAGACGTCGCCGACGCGGGACTCGTAGACCATCTCCTCGTCCAGCTCTCCGACGCGACCGCCGCCCTTCTTCGGGTCCGCTCCGGCGAGGAAGACACCGAAGAGGCCACGGTCGGGAATCGTGCCGCCGGACGTGACGGCCAGCCGCTGCGCGCCCGGGCGGCCCGTGATCGTCTGCGCCACGCGGTCCCAGACGATGCGGGGGCGCAGCTCGGCGAAGGCGTCGGAGGGATAGCGGCCCGCGAGCATGTCCAGCACGCCGTTGAACGCCGACTCGGGCAGGGCCGTGAAGGAGGCGGAGCGGCGGACCAGGGCCAGCAGCTCCGTCACGTCCCAGGTGTCCATCGAGGCCATCGCGACCAGTTGCTGGGCCAGGACGTCGAGCGGGTTGGCGGGGACGCGCAGCGACTCGATGGAGCCGGCGCGCATCCGCTCCGTGACGACCGCGGCCTGGACGAGATCCCCGCGGTACTTGGGGAAGACCACGCCCCGGGACACCGCGCCGACCTGGTGGCCCGCGCGGCCGACCCGCTGAAGGCCGGAGGCGACCGACGGCGGGGACTCGACCTGGACGACCAGGTCGACCGCGCCCATGTCGATGCCCAGCTCCAGGCTGGACGTCGCGACCACGGCGGGCAGCCGGCCCGCCTTGAGGTCCTCTTCCACCTGGGCGCGCTGCTCCTTGGACACCGAGCCGTGGTGGGCGCGGGCCAGCAGCGCGGGCGCCCCCTTGGCGGCACCCGCCTCGGCCATCAGCTCGGCGGGGGAGTGGTGCTCGGGCAGCGCCTCGCCGGTGGCGCGCTCGTACGCGATCTCGTTGAGCCGGTTGCACAGGCGCTCGGCGAGGCGGCGGGAGTTGGCGAAGACGATCGTCGAGCGGTGCGCCTGGACCAGGTCGGCGATCTTCTCCTCGACATGCGGCCAGATGGACGGCTTCTCGCCGGTGTCGCCCTCCTGGACGGGGGAGCCGCCCAGCTCGCCCAGATCCTCCACGGGAACGACGACCGACAGGTCGAACTCCTTCCCGGACGGCGGCTGGACGATCTCCACCCGGCGCTGCGGCGACAGATAGCGGGCCACCTCCTCCACGGGGCGCACGGTCGCCGACAGGCCGATGCGCCGGGCCGGGCGCTCCAGCAGCTGGTCGAGGCGCTCCAGGGAGAGCGCGAGGTGGGCGCCGCGCTTCGTGCCGGCGACCGCGTGCACCTCGTCCACGATGACCGTTTCGACGCCTTCCAGGGCCTCCCGGGCGGAGGAGGTCAGCATGAGGAACAGGGACTCGGGAGTCGTGATGAGGATGTCCGGCGGCCGGTTGGCGATCGCGCGGCGCTCGGCGGGCGGGGTGTCGCCGGAGCGGATGCCCACCCGGATGTCGGGCTCGGGCAGCCCCTGGCGGACTGACTCCTGGCGGATGCCGGTCAGCGGACTGCGCAGGTTGCGCTCGACGTCGACCGCGAGGGCCTTCAGGGGGGACACGTACAGCACGCGGCAGCGCTTCTTCGGCTCGGCGGGGGCGGGGACGCTCGCGAGCCGGTCGAGCGAGGCGAGGAAGGCCGCCAGGGTCTTGCCGGAGCCGGTCGGCGCGACCACCAGCACGTCCGACCCCTCGCCGATGGCCCGCCAGGCACCCTCCTGCGCGGCGGTGGGCGCGCGGAACGCCCCCGTGAACCAGTCGCGGGTCGCGGGGGAGAACGAGTCGAGCGCTGCCTTGGCCATGCCCCCCATCGTGCAACGGACCACTGACAATCGGCGGTGACTCGCCGCTCACCTGCGGTGATGCCCGCGGGCCCGGCCGTCCACGTGCCGGACAGGACGGCCGCGGCGGGCCGCCCCGCAGCACAATGACGCCATGGCCGGGAGCGGGGCAAGGGACACGGGAGGCGCGGGGGACGCGGTGGCGGCGGGCGCCGGAGCCCGTACCGGCAGGCCCCCGCACGCGGCGCACACCGGCCGGAAGGGGGCCGAGTGGGCACGGCACTGGCAGTACGCCGAGCTGCCCGGCCTGGACCTGCTGCGCGCCCGCTACGTGCGGCACACCTTCCCCCGCCACTCCCACGACGGCTACGTGCTGGGCGCCGTCACCGGCGGCGTCGAGCGGATCGGCCTGCCGGACGGCGTCACGGACGCCGGGCCGGACGGCCTCGTCATGATCAACCCGGAGGTGCCGCACACCGCGCAGGCCGGTGCCCCGGAGGGCTGGGCGTACTCCACGCTCTACCTCTCGGCGGGACTCGTCGCGGACATCGCCGCCGAGACGACCGGCCTGACCGGCACCGCCGCGTTCACCGAGACGCTCGTGGCCGACGCACACGCCGTACGCCTCGTCAACGGGGTGCACCGCGCGGCGGAGGAGGGCAACGCGCTGGCCGCCGACAGCCTGCTGCGCATCGTGGTGGCCCGGATGCTGCGGCGCCACGGAGGCCCGTCGCCGAGCCGTGCGCCCGCCGCGGCAGGCGCACGCACCGCCGAGCGCGCCCGGGCACTCCTGGAAGCACGGCTGACGGCACCCCCGACCCTCGAACAACTGGCACGGGAACTGGGCACCAGCCCGTTCGCCCTGCTGCGCGCCTTCAAGAACGCGTACGGGATGCCGCCGCACGCCTGGCTCACGGACGCCCGCGTGCGCCGTGCGCGCCGGCTCCTGGAGGGCGGTACGGCGCCCGCCGAGGCCGCCGTCGCCGTCGGGTTCACCGACCAGCCGCACCTGAACCGGCACTTCACCCGGATCGTGGGCGTACCACCGGGCGCTTACCGGCGCGAGCGGGCGGGCGGCGCAAGAACGTACAAGACCACCGGCGAGGGGGCTTCCTAGTGTCCGGGGCGTGGCACAACGAACAGAGCACACACAGCAGTCAGATCGGATAGAGCGGTCGGAGCGAATAGGTCAGGCGGGTCGGATTGAGTGGTCAGATCAGGTAGGTCGGGCAGGCCGGGGAATGCCAGGAGAGCGGTCGGAGCGGTCTGAGCAGGTGGAACGGGCGCCGTCGGGGCGGCAGGCGGAGCGAATACCGGGACCGGAGCCCGCACGCGCGGAGGCGGCCGGGGCCGCGCCCGCCGCCGCGGTCGTCCGGGACGCGCTCGGCGTCGGCGTCGCGGTCGGGCTCTCCGGCTTCGCCTTCGGGGTGACCGCGGCGGGCGCGGGGCTGACGGTGCTTCAGGCCTGCGCGCTGAGCCTGCTGGTCTTCACCGGCGCCTCGCAGTTCGCGCTGGTCGGCGCGCTGGCCGCGGGCGGCAACCCGCTCACCGCGGCAGCCGGGGCGTTCTTCCTGGGCACCCGTAACGCGTTCTACGGCCTGCGGCTGTCCGGCCTCCTCGGATACCGGACCGCGGTCCGGCCGTTCGCCGCCCACTGGGTCATCGACGAGACCTCGGCCGTCGCCCTGGCCCAGCCCGACCGGCGCGGCGCGCGCCTCGGGTTCGTGGTCACCGGGCTCACCATGTACGCCCTGTGGAACCTCACCACCCTCGTCGGGGCCATGGGCGCCGAGGCACTCGGGGACACGGAGGCCTGGGGGCTGGACGCGGCCGGGCCCGCGGTCTTCGTGGCGCTGCTCGCCCCCATGCTGAAGCCGGCGGCGGAACGCGCCGTCGCGGGGCTGGCGGTCGTCCTCCTTCTGGTCGCGCTGCCGCTGCTGCCGGCGGGCGTGCCGGTGCTCGTCGCGGCGCTCGCCGCACCGGCGGTCCTGTTCCTGGAGGGGCGCCGGGGCCATACGCGTACCACTGGGGCCGCCGGTACGGATGCCGCCGCGGACGAGGCCGCGGCCATGGCTGCGGACACGGTCACAGCCAGGGATACGGCCACGGCCACGGCCACGGACACGTACGCACGGAAGGCGGACGCACGATGACTGTCTGGATCGCGATCGGCGCCACCGCCGCGGGCTGCTACCTGGTGAAGTACCTCGGGCTCCTGGTGCCCGCCGGCGTGCTGGAACGGCCCCTCGTCAAGCGCCTCGCCGCCCTGTTGCCGGTGGCGCTGCTCGCCGCGCTCACCGCGCAGGAGACTTTCGGCGACGGCCATCAGCTGCTGCTCGACGCGAAGGCTGCGGGCGTCGCGGCCGCGGTCGTCGCGCTGCTGCTGCGCGCGCCGTTCCTGCTGGTCGTGGCGGTCGCGGTGGCGGTGACGGCGGGGGTGCGGGCGCTGGGCGGGTGAGAGCGGGCGAGGACGCGTGCGCCCCGCCTCACCTCTTCGCAACCGTCGCCTCCGCCACCCCCAGCCGCCGCGCGTCCCGCTCCGGGCGCAGGAACAGCGTCACAGCCACCCCCGCCACCGCGGCCAGGCCCGCCATCGTCCCGTACGCGCCGAAGTACCCGTCCGCGACGGTCGCCCCGGCGTCCACCAGCCGCCCCGTCACCGCCGGCGCCAGGATGCCCGCGAGAGCGAAGACGCAGGTCAGCGTGCCGAGGGTGACGCCGCGCCGGTCGGCGGGGGAGATCCGCGAGACCGAGGTCTGGGCCACCGTCATGATGATGTCCGAGACGGCCATCGGGCCGAGCAGCAGGACGGCCTTCAGCCACAGCGCGTCCGCCGCGGCGAAGCCCAGGGTCGCCGCACCGGAGAAGAGCAGCACCAGTCCGTTCTTGACCCCGGAGGACAGCGGGATGCGGGGGCGCAGGCCGGCCGCCGCGCGCCTGCCCGCACGCTGTACGAGCAGGCCGTGGGCCAGCATGGCGCCGCCCTTGGCCAGCGCGGCCAGCATGATCAGCAGGCTCGCCTGGCGCAGCCCCAGCCCGACGACCTCCTGGAAGTAGTCCGCGGCCCAGGTGAGCGAGGCCGACACCGTCCAGAAGGCGGCGAAGGCACCGAGGGCCGCGGACAGCCAGGTGCCGGTGAGCAGCACCTTCCGGTACGGGACGGAGCTGCCGCCCTCGGAGTCCTCGGAGTCCTCGGAGACTTCGGAGACTTCGGAGTCCTCGGGGATTTCAGAGCCCCCGTAGTCCTCGGAGATTTCGCAGTCCTCAGGGGTGGCACCTGAGGCCCTGTCGGTGGTCCGCCGTCCTACCGGGGGCGCCAGCGGTCCTTCCTCGCCGTACCGGAGCCAGAGCGCGGCCCACACCAGGCCGATGAGGCCGACCACACCGAACGCCCAGCGCCAGCCCCAGGCGGCGGTGACCGTGCCGAGCACGGGGGCGGCGACGGCGACACCCGCCGCCGCGCCGGCCAGGAGGACGGCGGTCGGCAGCGTACGGTCCCGCTGCTCGAACCAGCCGTGCAGATGGTGCACCGCCACCGGGGTCGCCGGGCCCTCCGCCGCGCCGAGCAGCACCCGGGTGGCGACCAGGACACCGAATCCGGCCGCGGCGAACAGCATCGGCAGCTGGGCGGCGGACCAGAGCAGCGCCATGCCGAGCAGCAGGACCGGGGTGCGCACCGTGCGGGTGAGGAAGGAGCCGCCGAGCGCCGCCAGGCTGAAGAGCGCGAAGAACGCGGCGGAAGCGGTGCCGAACTGTTCCCGAGTGAGGTGGAGTTCGGTCATCACCGGGTTGGCGACCAGGCCCATCACCGTCTTGTCGGCGAAGTTGATGAGTATGAAGGCGACCAGCAGCCAGGTGGTGCGCCATGCCCGTCGGCGCTCGCAGGCGGTCATCCCGGATGGTGCGCCGGGCCGCGCCCCGGCCCCGGCCGTACGGGTCACCGCGCGGTCTCCCCGCCCCGCCGACCGCCGCTTCCGCCGCCTGTGCCGTGGGGCGTGCCGTCTTCGCCCCCGCCACCTGAGCCGTCGGTCCGGCCGCCTTCGTCCCCGCCACCTGAGCCGTCGGTCCGGCCGCCTTCGTCCCCGCCGCCCCCGCACGAGCACGTGTCCTCGTCGACCACGCCCACGCTGATCGCCCCGGCCGCCCGCCGCCGCCCTTTCTCGCTGCGCGTCAACTCGGTCGCCACATCCGTCCCTTCTGCCACCGCCGCCGACTCCGCCGCGGCCCACGCGAAGATCCCGCGCGCCATCGTGGACGGCTCGGCGGCGGCCCGCGCCCCGTACACCTGCGCCCGTACGCGCGCGACCTCGCGGTCCTCGGGGGCCGCCAGAGCCGCGGTCTCCGCCAGGTGGGCGGCCAGGCGCTGTTCGTTCCCGGCCAGCAGCCGCAGCGCACGGCGCGCCAGTACGGGGGCGCCGCCCGCGGCGTCGGCGAATTCGGCGGCGAGCGCCCGGTCCGGCGCGGGCTTGAGGTGGGCCGGGTTCTGGTCGTACCAGCCGCCCCACAGGCGCCACAGGTTGCGTACGACGAACTCCGGTTCGTCGTAGGCGGGATGCAGGTACGGCCGGTCCAGCAGCCCGGCCGGCGCCCGCACCCGGTGGAGCACCTCGTCCAGCCGCAGCCCGGCGTTCATCAGCTCGCGGGTCTGCGCGCACAGCGACTCCAGCAGCTCGGCGCAGTCGTCCAGCGCGGTCGCGACGCGGTCGGCGCCCCGGATCGGCACCCCGTGGCCCGGAAGCAGCACCTCCGCTCCCAGGGCGCTCATGGCGCGCAGCGCCCGGGCCCAGTCCTCCGGGTAACGCTGCGCCTTCTGGGGGTTGCCGGCGTTGGGGGCGTTCCAGATGAACAGATCACCCGTACAGAGGGTTTTGAGTTCCGGGACCCATACATACGTGGCGTCGTCGGTTTCGCCGCGCGCATGATGGAGCTCGAAGGTCAGTTCGCCGCGGCGCAGGGTGAGCCGGTCCCGGTAGGTGGTGTCCGGATAGCGGTAGGCGGTGGGCCATTCGATGCCGGGCACGCCGAACTGACGGCGGTTGATCCAGGAGTTGTACCCGGCGGTGGCCGTGTAGCGGTCGAAGCGCGCGGCCACGGCCTCGTGTGCGACGACCTCGGGCGGTTCGGTGCCGCGGGCCCGCGCCGCGGCGTCGAAGGGGCCGACGCCGAAGACGTGGTCGATGTGGCCGTGCGTGTGGACGACCGTACGGACCTCGCGTCCGGGGCCGCCGAACGCGGACACGGCCGCGTACAGCCGCTCGGCGGTACGGGCTTCGCCGGAGTCCACCATGACCAGCCCCTCGGAGCCGGTGTCGAAGACCGCGACGTTCGCGAAGGCGGGGAAGAAGCCGGTGCGTTCCCCGACACGGACGAGACCTTCCTCGGCGTACGCGCCCGTGAAGTGGGCCAGCAGGGTGTCGTCGCCCGTATAGACGCGGTCCGCGTACGCGAGGTATCCGGTGGTGGTCCCGGGCTCGGGGCTCCTGCCCCTCGCCCCGGGAACCCCGGCCCCCGCCCCAGGAGCCGCGGCCCCCGCCCCAGGCGCCCCGCTCCTCGCCCCGGACGTCCCGGTCCCCGCCTCATGCGCCCCGGTCCCCGCCCCATGCGTCCCGGTCCCCGCCCTCGTGGTCTCCGTGTGCGGACTGTGCTGCGTCCTACCATCCGTCATGCCGAGCGGCTCCTCGTGTGCGCCGTACACCCGTGCCGGGCGGGTGTCCGTGGTTCGGTCCTCCGGTCGGTTCGGCCCCTTCGGTAGGAGTCTGGTGTCCCGGGGGCTCCGGCGGCACCCGCCGCTGTCACACCCGTACCCGCTGCGTACTGTGACGCGTCACAGCCTCGCCGCCCCGCAGCGAAGGAGCCGCCGTGCCCCTGTCCGACGCCGCCCGCGCCCTCGCACTGCGCTGCGAGCCACGGGTCAACGAGCTGGCCCGGCGGATGTCACGGGGCGCCTTCGAGGGCCTCCCCGGTTACGCGGAGCTGCCCGGCGACCTGAAGGACAGGGAGGTGGCCGCCACGGTCCGGCACGGCGTGCGCCTCTTCCTGCGCCGGGTCCGCGACCCCGAGGGGCAGCACGGTGACTACGGCGTGTTCCGCGAGCGCGCCGCGCAGCGCGCCGAGGAGGGCATGTCGCTGCACCTGCTGCTGCGGGCCCATGCGCTGGGGGAGTACGCGCTGTGGCAGGCACTGCGCCAGGAGGCGGGCCCCGGCGAGGCGGAGGCACTCGTCGAACTCGGCGACTTCCTTTTCAGGGCCCAGGGGGGCATCCTCGGCGCAGAACCCTGCGACGCCTGCAGGCCGCACTGGACCGGGAGTTCGGTACCGAGGTACTCACCTTGCTGGACGCCGGCGGCGGGTACGCCCTCGTCCCGGGCGGCGCCGCCGTCCGCGACGGCATGGGGGAGCGGCTGCGCCGGGCGTGCGGCGTGGAGGCGCGGCGCGCCGCCGCGCGCGCCGAGCGCCCGGAGGGCATTCCGTACGCCGCCCGCACCGCCTCCGAAGTCATCCGCATCGCGCGCGTCTGCGGCCGGCCCGCCGGATTCCACCGCCTCGACGACGTACTGCTCGAATTCCACCTCTCGCGCCGCGACGAGAGCAGCGGTCCCATCGCCGCGCTGCTCGCCCCGCTCGACGGCCGCCCCGAGCTGACCGAAACGCTGCGCACGCACCTGGGGGAGCGCCAGGACCGCCGGGCGACCGCCCGCGCACTCGGGCTGCACCCGAACACCGTGGACAACCGGCTCGCCCGGATCGCCGCACTGACCGGCATCGACCTGACGTCGCCCCACGGCACCGCACTCGCGCTGACGGCGCTGCTGCTGCGCCAGGGCGACGGGCCCGGCGCGCCGCCCACTACCGGCCGGTGAGGCGCCCGTACGCGCGCAGGGCCAGCAACGCCTTGAGTGTCACCATCGGGCGGCCCTCCAGGGCGGTCCCAGGGGCCCACACGCGCCAGTTCACGGGCCAGCCGCCGTCCTCCCGCTGAAGGGCGGCGAGGTGGTCCAGCGCCCGGTCAGTCTCCGCGTCCGTGAACCAGCGGCGGGCGAGCGAGCCCGGCATGGGCGCGTAGTCGTACGCGAAGTGGTGCTCACCGGGCGCGTAGCCGTCGGGTGCGGGCGTGTCCGCCGCGCGGTCCGGGTCCAGGAGGACCAGCCGCCGCTCGCGCACCACCGCGCCCAGGCGCTGCGCGGCGGCCTCGGCGCGCGGCCGGTCCGGTGCGCCCTCCAGGAAGGCGAGCGCCGCCTGGGCCTCGTACGGATGGGTCCTCTCCAGGAACTCCGCCGCCTCCACCGTCTGCCAGCAGAAGTCCGTGGCCCGGAACAGCCAGGCGTGCCACACCTCGTTGCGGTGCAGCAGTCCCACGACGGGGCCGGTGGCCAGGAGGTCGCTCGGCGGGTCGTCGAGCACCGGCAGCCACGGCGCGGCCGGGTAGCCGCGCAGCGAGGGGTGCAGGGCGGGCAGCGCGCCCTGTGGGGTGGACACCTCGGTGAGGTAGCGGCAGATCCGCTCGGCCCGTTGGCCGCCGCAGCGCCCGATGAGGTCGAGGACGTGCAGGGCGTGTGCGGTGTGCAGCGGCTGGCTGACCGGTCCGCGCAGGTCGGGCTCCAGGGCATGCCCGTAGCCGCCGTCGGAATTCGCGTACGCGGCCAGCGCGGCGTCGACACCGTCCGCGCTCCCGCCCAGGAAGTGGTGTGCGAAACGGCGCTGTTCGAGCACCCGGGCAGTGAGCCAGATGAAGCGTTCGGCACGCGTCAGTGGGGTCGGCTGAGGTGCTCCGTTTTCCGCCATGGACCGACGGTAGGGCCGCGGGCGCCGCCCGGCACCGGCACGGACAGGGCTGCACTCTCAGGGGCGGCGTACGGGACATACGGGGTTGACGTCCGTCCGGCGGCGGACGGTCGCTCCTCCCGGCTGTCCCGCCGCCCGGCCACCCCGGCCGCGCCTCTGTCCGCCCGCACCCGTCGCCCCGTCGTCCGCCCGCGCCGCTGTTCCGTCCCGGCCGCCCCGCTGTCCGCCTGCTCCGGTCACATCCCGGTAATCACCTTTTTGCGCGGGGCACCGAGAGGTGCGCGCACTTCCTGCCACACCCACCGGAATGCGCCAGCCCCGGCCCCCACCCCGACCCCGGCCGGAACATCCCGGTCCAGGCGCCCGGCAACAGATGGCACCGCGGCATGGCGCCTCCGGGCCCACCTGTCAGAAGACTTCGCACCACGGGCGTACGGGATGCCGGGGTTCCGGTCCACGCGCGTGGAAGACGGGGGGACGACGGTGACGGGAAGCGGCCTGTCCTTCGGGTTGCCCGCCGACAAGTATGGACCTGCGCGCACTGACCACTCGGTGCCGTTCGACGGCACCCGCTGATTGGAGCCCGATGGTGACCACAACGGTGCAGACTGCGGCGCAGACACAGCAGGCGGAGACCGCTCTCGGTTGCGTCTCCTACTCCTGGACGCCGGAAGTCCACGACTTCTACGGCGACCCGGAGGCCATCCTGCACAAGATGGACGGCCTGGACATGGAACTCCCCGACCGCCGCATCTTCATCCTCCTCACGGAAAGCGCGGGACAGGCGCACATCCGCTTCTTCGAGCAGGCCGAGGACGGCCAGTACACGGTCTCCACCTGGTCGGGCGACTCGCTCGACGGGCTCGGTGGCCGGCTCGCCGAGACCATCCTCGCCAACCGCGGCGTGCACTGCGTCGGTGAGCAGAGCCGCGCCGTGATCGCTCCCTTCGGGCTCAAGGCGGAAGGTGCCGTTCCGGCGCCTGCCAACCACCGGGCCGCCTTCGCCCACACCGTACGCAGCCACGGTGAGGGAACGTTCACCCGCGCCACGTGCGCCCTTCTCTGTTGAGGGTGCCGCAACAGAGACATCCTGATGGCCGTCCCCGATGCGTCGGGGGCGGTCGTCCCTGTGCGCCGAGGGTCCTCCATGGCCCCCGTCCGCCGGGGCAGCCCGAGCACCTCATGAAAGGCAGCGGATGAGCACAGGCGCACCCTCCGCCGCCCGGCGGGACTTCGCCGGGCTGTGGGTCTCCTACGGGCTGAGCAGTCTCGCCGACGGCCTGGTGATGATCGTCCTGCCGCTGACGGCCCTCACCCTCACCTCGTCGCCCGGGCTGGTGGCGGGGGTGAAATGGGCCCAGACGCTGCCGTACGTGATGTGCACGCTGGCCATCGGCATCCTCATCGACCGGGCGGAACGCAGCCGCCTGATCCTGTGGGCGCACGTGCTGCGCACGGCGGCACTGGCCCTGCTGGCGCTCGCCCTCACGGGAGACGTGGCGCCGCTGCCCACCCTGTACGCGGTGGCCTTCCTACTCGGCACGGCCGAACTCGTGGCGGACCTCACCACCACCTCCGTACTGCCCATGATCGTGCCGCGCGACCGGCTCGACGGTGCCAACTCCCGCCTGGAGAGCAGCCGCTCGTCCCTGAACGAGTTCGTGGGACCGCCCCTGGGTGGCCTGCTCGTCGGCATCGGCGCCGTCACCGCCACCCTGAGCATCGCGGGCCTGTACGCGGTGGCGGCGGGGGCGGTGCTCCTGCTTCTGCAGGGCCGCTACGACCCCCGCCTGCGCGGCGGGTGGAACAGGGCGGACGGCGGGGCGGGCAATGGGACGGAGAGCGGCAGGGGCGACGGGGCAGGCGACGGGACGGACGGCGGTACGGGCGACGTTGCGGACGGCGGCACGGGGCCCGTCGCGAAGCCCCGGCTGCGGGACGAACTCTCCGAGGGCCTGCGGTACCTGCGGCGGCAGCCGGTGCTGTGGAACCTCGCCATCATGGTCTGCGTGATGGCGGCGGCATGGAGCGCGTGGAGCGCGGTCCTGGTGCTGTACGCCGTGGCACCCGGCCCCATGGGCCTCAGCGGCACCGGGTACGGCCTGCTGCTGACCACGCTCGCACTCGGTGGCGTACTGGGCTCGCTCCTCGCGGGCCGGGCCCGCGGCCTCCTCGGCGCGCGCAACCTCCTCGCCGTCGACGTCGTCACCAGCGTGATCATGCTCGGCACACCCGTGCTGACGGCACAGCCGTGGATCGTCGGGGCGGCGACGTTCGTGGGCGGCCTCGGCAGCGGCCTGTGGAACGTCACCGTGGTCACACTGCGCCAGCAGCTGATCCCCGACGAACTACTGGGCCGCGTCAGCAGCGCCAGCCGCCTCATCGGCTGGGGAGGAATGCCCCTGGGCGCCGCACTGGCCGGCCTGCTGGCCCAATTCGTCGGCCCCCGACTGGTCTTCGGCCTCGGCGCGCTCGCGTGCGCGCTGTTGTTGCTGCCCTTCCTCCGGACGATCCGCGAGGAGAACATCCTGGAGGCGACTCGGCGGGTGGCCGTGGGGCGGGAATGATGGGGTGGCCCTCGGGGCTTAGCCTGCGTACGTACGCGGCGTGCGCGCTTCATGCCTGGCGTGGCGTGCTTCATGCCTGAGTACTGGGCGCGGAGGGGCGGGGCACGGGGCGGCGCGGCATGGGGCCGCAGGGCGTGGGGCGGCGCGGTGGGGCAGGGAAGTGCTCCTCCCGGGACGCGTGCCTGACGGTCGGCCGCGTGTCGGCGTGCAGGACACGCGCAGCTGTGCGGCAGTACGTGCGGTCGTGCGGTGACGCGGGCGTGCGGGAAGAGGAAAGTGCAGGTCAGAGTGAGTGCGGAGTGGATTCCATGCGGTTGACGGTCTTCTGGCGGCGGATGGCGGACCACTTCGGTGAGTCCTACGCGGACTCGTTCGCGCGTGATCATGTGATGGCCGGGCTCGGCGGACGGACCGTGCACCAGGCGCTGGCGGACGGGTGGGAGGCGAAGGACGTCTGGCGGGTGGTCTGCACGACGATGGACGTGCCGTACGACAAGCGCTGACGGGGCGGGGCGCGCGGCGGGAGCCGGGGGCGGGACTTTGCGGACACGCCCTGGGAGCGGGCGCGGGGCGGGAGCCGGACGGGGTGCGGGGTGCGGGGCGTACGTGGCGGCTGGGCGTACGGTCGCATCGGACGGGGCCGGGGCGGGGCGCGCCGCCGGGGCCGGACCGCGGCGGGGCGCCGGTGCGAGCCGGAGCCGCACGGACGTATCGGGTGGCGGTGGGCGGCCCCCCGGTGAGCGGGGCAGGGCGGGAGTTGTCAGTCCCGTGCGCGACACTGGGCCCGTGCCAGCGACCGAGAATTCCACCAGCCACGACGAACCAAGCCGCGGACCCGCCGAGCGGATGCCGCGGTGGCTGCCCCGCGCCATGGTGCTGGCGCTCGCCCTCGTGGCGTGCTTCCAGCTCGCCAGCTGGGGCTTCCACCAGCTCATCTCGCTGCTGCTGAACGTGCTGATCGCCTTCTTCCTCGCCCTGGCCGTCGAGCCGGCCGTGGACTGGATGGCGGCCCGCGGGATGCGGCGCGGAGCCGCCACCGGCCTGGTCTTCCTCGGGATACTCGTCGGGACCGCGGGCTTCTTCGCGCTCCTCGGCTCGATGCTCGCGGGCCAGATCGCGACCATGGTCCAGGAGTTCCCGCAGTACCTGGACTCGGTGATCAGCTGGATCAACACCACCTTCCACACCCACCTCTCGCGCGTCGAGGTGCAGAACAACCTGCTGAAATCCGACTGGCTGCAGAAGTACGTCCAGGACAGCGCCAACAATGTGCTCGCCGTCTCGGCGACCGTCCTGGGCAGCCTGTTCAACCTCCTGACGGTGGCGCTGTTCTCCTTCTACTTCGCCGCCGACGGCCCCCGGCTGCGCCGCGCCCTGTGCTCGGTCCTGCCGCCGTCCCGGCAGACCGAGGTGCTGCGCGCCTGGGAGATCGCGGTCGCCAAGACGGGCGGGTACCTCTACTCCCGCGGCCTGATGGCGCTGATCTCCGGCGTCGCGCACTACGTCCTGTTGGAGATCCTCGGCGTGCCGTACGCACCGGCCCTCGGCATGTGGGTGGGTCTGGTCTCGCAGTTCATCCCGACCATCGGCACATACCTCGCGGGCGCGCTGCCGATCCTGATCGCCTTCACCGTCAATCCCTGGTATGCGCTGTGGGTGTTCGGCTTCGTCGTGATCTACCAGCAGTTCGAGAACTACCTGCTCCAGCCCCGCATCACGGCCAAGACCGTGGACATCCATCCGGCCGTCGCCTTCGGTTCGGTGATCGCCGGTACGGCGCTGATGGGCGCGGTCGGCGCGCTGATCGCCATCCCGGCGACCGCGACGCTGCAGGCGTTCCTGGGGGCGTACGTGAAGCGGTACGAGGTCACGGACGACGTACGGGTCCGCGGCGGCGGACGCCGCCGCGCCTCCTCGGCCCTACGACGGCTCCGCCGCACCCTCCACGCCGACCCTCCGACCGCGCCGCTGGAGGGCCGGGGGACCGACGGTGATCGGGGCGACGGCGGGCGGGGCGACGGCGGAGGGGGCGACGGCGGACGGGGCAGCATCGGCCGGGATAGTGACAGCCGGGGTGGCGACGGGCCGGGCTCGGAAGGGCGCCGAGGACCGGACCGGCGGGGTGGCCCGGACGGCCGGGTCGGCCCGGACCGGCGGGACGGCCAGGAGGGGCGGGACGGGGGCGAGCGGGGCTCGGGGAGCAAGGGCGAGTGAGGGGCGGGCAGACGTTCCTCGATCTCCGGCTGGATCGCCGAATGGCACCGTCCGGACCCCCTTCCCGCGCTCGGCCGCCGGCGCCCGCCGTGCGGCCTCCCGGAGGTGAGCGTGGCGGGTGCGCCGTGCCTGGCCGGCCGCGAACCGTCCACCGGGCCGCTCCGCGGGAGCAGTCCGCCGGAGTGGCCCGGCGGCGGAGCCCTTGGGGGCATCGTTGACATGCCCCTGACGTGGCTGCGCCCTCGCCGCACGGGCGCACGACCCACGTCGCCGAGTGCCAAGTCGAGCGGCCGGGGACGCGTGGTGCGCTTGACATCAAAATCGAACATCTATTCTTATGAGACGTCCGACCCGTGTTTCCGCCCGGAGTTCCCGGGAGTTATCCACAGGCCGGAGCCGGGTCCGGGCGCATTGTCAGTGGCAGGCGTTAGCGTCATGGACGTGAAGCGATCGACTCAAGCAAACCGGGTGGAAGCCATGGCAGGCACTGACCGCGAGAAGGCGCTGGACGCCGCGCTCGCACAGATTGAACGGCAATTCGGCAAGGGCGCCGTGATGCGCATGGGCGAGCGCCCGAACGAGCCCATCGAGGTCATCCCCACCGGGTCGACCGCACTCGATGTCGCGCTCGGCGTCGGCGGCATCCCGCGCGGCCGCGTGGTGGAGGTCTACGGCCCGGAGTCCTCCGGCAAGACGACCCTGACCCTGCACGCGGTGGCGAACGCGCAGAAGGCCGGCGGCTCCGTCGCCTTCATCGACGCGGAGCACGCGCTCGACCCCGAGTACGCCAAGAAGCTGGGTGTGGACACGGACGCACTGATCCTGTCCCAGCCGGACAACGGTGAGCAGGCCCTGGAGATCACGGACATGCTGGTCCGCTCCGGCGCGCTCGACCTCATCGTGATCGACTCGGTCGCCGCGCTGGTGCCCCGGGCCGAGATCGAGGGTGAGATGGGCGACTCCCACGTGGGTCTCCAGGCCCGTCTGATGAGCCAGGCGCTCCGGAAGATCACCAGCGCGCTCAACCAGTCCAAGACCACCGCGATCTTCATCAACCAGCTCCGCGAGAAGATCGGCGTGATGTTCGGCTCGCCGGAGACCACGACCGGTGGCCGCGCCCTGAAGTTCTACGCCTCGGTGCGCATCGACATCCGCCGTATCGAGACTCTCAAGGACGGCACCGAAGCGGTCGGCAACCGCACCCGCTGCAAGGTCGTCAAGAACAAGGTCGCCCCGCCCTTCAAGCAGGCCGAGTTCGACATCCTGTACGGCCAGGGCATCAGCCGCGAGGGCGGCCTGATCGACATGGGTGTGGAGCACGGCTTCATCCGCAAGTCCGGCGCCTGGTACACCTACGAGGGCGACCAGCTCGGTCAGGGCAAGGAGAACGCCCGCAACTTCCTCAAGGACAACCCCGACCTCGCCAACGAGGTGGAGAAGAAGATCAAGGAGAAGCTGGGCATCGGCGTGAAGCCGGAGGCCCTGGCGGAGCCCGGCGCGGACGCGGCGGGCGCGGCGGACGGCGCGGAGGCCCCGGCCAAGTCCGTACCGGCACCGGCCGCCAAGGGCACCAAGGGCACCAAGGCCGCCGCGGCCAAGAGCTAGTCCATCGTGACGCGGCGAACGGAATGGCCCGACGACCACAGCTACGGCCACGGCGACGTCGGTCACGACGGGGGGCGTGACGACGACGGCCGGGGCGGTAGCGGCAGCGCTGCGGGCGGCGCCGAGAACCGTAGGAAACGCAAGGACGGCGGTGGTTCCTCCTCGTCGAGGGCCGAGGCGGAGCCACCGCGTACGCCCGAGGAGCAGGCGCGGGCCATCTGCCTGCGCCTGCTCACCGGGTCCGCGCGGACGCGCAAGCAGCTCGGGGACGCCCTGCACGAGCGAGGCATCCCCGAGGACGCCGCGCAGGAGGTGCTGTCCCGCTTCGAGGAGGTGGGGCTGATCGACGACGCGAAGTTCGCCGACGCCTGGGTGGAGTCCCGGCACCACGGCCGGGGGCTGGCCCGCCGGGCGCTCGCCCGCGAACTGCGTACCAAGGGCGTGGACTCGGCCACGGTCGACGAGGCTCTCGGACAGCTGGACTCCGAGCAGGAGGAGCGCACGGCCCGCGAGCTGGTCGACCGCAAGCTGCGGACGACCCGCGGCCTGGACCGCGAGAAACGGATACGCCGCCTCGCGGGGATGCTGGCGCGCAAGGGTTACCCGGAAGGGCTCGCTCTGCGGGTGGTCCGACAGGCGCTGGAGGAGGAGGGGGAGGACCCGGAACTGGTGGGGTATTACCTGCCCGAGGTGTGAGGACGGCGGGCGCCGTACGCGCCCGGTCGCGGTTCAGGTCTGGACACCGCCCAGGCAGGCCGCCACTCGCGACCGGTACGGCCCGCGCCCGGCAGCCGTACACGACGGGCCGTCGTCTGTGCCAGTACGCGCCTTGCGCCCGGCAGCCGTCCGCGCCCGATTGCCGTCCGGGCCCGATTGCCGCCCCCCCGATCGGGTGATGATCACATCGGCACGGTGATCACGTCGGCAAGGCGCTCATGCCCGGGCGCCCGGCCCCGGTCAGCGGGATGCCAGGCCTGCCCGCACGGCGGGATATAGGACGCGGCGGGATATTGGACGCGCCTGTGCCCAGGCCACGCCCGTATGGCTGCCGCGGCCCGTGCCCGTACGCCGACCACACCCGTACCCCGGCCGTGCCCGTACGCCGACCACGCCCGTACCCCGGCCGTGCCCGTACGGTGGCAGTGCCCGCGCCCCTGCCGCGGCTCGTACCCGTACCGGGCCGTCGCCCGCCACGCGGCATCGGAACACCGCGGCCAGCCGTCCGCAGCTCGCCGCCCGCCGTCCGTCGCCCGCAACATCCTGATCGAATGTGTCAGCGCGGAGGCCGTAGCTCTGCCGCCGGGGGCCGGCGTCGAGGGCGTGCGGGGGAAAACCCCCCGTGGGCAAGGAGGTTGGCCGCAATGTGCCGAGTCCGCTGTGCACGGCAGAGTGCGGTCCATGATCTTCACTCGAATCCGTGGCCGGTTCACCGCACCCGGTGCTCTCGCCCTGGGGTGCGCCGCAGTCGTACTCGCCGCATCCTCGGCCACGGCAACATCCATGGCTACGGCTACGGCCGGGACCACCACCGCAGCGACGGCGGCCGCGGCGCCCGGGTCGGTCGTCTCCGTCACCCTCGTCGCCGACCTGGACGCGAAGGAGGTCGCGGCGCGCTTGGAGCAGGCCGGTATCGATGCGGCCCAGGTCCGCTACGGCGTACGGGCCCACCGAGTCGTCTACCGCACCCGTGGCGTCAACGGCGGACCGACCACGGCCAGCGAACTGGTCGCCACACCCAAGAACGGCGAGCGCGCCCTCCGGGTCGTGTCCTGGCTGCACGGCACCACCGTGTACCGGGGCGACGTGGCCTCGGTGAACGAGCAGTCCACCGACCGCGCGGCGGCCCTGCTCTTCGCCTCGACCGGCCGGGCCGTGTCCGCGCCGGACTACCTCGGCCTGGGCGAAGGCCCCGGCACCCACCCGTACGGGCATCCGCAGGCGACCGTCACCGCCTCGGTCGACGCGCTGCGCGCGGCCCGCGCGTTCGTCCGGCGGGACCACCGCAGTCTTGACAGGCGTGTACTGGTCGGCGGTTTCTCCCAGGGCGGGCCCGCCACCATGATGGTCGGCCGGGCCCTGCAGCAGGGCACCGACCCGTACTTCCGCCTGGGCGCGCTCGCCCCGATCGCCGGCCCCTTCGACCTGAGCGGGTTCGAGGCCGCCGCGGCCGACGACGAGATCGTCCGGTCGTCGCTCTATCTCGCCTACTTCGCGACCGCCTGGGACCGGATGTACGGCCTGTACGACACGCCGGGGCAGGCGTTCCGCGCTCCGTACGACGAGATGGTGGAGAGCCTCTTCGACGGTGACCACAAGGCGTCGGAGATCGCCGCCGCGCTGCCGGCGACCTCGGAGAAGCTCTTCACGCCGGAATTCCTGGACCGGATTCGCAAGCCCACGGGGAAGCTGCGGCAGCGGCTGAAGGCGCTGGACACGACCTGTGACTGGCGACCGGATGTGCCGGTGCGTCTGTACCACGCCTCCGGCGACAAGGACGTGGCGTTCGCCAATGCCCTCCACTGTCAGCGCCAGTTGACCGCGGAAGGGGCCGATCACCGGCTGACCGACGTGGGAGACGTCGACCACAACGAGACGGTACGCAAAGCCCTGCCTCTCGTGGTGCGGCAGTTCGACGCCGCCGCACGCTGAGCCGAAGGCGGCGGCCCCGTCGACGGTCAGGCCCGCTTCCCCTCTGCCGCCAAGGCTGCCCCTCGCCGACAGGCCCGCCCCGTGGGACGGACCCGCCCGCCCCCGGAACGGCCCCGCCCCGCCATCACCTCACCCGTGAACCGGCAGCCCCGCCGCCCGCCACGCCTGGAAGCCGCCCACCAGGTCGGTCGCCCGGTACAGGCCCAGCTGTCGCAGGGACACCGCCGCGAGGCTCGACGCGTAGCCCTCGTTGCAGACGACCACCACCGCCAGATCGTGACCGGTGGCTTCGGGGGCGCGGTGGGCGCCGGTGGGGTCGAGGCGCCACTCCAGTTCGTTGCGTTCGACGATCAGCGCGCCCGGAATGGTGCCGTCGCGATCGCGAAGAGCCGCGTAACGGATGTCCACCAGGAGCCCACCGTCCCGCTGGAGCGCCGCGGCCTGCCCCGGTGACACCCGGTCCAGCTCGGCGCGTGCCGCCTCCAGGAGCGCGTCGACGGCGCTCACAGCCAGTCCTCGGGGCGCTCGACCTCTTCGAGGCGCAGGACGGGACCGGTGCGGCTGTAGCGGCGCATCAGGGGAAGCGGCGGGTAGTAGGCGTGTACCGAGACGGCGTGGGCGTCTTCGGAGAGGTTGAGCACCTGGTGGACGTGGTGCGGGCCGAAGGCCCGGCCGCGGCCGTCGGCCAGCTTCCGCTGCCGGTCCACGCCGTCCGCCAGTTCCAGCGTCTTCCAGCCCTCGGTGGGCAGTTGGGCGGCGAGGGACTGTTCGGTCAGCTCGCCCGAAGCGGCGGCGAACGCGCCGTGCGAGCCGCCGTGGTCGTGCCAGCCGGTGCCCGTGCCGGGCGGCCAGCCGATCAGCCACGCCTCGCTGCCGCCGGGCCCCTCCAAGCGGATCCAGGTACGGCCTTCGGGGTCGAGGGGCAGGGAGGCGACGAGCGCGGTGTCGGCGGCGGTGCGGCGGGCGAAGTCGAGGAGTTCGGTCGCACTCGGACCGCCGGGGGCGGCACGGCGCGGGCGCGCGGGAGTACGTACATCGGGCACAGGGACCGTCCTGAGTGATCGCGAAGAGGCGCGCGGGCGGCGGAACGCGGCGGCGCGCGGGAAGAAAGGGATGCGGATCAGCAGGACGGACGACACACGCAGCCCGCGTAGCGGACCAGGTCCAGATGGACCCTCCGCCAGAAGCGCGAACTGTTCTCCGTCACGTTCCGGAGTCAAGCACGGGGCTTCCCGCAGGGTCAACCGCGGACCGGGCCCACGAGGCTGCGCGTGGAGGCGCCAACCGGCCGCCCCACGCGGTGTAGTACGAGGCCGGCACCGCCTCCTCCCAAGGCCGACGGCGCCCCGTACGAGCTACGAGGCCGACGACGCCCCATGCGAGCTACGAGGCCGACGGTGCCCCATACGAGATGCAGGGCCGACGGCACCCCGTACGAGGTACGTCATACGTACGAGTCCGACGGCGCCTCATACGAGGGCGGGCTCGACGGCCCCTCACACGACACCCGGGATACGGGGCCACCCACCGACCATCACCCATGGCGCCCCGAGAGGCACTCGGACACTCATCCACGGGCACAGCCTTCCTACGGCTTGCACCCAGCCCCCCCCCCCGCACAGCCCCGGCAAGGTCAACAGCGGCAACAGCGGCAACAGCGGCAACAGCGTCAACCGCGGGCCGACCGCACCTCCGACTCGGACGTGGACCGGGAGGCATCCGTGCCCGCTCCCGGGAACGTGTCGCCGACGGGCGGCGGCCCCCCGGCCGGCCGCGCCGTATCCGAGTACGCCCCTTCGCGCGCCCCCTCGTGCACGCCATCCGAAGTCCCACCGTCCCGACCGCCGTCCCGTCCCCCGACATGGCCCGCCGCCGACCGCCCGTCGGGACCGTCCGCACCGCCACGGGGCTCACCGCCCACCGTGGCCCCCACAGGCCCGCCCCGCACCGCGTCCGCGCACGCGTACAGCTCCGCCGGGCGGACGCCGCCCATCGCCGCGACCAGGTGCCCGTCCGGCCGTACGACCAGGACGGTGTGCGCCACCGCGCCCGGATATGCCTCGGCGACGAGCACCTCCGCGCGCATCGGCAGCGCGTCGACCGTCTTCGACAGCCGCGGCATCAGGCCCGCCGACTTCCAGTGCCGCCGGTCCCACACGCCCGTACCCGGCGCGACCAGCACCACCAGCAGCCCCTGGCCCAGCCGCGTGCGCAGCGGCACCTGGGACCCGTCCGAGGCCGTCACCGGGACGTCCGCGACCGGCGCGCCGACCTGCGTCGCGACCGTCATCGCGCACGACGGGTCGATGGCCGCCGCGAGCGGCGAGCGGGCGTACGCGGGGGGCGCGCCGAGCGGCCCGCGCCCCAGGTGCCCGTCGGTGAGCATCGCCGTGTGCCCACGGGCGGCCCCCGGGAGTACGGCTCGCCACCGGCCACCCCGCTCGCCGTCGCGCAGCAGCGGCAGCGCCCGGTCGGCGGCGCGCAGCCGGGCCGTGACCGCGCCCCTGCGCTCGGCCTGATAGCTGTCCAGCAGGGCGTCCGACGCGCCCTGGTGCCAGGCCAGTGCCAGCTTCCACGCGAGGTTCTCGGCGTCCCGCAGGCCCTCGTCCAGGCCCTGCGTGCCCAGGGCGCCGAGCAGGTGGGCGGCGTCCCCGGCGAGGAAGGCGCGCCCGCGCCGCCAGCGCCGCGCCAGCCGGTGGTGCACCGTGTGCACACCGGTGTCGAGCAGTTCGTACGGCGGCACGGACGGGATGTGCGGCTCGCGCGGGCCCCCGGAGCCCGCGGCCCCATGCGACGCCCCCGCCCCCGCCCCATGCGACAGCCCCGCGCCGGCCCCGAAACCGGCCCCCGCCCCCGAAGCGCCCGGCCCGCCCTCGATGCCGGCCCCCGACCCGCTGCCCGACGCCGCCTCGGCGGACCACACCGCCAGCGAGTCGCGGATGCGGGCCACCAGCGCGTCCGGGGTGACCAGGTCGCGTCCGGGCGGCAGCAGCCAGTCCAGCCGCCACAGCCCGCCGGGCAGCGGCCGGGCCGTCACCTCGCCGCCGGACCCGCCGCCGCCCTGGCGCGCGGGGGAGCGGTGCAGCAAGGCCTCGCCCGGCCAGGGAAGTTCCGTGCGCAGGGCCGCGACCGCATGGCGCTCGACCGCCGTGCGGCCGGGGAAGCGGATCTCCAGCAGTTTGCGGACCGTCGAACGCGGACCGTCGCAGCCGACCAGATAACTGGCACGCCACCAGGCGCCGTTGTGGCCGCGGGTGTGGGCGCTGACCCCGTACTCGTCCTGCCGCAGCTCGTCGAGCCGGCTGTCGGCGACGATCCGGACGAGGGGCTCCGCGGCGAGCGCGGTCCGCAGCGCCCGGGTCAGCGCGTGCTGCGGCACGTGCAGGGGGGAGGGGTTGTCCGGGCCGAATTCCACCCGTTCGAGCAGGCGGCGCCTGCGCACCGCGCGCCATGCCGCCCAGCGCGTGCCCGCCGTCTCCAGGGCGGGGCCGCAGCCGAGCCGGTTCAGATACGCGGTGGTGTCCGGGCGCAGTACGACCGTGCGGGCGGGCCGCGGGTCGCAGGCACCGGGGGCTTCGTCCAGGACGACGCACGGTACGTCGAGGCGGGCGAGGGAGAGGGAGAGCGCGAGGCCGACGGGGCCGGCCCCGACGACGATCACCGGGTCCACGGCGTGGCTCCCCCGGTCCGCGGGTGCTTACGGGACGTACAGGAACTGGCAGTTGGAACCCGGTGCGCGATCACACAGCGTATGCAACCCATTGCGGGCCCCCGCGTCAAGTGACGGGGGCAGCGGCGCACGCGGCACTGCCCCCGTCCACGGTGTCACACCGTCAGCCCCCGGCGCCGCCGCCCGGGGCGCGGTCGGCGGGGCCGCTCGGCGGGGCGGCGTCCCCGCCGCCCGCGTCGAAGCCGTCCGGGCGCCGGTGGGCGGGCGCGGGAGCGGGCTCGGTCACCACGTCCAGCGCGTCCGTCGCGGTGACCGGCTCGGCGGCCCCGGCCATCACGATGCCGGTCTTGGCCCGGCGGCCGCGCCGCTCGATCCAGTTGGCCAGCCCGGACAGCGCCAGACACATCGCCACGTAGATCGCGCCGGCCACGATGATCATCGGGACGTACGGGTTCTCGTCGTTGACGACGATGGTGCTCGCCATCTGCTGGATCGTGTAGAGCAGTTCCTCGAAGGTGATGACGTAGCCGAGCGAGGTGTCCTTGAGGGTCACCACCAGCTGGCTGATGATCGTCGGGAGCATCGCCCGGACGGCCTGCGGGATCAGCACCGTCGTCATGACCTGCGTCTTGCTCATGCCGAGCGCGTACGCGGCCTCGCGCTGGCCCTTGGGGACCGCGTTGATACCGGCGCGCAGCACCTCCGCCTGCACCGAGCCGTTGTAGACGGTCAGGCCGACGACCAGCGCCCAGAACTGCGGGGTGTCGCCGGTCAGGCCCAGCTCCTCCTTGTAGGAGAGCAGGATCACCCACAGGGCGTAGATCGTGATCAGCAGCGGGACGGCCCGGAAGAGCTCGATGAAGCCGGTCGCCAGCCAGCGCACCGGCTTGTGGTCGGAGAGCCGGGCGATCGCCAGCAGCACGCCGAGGGCGAGGGAGAGCACCGCGGCCACCGCGAAGACCTGGAGGGTCGTCAGGACGCCGTTGCGGATGTTGGTCCGTACGCCCGCGTTGTTGAAGATGTTCCACATCTCCGGCTCGAACTGGCCCTTGGCGGCCAGCCGCAGCACGACGAAGACGAGCAGGCCGAGGACGGCGAGCGCGCCCACGACGGTGTAGACGCGGTTGCGGACCTTGGCCTTGGGCCCCGGGGCGTCGTACAGGACGCTGGTCATCGGGCCACCTCCAGGCGGCGTTCGAGCAGCCGGAAGATGCCGCTGATGGCGAACGTGATGATCAAGTAGGCGAGGGCGATCCAGAGGAAGATCCAGCCGATCGGCCGGCCCTGGTCGTTGAGCAGCTTGGAGACGTTGAACAGCTCGGTGTTGCTGAAGGCGCCCGCGATGGCCGAGTTCTTGGTGAGCGCGATCAGGATGCTGCTCAGCGGCGGGATCACGGTGCGGGTGGCCTGCGGCAGGATGATCATGCGCAGCGTCTGGATGAAGGTCATGCCGATGCTGCGGGCCGCCTCCGCCTGGCCCAGCGGCACGGTGTTGATGCCCGAGCGCACGGCCTCGCAGACGAACGAGGACGTGTAGAAGCCGAGGGCCAGCGTCGCCAGCACGAACGGGCTGGTGCCCGGGAAGAGGATCTGCGGGACGACGAAGAAGGCGACCAGGAACAGCAGGGTGAGCGGGGTGTTGCGCAGCAGCGTCACCCAGGCCGTCCCGAAGGCGCGCAGCGGGGGCACCGGCGAGACCCGGAAACCGGCTATGAGGAGGCCCAGCAGGATGGCGAGCGCCGCGCTGGCCGCGGTGAGCGACACGGTTCCGAGGAACCCGGTGCGGAACTCGGGGAGGTAGTCGAGGAGTACGTTCATGGGTTCTCCGCGGTAGCGGTCAGGGTCAGCGGCGGACGGGTGGACGGCCCGGCGCGGGGCGTGCGCGGCGCGCGGGGTACGGGAGCGCGGCCCGGCGTGCGGGTGTCCGCGTGCGCGGCGTACAGGTGTACGGCCCGGGGTGCGGGCGCGGTCCGCGACGGCGTACGCGCGGGCTGCCCGGGGCGCGCCGGTCCTCAGGCACCCACGCCCCGTACGCCCGCCGAGGCGGCGTACGGGGCGTGCGGGCGGCGGACAGCGGTGCGCGACCTGGATCAGTCGCGGGGCAGCGGCGTCTGCGGCGCGACGAAGCTGGTCCCGGACTTGCCGAGGGTGCCTTCGTACGCCTTCTTGTAGTCGCCGTTCTTGATGTGCTTCTCCAGCGCGTCGGTGATCGCGTCGCGCAGCACCTTGTCGTCCTTCTGCAGGCCGACGCCGTACGGCTCCTTGGTGAACGGCTTGCCGACGACCTTCAGCTTGGAGGGCCGCTCGGCCGCGTACCCCTTGAGGATCGCGTCGTCCGTGGTGACCGCGTCCACCTGGCCGTCGAGGAGCTGCTTGACGCACAGCGAGTACTTGCCCAGCTCGGTGGTCTGGGCGCCGTACTTCGGCTTCTTGATCTCCTGGAGCGGGGTGGAGCCGACGATCGAGCAGACCTTCTTGCCCTTGACGGTGTCCGGGCCGGTGATCGACTTGTCGTCCCTGCGGATCAGGAGGTCCGCGCCCGCGGTGTAGTACGGGCCCGCGAAGCCGACCTGCTTCTTGCGCTCCTCGTTGATCGTGTACGTACCGACGTAGTAGTCGACCTGGCCCTTGGCGATCGCGGTCTCGCGGACGTTGGAGTCGATCGTCTTGAACTCGATCTGCTTCTCGGAGAAGCCCAGGTCCGCCGCGATCATCTTGGCGATCTCGATGTCGAAGCCGGTCCGCTTGCCGGTGGTGTCCTGGAAGCCGAGGAAGGGCTGGTCGGCCTTGGCGCCGATGGTGATCTTCCCGGCCTTCTTGGCGGCCTTCCAGGTCGCCGAGTTCAGGTCGGCCTTGTCGTTGACCGGGTACGTCCCGCTGAAGACCTTCTCGCCGGCTGCCTTGTCGCCGGCCGTGCCCGACTCGCCGCCGCATGCGGTCGCCGTCGCCGTCAGCGCGAGCACCACCGCACCCGCCGCGGCCGTCTTACGAATCCTCATGGTGAACATCCTTTGGTTCAGCGGAAGTTGGCAATCATGATGACCGGCCGCGGGGTCAGTGGTGGAGGATCTTCGAAAGGAAGTCCTTGGCCCGGTCGCTGCGCGGGTTGTTGAAGAACTGGTTCGGCTCGGCCTCTTCGACGATGCGGCCGTCCGCCATGAAGACCACACGGTTGGCCGCCGAGCGGGCGAAGCCCATCTCGTGTGTGACCACGACCATCGTCATGCCGTCCCGGGCGAGCTGCTGCATGACCTCCAGCACCTCGTTGATCATCTCCGGGTCGAGTGCGGAGGTCGGCTCGTCGAAAAGCATGACCTTGGGGTCCATCGCCAGGGCCCGTGCGATCGCCACCCGCTGCTGCTGTCCACCGGACAGCTGGGCGGGGTACTTGTCCGCCTGGGTGCCGACCCCCACCCGGTCCAGCAGGGCCCGGGCCTTCTCCTCCGCCGTCTTCTTGTCCGTGCGGCGGACCTTGGTCTGGCCCAGCATCACGTTCTCCAGCACCGTCTTGTGCGCGAAGAGGTTGAAGGACTGGAAGACCATGCCCACGTCGGCGCGCAGCCGTGCCAGCTCGCGCCCCTCCTGCGGCAACGGCTTGCCGTCGATCGCTATGGAGCCGGAGTCCACGGTCTCCAGCCGGTTGATCGTGCGGCACAGCGTCGACTTGCCGGACCCGGAGGGCCCGATCACCACGACCACCTCACCGCGCCGGATGGTCAGGTCGATGTCCTGGAGTACGTGCAGCGCGCCGAAGTGCTTGTTCACGTTGTCCAGCACGACCAGCGGGTCGCCCGCCGGCGCGGGCCCCTTGTCGCTCTTGGTCACCGATACTTCGCTCATCGGCGTACAGCTCCGTCCTCCTCGGTTGGGGAGGACCCTAGTAACGCCCTGCGACCAGCGTCATTACATCTGAGCGGGATTTGAGCATAACGATACGGCCGCGAAGGGACACGCGGCGTGAACGGGGCGCGCGGGACCCGCGCCCCGGTGTACCGGCTGCATAACGGAACCGCCCCTCCGGGAATACCCCCTTGACGTGCGTGCCGTCCATCGCCGTAGATGCCTTTTGGCCGCTCCGCGGACGGCCCGCGACCTGTACGCGCCCGCGTGCGGGCGTACACCTATGCACCTGCGCGTCCAGATATGCGCGACCGGGCACACATCGTGAGGAGGGGGCCGGTGCGGCTGCTGCTCGTGGAGGACGACGACCATGTCGCGGCCGCCCTGTCCGCCGTGCTGTCCCGGCACGGCTTCGACGTCACCCATGCGCGCAGCGGCGAGGAGGCGCTGCACGCCCTGCTCCCCGGCGACCAGGAGCCCTTCGGGGTGGTGCTGCTCGACCTCGGCCTGCCCGACCAGGACGGCTTCGAGGTGTGCGGGCGCATCCGGAAGATCAGCAGCAGCCCGGTGATCATGGTGACCGCGCGGGCGGACGTACGCTCGCGCATCCACGGCCTGAACCTCGGCGCGGACGACTACGTCGTCAAGCCCTACGACACCGGCGAACTGCTCGCCCGTATCCACGCCGTCAGCCGTCGCCGCACCAGCGCGCCGGCCGCCGCCGGTGAGCCGCCCGCCGAGGAGGGCGGCCCGCGCGAGGGGCTGCGGCTCGGCGCCGTCACGGTCGACCTGTCCACCCGGCAGGTCTGCGTGGACGGCGCCGCCGTGCCCCTGACCCGCAAGGAGTTCGACCTGCTCGCGCTGCTCGCGCAGCGGCCGGGCGTCGTCTTCCGGCGCGAGCAGATCATCAGCGAGGTGTGGCGCACCAGCTGGGAGGGGACCGGCCGGACCCTGGAGGTGCACATCGCGTCGCTGCGCGCCAAGCTGGGGATGCCCGCGCTGATCGAGACGGTGCGCGGGGTCGGCTACCGGCTCGTCGCGCCGCCCGCAGCCGTGACGCCGGCCGGCCCGGCCTCCTGACGGTCGGCGGCACCGCACCGTGCGCACCCGACTCCTCCCGCTCCTGATCGTCCTGCTGGCCGGGGTGCTGCTCGCGCTCGGCTTCCCGCTCGCGGGCATCACCGCCGCCGTCGAGCAGCAGCGGGTGGTCGTCGACCGGATCGACGACGCGGCGCGCTTCGCCTCCCTGGCGCAGTACGTGACCGCCCGGCCGGGCGCCGGCGGCAAGACCCCCGACGAGGACGAGCGGCAGTCCACCCTCGGCGCCGAACTCAGGCGCTACCACGACCTGTACGGCATCCGCGCCGGCGTCTTCTTCCGCGACGGCACGCCCATGGCGGCGGCCCCCGCCGACTGGCGTGTACCGGAGCGCGGCGAGGGCGCGCGGGCCTTCAGCGAGGCGCTGGCGGGCCGCCGCAGCCACGACCCCCACCAGATCTGGCCCTGGGACGAGGGCGGCCGTATCCCCGTCGCCTCGCCCGTCATCCGGGACGGCGACGTGGTGGCCGTCGTCGTCACCGACTCGCCCACCGGGCAGATGCGCTCCCGCATCCTGCACGGGTGGCTGCTGCTCGGGGCGGGGGAGTGCGCGGCCATGCTCGTCGCCGTGGCCGCCGCCTTCCGGCTCACCGGCTGGGTGCTGCGCCCGGTGCGCATCCTGGACGCCGCGAGCCACGACATCGCGACCGGCCGGATGAAGTCCCGGGTGGCCCCCGCCTCCGGCCCGCCGGAACTGCGCCGCCTGGCCCGTTCGTTCAACGAGATGGCCGACAACGTCGAGGACGTGCTGGAGCAGCAGCGTGCCTTCGTCGCCGACGCCTCCCATCAGCTGCGCAACCCCCTGTCCGCGCTGCTGCTGCGCATCGAGCTGCTCGCCCTGGAACTCCCCGAGGGCAACGCCGAGATCGCCTCCGTCCGTACGGAAGGCAAGCGCCTGGCGCGGGTCCTGGACGATCTTCTGGACCTGGCGCTGGCCGAGCACGCCGCCGCCGACCTCCAGCTCACCGACGTCGCCGCGCTCGCCGCCGAGCGGGTCGACTCCTGGCGCCCGCTCGCCGACGACAAGGGGGTGCTGCTGTCCTACGAGGGTCAGCGGGCCGTGACGGGCTGGGCGGACCCGGTCGCCCTGTCCAGCGCCCTGGACGCGCTGGTCGACAACGCCCTGAAGTTCACGCCCGCCGGGGAGCGGGTCACCGTCGGCGCGGCACCGGACGGCACCTGCGTACGGATCACCGTCCGCGACCACGGGCCCGGCCTCACCGAGGACGAACTGGCCCGCATCGGCGACCGCTTCTGGCGCAGCGGCCACCACCAGAACGTCTCCGGCTCCGGACTGGGCCTGTCGATCACCCGCGCCCTGCTCGCCGCCGGGGGCGCCACGCTCTCCTTCGCGCCGAACCGGCCGCACGGGCTGCGGGTGACCGTGGTGGTGCCGCGCACCGCGCCGTGACCACCGGCCCCGGCCACGGCCCCGGTGTCCGGGCCGGTCCGCGGCTTCCGTTCGCTTCCACGGACGTGTGTTACCGTTGGCGGTGTTGCAGTTGTGGTACCCATGAACTTTGTGCGCGCCCGGAGGCTGGAAGCCCCGGGCGTTCATTGTTTTCCGGACCTTTCTCCGGTGTGGGGCGATCATCTCGGCGACAGGGAGGCCGTGAAGTGCGGTCTCCGGTTTGCCCCTAGAAGGAGAAACACATGGCCACCGGCACCGTGAAGTGGTTCAACGCGGAAAAGGGCTTCGGCTTCATCGAGCAGGACGGCGGCGGCCCCGACGTCTTCGCCCACTACTCGAACATCCAGGCTCAGGGCTTCCGTGAGCTCCTGGAGGGCCAGAAGGTCAGCTTCGACGTGACCCAGGGCCCGAAGGGCCCGCAGGCGGAGAACATCATCCCCGCCTGACGGACCGCGCGTCCGCGGACGGGGCCCGCACCGGTCGGTGCGGGCCCCGTCCGCATCCGTACGGCTCGTTCCGTACGCCCGCACCGCAGCCGCACGACCCGTATGCGTACGCCTCCGTACCCATGCGGCCCGAGACCGCACGGCACCGTGCCGTACGCGCTCGGCCTCCCCGCCACAGAAGGGCTTTCAGTGACCCGAGCGACCGCACCGCGACAGAGCGCCGCGCCCAAGCCGTCCGCGCGGACGGCCCCCCAGCCGCCTGCCGTCTCCTTTGACGAGCTGCCGCTGGCACCGGCCCTTCTCACCGCGCTGCGCGCGCAGGGCGTCACCGAGCCGTTCCCCATCCAGGCCGCGACGCTGCCCGCCACCCTCGCGGGCCGGGACGTCCTCGGCCGCGGCCGGACCGGCTCCGGCAAGACCCTGGCCTTCGGCCTGGCGATGCTCAGCCGTACGGCGGGCCGCCGCGCCGAGAGCAAGAGCCCCCTGGCGATGGTGCTCGTGCCCACCCGTGAGCTGGCCACCCAGGTCACCCAGGCGCTCGCCCCGTACGCCACGGCGGTCGGCCTGCGCACCACCACGGTCGTCGGCGGCACCTCGATCAACCGCCAGGTCGAGGCGCTGCGCAAGGGCGCCGAGATCCTCGTCGCCACCCCGGGCCGGCTCGCCGATCTGCTCGACCGCCGCGCCTGCAAGCTCGACCAGGTCGCCATCACGGTCCTCGACGAGGCCGACCAGATGACCGACATGGGCTTCCTGCCGCAGGTCACCCGCCTGATGGAGAAGGTGGACCCGGACGGCCAGCGGATGCTGTTCTCCGCGACGCTGGACCGCAACGTCGACAAGCTCGTCCGCCGCTTCCTGACCGACCCGGTCACCCACTCCGTGGACCCGTCCGCCGCGACGGTCACCACCATGGAGCACCACGTCCTGTACGTGGACGACACCGACAAGCGGGCCACCGCGACCGAGATCGCCGCCCGCGACGGCCGCGTGATCATGTTCGTGGACACCAAGCGCGGCGCCGACCGGCTCACCAAGCACCTGCTGTCGCAGGGCGTGCGGGCCGCGGCGCTGCACGGCGGCAAGTCCCAGCCGCAGCGCACCCGCACCCTGGAGCAGTTCCGCACCGGCCAGGCCACCGCGCTGATCGCCACCAACGTCGCCGCCCGCGGCATCCACATCGACGGCCTCGACCTGGTGGTCAACGTCGACCCGCCGACCGAGGCCAAGGACTACCTGCACCGCGGCGGCCGCACCGCGCGGGCCGGCGAGTCCGGCACCGTCGTCACCCTGGTCACCCCCGGCCAGCGCCGCGACATGAGCCGGCTGATGTCCCGGGCGAAGATCACCCCCGGCACGGCGCGGGTCCGGCCGGGCGACGGCGAACTGATACGGATCACCGGCGCGCAGGCCCCGTCCGGACAGCCCGTGGTGCTCGCCGTCCCCGCGCAGCAGGAACGGCCCAAGCCCGCGGGCTCCGGCGGCCGGCGGCGTCCGCGCCGCGGCGGTTCCGGTGGCGGCGGCTCGGCGGGCGGCGGCACCGGAGCCTCGGGCGGCGGCCGTCCGTCGCGCCGCCCCTCGCGCGCCCCGAAGGGGCCGCGCACCCCGCGAGCACCCAAGGCGTGACACACGCCGGGGCGCGCACGGACGCCCGTGCGCGCCCCGCGCAGGTTCCTACGGCTTCTCCGACACGTAGTAGCGCCGCGCGCCCGCGTGCAGCGGCAGCGGATCGGTGAACACCGCGGTCCGCAGATCCACCTTCTGCGCGGCGTGCACCTCGGTCCCGATCCGGTCCCTGCTCCGTATGACCGTCCGGGTGATCGCCTCCGTCAGCACCGGGTCCTGCCGGTCGGTGGTCACCAGCAGATTCGCGACCGCGATCGTCTTGATCGCCTGCCCCTTCTGGACCTGCGGATAGGCGTCGGCCGGCATCACCGCCGCCCGGTAGTGCCGGGTCCGCCCGCCCTGCCGGTGCAGCGCCGGAATCAGGTCCCCGAGCTGCACGAGCCGTACGGGCATCCGCCGGGCCACCTGCTGCACGGCCGAGGTCGGCAGCCCGCCCGACCAGAAGAAGGCGTCCAGCTCGCCGTCCTCCAGCAGCTTCGGCATCCGGTCGATGCCGACCCGTACCGCCTCGATGTCGTGGTCGAAGTCCAGCCCGGCCGCCGCCACCAGCCGCCGGGTGATCAGCTGTACGCCGGAGCGGTCCGCGCCCACGCCCACGCGCAGCCCCTTGAGGTCCTTGGCCGAGCCGACCGGCGAGCCGACGGGGACCACCAGCTGCATGTAGTCGTCGTACAGCCGCGCGCAGGCCCGCAGCCGGGCCGCCGCACGCGGGTCGCGGCGCTGCTGCTCGGCCACCGCGTCGGCCGTCGCGATCGCGAACTGCGCGTTGCCGTTCGCCAGCTGGTCCAGATTGTCCAGCGATCCCGCGCTGTTCATCAGCCGCACGTCGACCCGCGGCAGATCCCGGCGCAGATCCTGCTTCAACAGCTCCCCGTAGCGCGCGTACACGCCGGAGCGCACGCCGGTCGACAGCGTCAGCTGCCCGCCGGGCGGGGGCGGGCCGCCCAGCGGCAGCAGCCACCACAGCAGCAGACCGAGCGCGACCAGCGCGGCGGCGGCCGCGAGCAGCGCCCGGCGGCCGCCGGTGCGGGGGAGGAGGGAGACCATGGGCGGGATCCTGCCAGCACCGGACCGGGAAAGGGAGGGGCGAGGCGGCGGCGGGAGCACGTACCCTGGTCGATTGAGATGAGTGCGAAGACATACGAGGTGCGCACCTACGGGTGCCAGATGAACGTCCACGACTCCGAGCGGCTGTCGGGCCTGCTGGAGGACGCCGGATACGTGCCCGCGCCCCAGGGTGCCGAGGGGGCCGATGTCGTCGTCTTCAACACCTGCGCGGTGCGGGAGAACGCCGACAACCGGCTCTACGGCAACCTCGGCCAGCTCGCGCCCAAGAAGGCCGCGCGGCCCGGGATGCAGATCGCCGTCGGCGGCTGTCTGGCCCAGAAGGACCGCGACACCATCGTCAAGAAGGCCCCCTGGGTCGACGTGGTCTTCGGGACGCACAACATCGGCAAGCTGCCGGTGCTCCTGGAGCGCGCCCGCGTCCAGGAGGAGGCGCAGGTCGAGATCGCCGAGTCGCTGGAGGCGTTCCCCTCCACGCTGCCCACCCGCCGCGAGAGCGCGTACGCGGCGTGGGTCTCGATCTCCGTCGGCTGCAACAACACCTGCACCTTCTGCATCGTCCCCGCCCTGCGCGGCAAGGAGAAGGACCGCCGCCCCGGCGACATCCTCGCCGAGATCGAGGCGCTGGTCTCGGAGGGCGTCTCCGAGATCACCCTGCTCGGCCAGAACGTCAACGCGTACGGCTCCGACATCGGCGACCGCGAGGCGTTCAGCAAGCTGCTGCGCGCCTGCGGGAAGATCGAGGGCCTGGAGCGGGTCCGGTTCACCTCGCCGCACCCCCGCGACTTCACCGACGACGTCATCGCCGCCATGGCCGAGACGCCGAACGTGATGCCGCAGCTGCACATGCCGCTGCAGTCCGGCTCGGACACGGTCCTCAAGGCGATGCGCCGCTCGTACCGCCAGGAGCGCTTCCTCGGCATCATCGAGAAGGTCCGCGCCGCGATGCCGGACGCCGCGATCTCCACGGACATCATCGTCGGCTTCCCCGGCGAGACCGAGGAGGACTTCGAGCAGACCCTGCACACGGTCCGCGAGTCCCGCTTCGCGCAGGCCTTCACCTTCCAGTACTCCAAGCGCCCGGGGACCCCCGCCGCCGAGATGGACGGCCAGATCCCCAAGAAGGTCGTCCAGGCGCGCTACGAGCGGCTGGTGGCCCTCCAGGAGGAGATCTCCTGGGAGGAGAACAAGAAGCAGGTCGGCCGCACGCTGGAGGTCATGGTCGCCGAGGGCGAGGGGCGCAAGGACGACGCCACGCGCCGCCTGTCCGGCCGCGCGCCCGACAACCGCCTGGTCCACTTCACCCGCCCCGAGGAGCCGGTGCGCCCCGGCGACATGGTGACCGTCGAGATCACCTACGCCGCGCCGCACCACCTGCTCGCCGAGGGCCCGGCCCAGGCCGTCCGCCGTACGCGCGCGGGCGACGCCTGGGAGAAGCGCAACGCCGCGCCGGCCGACAAGCCGGCGGGCGTCATGCTCGGCCTGCCGACGATCGGCGCCCCGGCGCCCGCTCCGGCCCCGGCCGCGGGCTGCGGATGCGACTGACGTCCTGAAGGACGCACCGAACGGGACGGCGGCCTCGCCCACTTCTCGCCGTGGGCGGGGCCGCTGTTCCGTGTGACGGGCGGCGGACCTGGCCGCGCGCCCGGGGCCCGAGCCCCCGTGCCCCGTACAGCGGCCTTGCTAGGGTTCCAGCCATGCTTGTCGCCGCCGCCGTCTGCCCGTGTCCACCGGTGCTCGTCCCGGAGGTCGCCTCCGGAGCCGCACCCGAGCTGGACGGCCTGCGGGCCGCCGCCCTCGACGCGGTCGGCGTGCTCGCGGCGGCCCGGCCGGACCGGCTGGTCGTCGTCGGCCCCGCCGAACAGGCGGGCCGCGGGCCGCACAGCCAGGGCGCGGTGGGCTCGTTCCGGGGCTTCGGCGTGGACCTGGAAGTGAGCCTGGGCGCCGCGGAGACACCCCCGGAGCGGCCGCTGCCGCCGTCGCTGTCCGTCGGCGCCTGGCTGCTGGCCCGTACGGACTGGGCCGACGCGCCGGTCGAGGGGCTGGGCGTCGGCGAGCCGCTGGCCGCCGACCGCTGCCTCCAGGTCGGCCGGGAGATCGCGGCATCGGCCGAGCGGGTCGCCGTCCTGGTGATGGGCGACGGTAGCGCCTGCCGGACGCTGAAGGCTCCCGGATACCTCGACGAGCGGGCCGAGGCCTTCGACGCCGCCGTGGCGCGCGCTCTGGGAGCCGCCGACACCGCGGCGCTCAGCGGGCTGGACGCGGAGCTGGCGTACGAGCTGAAGGCCTCCGGACGGGCCTGCTGGCAGGTCCTGGCGGGCGCCGCGCAGGACGCCGGACTGAGCGGCGAGCTGCTGCGCGAGGAGGCCCCGTACGGCGTGGGGTACTTCGTGGCGGCCTGGTCGTGAAGGGGCGGTCCGGCCTGAGGCGGCCTGGTCTGAAGACGGCGGGTCCGGCTTGAAACGGCCCGGTCTGAAGACGGCTGCCTGGTCCTGAAGCGGCCCGGTCCGCGGAGACGGCGGCGTGATTCTGAAGCGGCCTGGCTCTTGAAGGCGGCAGTCCGGTCCTGAAGCGCCCTGGTCTCCCAGGACGTGTCTCCCCAGACGTGCGAGCGACCTGTCCTGAAACGTACGGGCGCGGAGCCCGCCCGGACCACCGGAACAGGCCCCGCGCAGCTCCGGCCGCCGCGCACGCGACGGCCGCGGAGCGCGTCGCCCCGCGGCCGTGGTGCTGCCGCCCAAGCCCTGCCCCGGGCCCGGCGAAAACGTCAGGAGGCCGGCCCCTGCGGACCGGAACCACCGGGGCCCTCGGAGCGGCGGGACTCCTCGGACAGCCGGCCGAGGGCGTCCTTGGCCTTGCCCGCGCCGGTCCCGATCTGGCTGCTGTACTTGCCCTTGGTCCTCTCGTCGACCGCCCGTGCGGCCCTGTCGAGCCCCTGCTCGATCTTGTCCCCGTGCTGCTGCGCGAGGTCACCGGCCTTGCCCTTCAGAGGACCGAGCCTGGCCTTGAGGTTGTCCAGCAGACCCATGGGCCACCTTCCTTCGTACGCGTGCGTGCTACTTGCGGGCGCCTTCCCCGGCCTCGCTGTCCGCGGCCTCCTCGGCCGACTGCTGCTTGGGGATCTCGACGCTCTCGGCGGCGGCCGGCTCGCCGTTCTCCTCCGCGGACGGCTTCCCGTCCGCCGCGGCCGCCCCGTCCCGCTCCGCCGCGGAAGCGGTCTCCGCGCCGGGCTCCCCGCCCTCCGCGTCCGAGGACTCCGCCGTCAGCGTGGCGGCGGCAGCCTCCTCCGTCGATGCCTCTGCCGACTTGCGGCGAAACCGTGAAAACACGCCCATAACTACTCCATACCCTACTCGTGTGGGCGAAATCCCGGGGCGCCCGGAGCGTCCCATTGCGCCGCCCGCGGGCCCCGGTCCGTAAACCGGCGGCCGGAACCTCGCAACAGGCAACGAACACGGAGGCGACCCGTCACGTCGCTCGTTCGGGATGCGGTCCCCGGGTTTGCGAGACTGGGCAGGTGAACACCGCAGTTCCCGCACCCCGGGTCATCGCCGTCGTCGGTCCCACAGCGGCCGGAAAGTCCGATCTGGGCGTCGCGCTCGCCCGCCATCTGGGCGGTGAAGTCGTCAACGCCGACTCCATGCAGCTCTACCGGGGAATGGACATCGGCACCGCCAAGCTGACGGTGCCCGAGCGCCAGGGCGTGCCGCACCACCTCCTGGACGTCTGGGACGTCACCCGGGCCGCGAACGTCGCCGAGTACCAGCAGCTGGCCCGCGCCGAGATCGACCGCCTGCTCGCCGAAGGCCGCACCCCCGTCCTCGTCGGCGGCTCCGGCCTCTACGTGCGCGGTGCCATCGACACCCTGGACTTCCCCGGCACCGACCCCGAGGTACGGGCCCGGCTGGAGGCCGAGCTGGCCGAGCACGGCAGCGGCGTCCTGCACGCCCGGCTCGCCGCCGCCGACCCGGAGGCCGCCCGCGCCATCCTGGCCGGCAACGGACGCCGCATCGTGCGCGCCCTGGAGGTCATCGAGATCACCGGCCGCCCCTTCACCGCCAACCTCCCCCGCCACGAGGCCGTCTACGACACCGTGCAGATCGGCGTCGACGTGGCCCGCCCCGAACTCGACGACCGCATCGCCCGCAGGGTGGACCGGATGTGGGAGGACGGCCTGGTGGAAGAGGTGCGGCGGCTGGAGGACGAGGGGCTGCGCGAAGGCCGTACCGCCTCCCGTGCCCTCGGCTACCAGCAGGTGCTCGCCCAGCTCGCGGGGGAGTGCACGCAGCAGCAGGCGCGCGACGAGACGGTCCGGGCCACCAAGCGGTTCGCGCGCCGCCAGGACTCCTGGTTCCGCCGGGACCCCCGGGTCCACTGGCTCAGCGGCGGCGCCGCGGACCGCGCGGAACTCCCGGGACGGGCGCTGGCGTTGGTCGAACGACCGGTCACAGCCTGATCACGTCCTGGCATCGGGACGCTCCGCCCGTCATCCGGGCCCCCGGGAGCGTGTCATCATCGACCTTCGATCGAGGCGTGCAGTCGAAGTGGGGAGGGCGCGTGGCGATGGAGGCCGGCCCTCGCAACAGACCGCAGCAACCGGACGGGCCGAGAGACGGGCAACGGGAAGCGGCGGAGTCGCTGACCCAGGACGGGCCCGGGGCCGTGGGCCCGGACGGCCATGCCCTGGAGCACCTGGTGCCCGGTGGGCCCGACGGTCCGGACGCCCTGGGCGAACCGGTTCGCCCGGTGCCCCTGGAGGCCGGGGACGGCCCCGAGGGGGCGGCCGAGGGCGGCGAGTCCTTCCGTGAACTGCGCCCGCCGCGCCGGCTGCGCATCTGGCAGCTCGCGCCGATCGTCGGCCTGGCCACCCTCGGCTCGCTGATGTTCGCCTTCCCGCTCGCCTTCGAGTTCGGCGGCGACGGCGGCGCGGTGATCTCCATGCTCGGCCTGCTGCTGTTCTGCTGCGCCGCGGGCTGGGGCATGATGGCCGCCCGCCGGGTCGGCCACACCTGGCCCGGCCTGCCCGCCCGGGGCTCCGGCCGCCGCCCGGACTGGCGTGTCGTCCTGGCGTACGCCGCGGTCGTCGCCGTACTGGCCCTGCTGGCCGTATGGCGGGTCGCCCGCCTGCACTGACTGTCGGTACCGCGCCGTACGATGCAGTCATGACCAACGCACAGGGGACCGCAGAGGCCACGGGGGCCGCAGTGGACGCCGCGACGACCGCCGCGGGCGCCCCCGGCCGCGGCATCGCCTTCCTCAAGGGACACGGCACGGAGAACGACTTCGTGATCGTCCCCGACCCGGACGGCGTCCTGGAGCTGTCCGCCGACGCCGTCGCGCGGATCTGCGACCGCCGGGCCGGCGTCGGCGGCGACGGCCTGCTGCGCGTGGTGCGCTCCGCCGCCGACCCCGCGGCCCGCGCCATGGCCGGCGAGGCCGAGTGGTTCATGGACTACCGCAACGGCGACGGCTCCGTCGCCGAGATGTGCGGCAACGGTGTCCGCGTCTTCGCCCGCTACCTCCAGCACGCCGGCCTGACCGGGGAGGGCGACTTCGCCATCGCCACCCGCGGCGGCGTGAAGCGGGTGCGCCTGGCACCGACCGGCGAGGTCACGGTCACCATGGGCCGCGCCGAGCTGCTCCCGGACGGCGTGACGGTCACGGTCGGCGACCGCAGCTGGCCCGCCCGCAACGTCAGCATGGGCAACCCGCACGCCGTCGCCTTCGTCGAGGACCTCGACCACGCCGGAGAGCTGTACGACGTCCCGCCGTTCAGCCCAGCCGCCGTCTACCCGCACGGGGTGAACATCGAGTTCGTCGCCGACCGCGGCCCGCGCCACGTCGCGATGCGGGTCCACGAGCGCGGCGCCGGCGAGACCCGCTCCTGCGGCACGGGCGCCTGCGCCGTCGCCGTCGCCACCGCCCGCCGGGACGGCACGGACCCCGCGGTCACCGGCAGCCCCGTCACGTACACGGTCGACGTGCCGGGCGGCAGCCTGGAGATCACCGAGCTGCCGGACGGCACGGTCGAGATGACCGGCCCCGCGGTGATCGTCGCGCAGGGCGCGCTGGACCCCGCGTGGCTGGTCACGGCCCTCGGCTGAGACTTCGCTCGAATGGGTGATCCGGTTCACGCTGGGCGAGAGCGGGACAGCGCTGCGTGATGGGCTCGGTAGCATCAAGCACCGGCCCGGGCGACTGACTGCGGGCGCCCAACCGCCGGTCGACGCCGCCGGAGGTGCCCATGAGCGCAGAGGCCACGAACCCTGGTAACCCCGTCGCGCCGGTCCAGGCCGGTCCACCCGATCCGGGGGAGGCCGCGCACCGTAAACGTGGCCGCCCCCGTCTGGAGCTGCGCGGGCTGCGCCGCATCGGCCGGGCGGCGCTGCTCGGACCGGCCGCCCGCGACGGACTGCCCAACGCCCTGGAGCACGTCGCCAAGGTGCACCGCGCCCACCACCCGGACGCCGACCTGGACACTCTCAGCCGGGCCTACGCGCTCGCGGAGTCCTCGCACCGCGGGCAGATGCGCAAGAGCGGCGAACCGTACATCACCCACCCGCTCGCGGTGACCCTGATCCTGGCCGAACTGGGCGCCGAGACCACGACATTGACCGCCTCCCTGCTCCACGACACCGTCGAGGACACGGAGGTGACGCTCGATCAGGTCGGCCGGGAGTTCGGCAAGGAGGTCTGCTACCTGGTCGACGGTGTGACCAAGCTGGAGAAGGTCGACTACGGCGCCGCCGCCGAACCGGAGACCTTCCGCAAGATGCTGGTCGCCACCGGCAACGACGTCCGGGTGATGTCCATCAAGCTGGCCGACCGGCTGCACAACATGCGCACCCTCGGCGTGATGCGCCCCGAGAAGCAGGCCCGGATCGCCAAGGTGACCCGCGACGTGCTGATCCCGCTCGCCGAACGGCTGGGCGTCCAGGCGCTCAAGTCCGAGCTGGAGGACCTGGTCTTCGCGATCCTGCACCCGGAGGAGTACGCCACCACCCGCGCGCTCGTCCTCGGCCACGCCGGCCGCCCGGGCCCGCTCGACACCATCGCGGAGCGGCTGCGCGCCGTCCTGGACGAGGCCGACATCGACGCCGAAGTCCTCATCCGGCCGCGGCACTTCGTCTCCGTGCACCGGGTGCGCCTGGCGCGCGGCACGGTCACCGGCGCCGACCTCGGCCGGCTGCTGGTGCTGGTCGCCGAGGACGCCGACTGCTACGCGGTCCTCGGCGAACTGCACACCTGCTTCACCCCGGTGGTCTCGGAGTTCAAGGACTTCATCGCCGCACCGAAGTTCAACCTCTACCAGTCGCTGCACACCGCCGTCACCGACGCGGACGGCGCGGTTGCGGAAACGCTCATCCGTACGCACCGGATGCACCGCGTCGCCGAGGCCGGGGTGATCGCGCTGGGCAACCCGTACGCCCCCGCGGACGGCTCCGACCCGGCCGCCGCGGCGGGCGGCGCGACGGACCCGGACGCCACCGAGGACGGGGAGCGCGTGGACCCGACCCAGCCCGGTTGGCTGTGCCGCCTCCTGGAGTGGCAGCGCGCCACCCCCGACCCGGACACGTTCTGGACCTCGCTGCGCGACGACCTCGCCCAGGACCGGGAGATCACGGTCTTCTGTGCGGAGGGCGGCTTCGACGACGGTGGCGGTCCGGCCGCGCCGGACACCGCTGGTCCGGGCGCGGTAGGCAGCGGCGGCACGGTCGGCCTGCCCGCGGGCGCGAGTTGCGTGGACGCCGCGTACGCGCTGTACGGCGAGGGCGCGCACCACTGCATCGGCGCGCGCGTCAACGGCCGCCTCGCGACGCTCTCCACGGTCCTGCGCGACGGCGACAGCCTGCACCTGCTCATGGCCCCCGATTCCGCCTCCGGACCGTCGCCGGACTGGCTCGACCACACCCGCACCGCGGCAGCCCGGCTCGCCATCTCCCGCTGGCTGGACGCCCACCCGGGGGCGGAGACGGGAGCGGGGGAGGGGCCCGTGGGGGCGGGCACACCCAGCGGTACGGGCGGGCCGCGTGGGGCCGCCATGACCTCCGGGCGCTCGCCCGGCGGGGACACCCCCGGCCTGTCCACCGACCTCCCCGGCGCGACCGTGCGGCTCGCGGGCTGCTGCACGCCCGTACCGCCCGACAACGTCACCGGCTTCGCCGTGCGCGGCGGCATCGTCACCGTGCACCGTGCGCTGTGTCCCGTGGTGGCCCGGATGGCGGCCTCCGGGCGGCAGCCGGTCGGCGCGCGCTGGCGCGGCGTGGGAAACCGCGTACAGGGCTGCCGGGTCACCCTCCTCGCGGAGGCGTTCACCCGGCCGCACCTGCTCGCCGACCTCACCGAGGCCATCGCCGCCGAGGGCGCCGCCGTGGTGGCGGCGGCCGTGGAACCGCCCCGCGAGCAGCGCGTACGGCACACGTACACCCTGCATCTGCCGGACGCGGCCAAGCTGCCGTCCCTGATGCGGGCGATGCGGCAGGTGCCGGGCGTCTTCGACGTGCTGCGGGCGGGCCGGGCGCAGTCGACGGTGGCGGTGCGCTCCTGAGGGGGTGTAGGGGAGACAGGGCGGAGGGGCGTAGGGGCGAAGAGGGTTGTACGAGCCTGAGGGCCGTAGGGGGCCGTAGGGGGCTGCGGGGGTGTACGGGCCTGGGGCATACGGGCCGGTGAGGACGTACGCGTAGGCGCCTGAACGGCGCGGCACCCACATGCGCCACTCCGGCCTCGACGGGCGCAAGTATCCCCTCGTTCGGGTGCCGTACTGCCGCGTCGGCCACGGGCCGGGGCCCCGCGCTGATAGCGGTTTGTCATGCCGCATTCCTCGTCCCAGCCCGCCGCCGGCCCCGGCTCCGCCGCCGCACGGGGCCCCGAAGGCGCCCCGTGCCGCCCGCGGCCACGCCGCCTCCCGGGAGCCGCCGCCCGCCGCCGGACCGCGCTCGGCCTGCTCGCCGCCGCCTCACTGGTCGCCGCCGGCCTGCCGGACGCCACCCCGCTCGGCATCGGCGACCGGCTCTACCCGCACCTCGGCAACCCCGGCTACGACGTCCGCGCGTACGACATCGCCCTGACGTACTCCGGCCACAACGACCGGCCGCTGGACGCCGTCACGAAGATCACTGCGCGGGCCACCGCCCGCCTGGAGCGCTTCAACCTCGACTTCGCGCACGGCACCGTCCGCTCCGTCGAGGTCGACGGCCGGCCCGCCGGCCACGTCACCCGCGGCGAGGACCTGGTCGTCACACCCCACCACACCGTGCGCGCCGGCAGCCCGATGCGCATCGTCGTCCGGCACACCAGCGACCCGCGCCCCCGCAAGGGCGGCAAGGTCAAGGAGGACGGCTGGCTGCGCACGAAGGACGGGCTGGTGATGGCCAACCAGGTCGACGCCGCGCACCGCATCTTCCCGAGCAACGACCACCCGTCGGACAAGGCGCTCTACACCTTCCGCGTCACCGCGCCCAAGGGCCTGACGGTCGTCGCCAACGGGCTGCGCGTGGCGCGCTATCCGGGCGCCGCGCCGGGGAGGGCCCCCGTACGGGCCGTGCAGGACGTACGGGCAGGGCAGGACGCACGGCACGGGCGCGCGGCCCCGGCCACCACCACCTGGGTCTACCGCTCCGCCCACCCCATGGCCACCGAGGTCGCGCAGGTGTCCATCGGCCGCTCCGCCGTCGTCCGCCGCGACGGGCCGCACGGCCTGCCGCTCCGCGACGTCGTACCGGCTGCCGACCGCAAGCGCCTGGAGCCATGGCTCGCCAAGACGCCGGGCCAGCTCGCATGGATGGAGGGCAAGGTCGGCCGCTACCCCTTCGAGACGTACGGGGTGCTGCTCGCGCAGGCCGAGACCGGCTTCGAGCTGGAGACCCAGACGCTGTCCCTCTTCGAGGAGCGGCTGTTCACCACGCAGCAGTACCCCCGCTGGTACATCGAAGCGATCATGGTCCACGAGCTGGCGCACCAGTGGTTCGGCGACAGCGTCTCCCCGCGTACCTGGGCGGACGCCTGGCTCAACGAGTCGCACGCCACCTGGTACGAGGAGCTGTACGCGCACGAGCACGCCAAGATGTCCATGGACGAGCGCACCCGGCGCGCCTACAGCGTCTCGGACCGGATGCGGGCCGAGGGCGGCCCGCCCGGGGCACCGAAGGCGCCCACCCCGGGCAACAAGACCGGCATCTTCCGCCCCGTGATGTACGACGGCAGCGCGCTCGTCCTGTACGCGCTGCGCGCCAAGATCGGGCACGCCGCCTTCGACCGGCTGGAACGCGCCTGGGTGGCCCGGCACCGCGACGGCGTCGCGGGCACAGCGGACTTCGTCGCGCTGGCCTCCCGCACATCGGGCCAGGACCTCTCGGGCTTCTTCCGCAGCTGGCTGTACGACGCGAAGACCCCGCCGATGCCGGGGCACCCGGACTGGAAGAGCCACTACCGGACGCCGCAGCCGCCGGCGCGTAAGCCGGGCGCACGGAAGCCCTCCGCGCAACCGGCCGGGAAGCCGAACGGGAAGCCGGTCACCGATCCCGCGGCGAAGCCGGCCGCCAAGCCTGCCGGGACGACGGGAGGCAAGCCGGCCGGGAAGCCGGGCGCGAAACCTGTGGGGAAGCCCGCCTCCGAGTCCGCCGGATAGCCGGGTGCCGAGCCTGTCGGGCCACGGCCCGCCGCCCCGCCCGGAAAACCCGGGTGACGGCCCCCGGCGGTCGTGCGACCATCATCTGGCCGATGACGCGGCGGCCGGGAATCTCCCGGGCGTCATGGACGTTGTCACGATCGAGAGTCCCGGGGCCGCACGGCCCCGCACGGGACGTCCCAACGACACAAAGGATCAAATGACCTCCTCTTCATCCCTTCCGCAGGACCAACAGCGCCTCCCCGAGAGCCGCCGGGCCGACGCCCTGATGGAAGAGGACGTCGCCTGGAGTTACGAGATCGACGGGGAGCGTGACGGCGAGCAGTACGACCGCACCGAGCGGGCCGCGCTGCGCCGGGTGGCCGGCCTGTCCACCGAGCTCGAAGACGTCACCGAGGTCGAGTACCGCCAGCTGCGTCTGGAGCGCGTGGTCCTCGTCGGTGTCTGGACCACGGGCACGGTCCGGGACGCGGAGAACTCGCTCGCCGAGCTCGCCGCCCTCGCGGAGACCGCCGGCGCGCTCGTCCTCGACGGCGTCGTCCAGCGCCGCGACAAGCCCGACCCGGCCACGTACATCGGCTCGGGCAAGGCCCTGGAGCTGCGCGACATCGTCCTGGAGTCCGGCGCGGACACGGTGGTCTGCGACGGTGAGCTGAGCCCCGGCCAGCTGATCCACCTCGAAGACGTCGTCAAGGTCAAGGTCGTCGACCGTACGGCCCTGATCCTCGACATCTTCGCCCAGCACGCCAAGTCCCGGGAGGGCAAGGCGCAGGTCTCGCTGGCGCAGATGCAGTACATGCTGCCCAGGCTGCGCGGCTGGGGCCAGTCGCTGTCCCGGCAGATGGGTGGCGGTGGCTCCGGCTCCACGGGCGGCGGCATGGCCACCCGTGGTCCCGGTGAGACCAAGATCGAGACGGACCGGCGGCGGATTCGCGAGAAGATGGCGAAGATGCGCCGGGAGATCGCGGAGATGAAGACCGGCCGCGACACCAAGCGCCAGGAGCGCCGCCGTCACAAGGTCCCCTCGGTCGCCATCGCCGGCTACACGAACGCCGGCAAGTCCTCCCTGCTCAACCGCCTGACCGGAGCCGGCGTCCTGGTGGAGAACGCGCTGTTCGCCACCCTGGACCCGACCGTGCGCCGGGCCGAGACGCCCAGCGGGCGGCTCTACACCCTCGCCGACACCGTCGGCTTCGTCCGCCACCTGCCGCACCACCTCGTCGAGGCGTTCCGCTCCACGATGGAGGAGGTCGGCGAATCCGACCTCATCCTCCACGTGGTCGACGGCTCGCACCCGGTGCCCGAGGAGCAGCTCGCCGCCGTGCGCGAGGTGATCCGCGACGTCGGCGCCACCGACGTCCCGGAGATCGTGGTCGTCAACAAGGCGGACGCCGCCGATCCGCTGGTCCTCCAGCGGCTGCTGCGCCAGGAGAAGCACGCGCTGCTGGTCTCGGCGCGTACCGGCCAGGGCATCGACGAGCTGCTCGCGCTGATCGACGAGGAGCTGCCGCGGCCGCGCGTCGAGATCGAGGCGCTGGTGCCGTACACCCAGGGCGCGCTGGTCTCGCGTGCGCACGCCGAGGGCGAGGTGATCTCCGAGGAGCACGTCGCGGAGGGCACCGTCCTCAAGGCGCGGGTGCACGAGGAACTGGCCGCGGAGTTCCGGCCGTACGTGCCCGCGGCGTAATGCCGCGCGCCGTGGCGGATGCAGGCGCGTAAGCACGCAGGCGCGTCACCGCAGGTAGTACGAAGGCCCGTCCCGGGGAGCCGGGGCGGGCCTTCGCCGTGTTCTGCCGTGCGTCGCCGTGTTCTGTCGTGCTTTCCGCGCCCGGTCGTGTCCTGCCGGGCTGTGCCGTGCTGTGTCGTGCCGGGCTGTGCCTGCGCCGGGCTGTGTTCCGTCGCGGACGGCTGGTGGACGGGACCGGCCGCGTACCCGTTGTACGGATACGCGGCCGGGGCGCGCGGTGTGCGGTCACCCGGCGTGCGCGGGGGCGACCGCCGCTGTTGCGACGACTTCGACTGCTTCGACTACTTCGACGCGAACTTCTTGCTCATCGCGCCGTACATGCTCTTGGCCTCCGGGCCGAGGTGCGGGCCCGCCAGCCAGCCGGCCGGACGCGGGCCGATCGAGGTGTTGGACACCAGGGCCGGCTTGCCGTCCGAGCCCTTGGCGAACCAGGGGCCACCGGAGGAACCGGCGGTCATCAGGCAGCCGATGCGGTACATCGTCGGCTTCTTGGCGTCCAGCGAGAGACGGCCCGGCTTGTCGGTGCACTGCTGCAGCGTCGCGCCGTCGAACGGTGCCTCGGCAGGGTAGCCCTGGGCGGTGATGCTCGGGATGTCCGGGATCGCGGAGGCGTTGAAGTCCACCGAGTAGGCGCCGCCGGCGACCTCTTCGAGGGACTTGCTGCCCGCGCCCTTCTCCGGCGTCACGTGCATGATGGCGAAGTCGTACGGCGCCATCGGCACGCTGTTGCCCTGCGGACCGCCCTGGCCGATCCACTGGCTGGACGTCGACGCGCCGTCGGCCCACCACACGCCCTTGGGGAACATCTGCTCACGCGAGGCGTTCTCCAGCTGGGCCGCGGACTTGCCGGTGTCGTTGAACGACGGGGCGAAGACCATGTTGCGGTACCAGCCACCGCTCTTGCCGGCGTGCACGCAGTGGCCCGCGGTCCACACCAGGTTCGACTTGCCCGGGTGCGCCGGGTCCTTGACCACCGCGCCGGAGCAGACCGCGTGGCCCTCGGGAGTGTCGAAGAAGATCTTGCCGAGGCCGGGCGCGTTCTGGCCGAACGGCGGCTTGACGGCCTTGGCCTGGACCGGACGCGGGTCCGGGTCGGTGCGCCCCTGGTCACCGGAGATGTCCTTGGGCGTGGGCTCCTTCGGCGGCTTGGCCTTGCTCGCCCGGTCCGGGTCCCACAGGCCCTGGATGATCGGGTTGATGAACTCACTGGCCTCGCGGAGCCACTTGTCCTTGTCCCAGTTCTTCCACTCGCCGTTCTTCCACTTGTCCAGGTCGACGCCGTGTTCCTTGAGCTTGTCCTGGATGTCCTTGGGGATCGTGAAGCCACCCCCGCCCGCACTGCCCTGTTCCGCGGACTGGCTGGGCTTGCCGTCCGCCTGGTTGCCCTCGGGCCCGCAGCCGGTGGCGGTCAGCGCCACCACGGCGGTGAGGGCGGCCGCGGCCAGGACCGGCCGACGTATGGATCGCATGGGTGAACTCCCCCTGGTCTGTTCAGGCGTGCCGCGGGAACGTGTCCGGACTCGGGCGGCCGTACCGCGCCTTGGGTGGTCTTGCCGGTGATGCCCCCGGACATGCCCGCATCTGCTGTTTTGTCATGCACCGGAAAGCCGGGCGCAGGTCCCCACTATGCCGGTGACGTTGGGGACGGCGGCGAGCGGGTCCCCGGTTCCGGTTCGGAGGGGATCTTTCCGCGGGGGCTGCTGGGGATGGGGCGGGGCGGTGGACGGGAGAGGTGGGCGGGAGCGGTGGCCGGGGGTGGTGTCGGGGCGCGGATGGGGCGTGCGGGGCGGGCGTCGGAGTGGGGTGCCGCCGGGGCGCTCGCGGCGTGCGCTCCTGGCTTCCCGTGCTCCCGGTGGTCGGGTGGTCGGGTGGCCGGGTGGTCTGCGGGTCCGGCTCCTGCGCGCTCCCGGCTCCGGTAGCCGCTCCCGGCCCCGGTTGCCGTTCCCGACTCCCGCCTTCGCCGCGCCCGGCCCGCGTGCGCTCCAAGGATCTTCCGGCAGGCCGTGTTCTCCCGCGGGCGGCGTCGTTGATACGTACGGGGGGCGGCTGAGTCATGGTCGGTGACGGAGGCGGCGTCCCACCGCGGAAGCCCGGCCACCTGCCGACAACGGACCAGGCCCGGTGCGCGACGGAACGGCCCGTCGGGGCGCGATCGGCGCGCCGCGGGCCCGCAGTTCAACTGAGCAGTTCAACAGAAGAGTTCAGCAGCAGGAGGACCGAACCGCCGTGGCCTTGACCCAGCCCCTGCCGATGGCACCCCCTCCCGCCCCCGAGGGCATCCTGCGGCGGCAGTCGCTCCGCGAGTCCGCCGCCCGTACGTACGCGCGCTCGCTGCCCATCGTCCCGGTGCGCGCCCGCGGGCTGACCATCGAGGGCGCCGACGGCCGCCGCTACCTGGACTGCCTCTCCGGAGCGGGCACCCTCGCGCTCGGGCACAACCACCCCGTCGTCCTGGAGGCGATCCGCTCCGTCCTGGACTCCGGCGCCCCCCTGCACGTCCTCGACCTGGCGACCCCGGTCAAGGACGCCTTCGTCACCGAACTGTTCGCCACCCTGCCCGCGGAACTCGCCGACCACGGCCGCGTCCAGTTCTGCGGCCCGGCCGGCACGGACGCCGTCGAGGCCGCCTTCAAGCTGGTACGGACCGCGACCGGCCGGGACGGGCTCGCGGCCTTCACCGGCGCCTACCACGGCATGACGGCGGGGGCGCTCGCGGCGTCCGGGGGCGCGCGCGACACCTCCGTGACCCGGCTCCCGTATCCGTACGACTACCGCTGCCCCTTCGGCACGGGCGGCGAGCACGGCGCCGAACTGGCGGCGCGCTGGACCGCGAACGTGCTGGACGACGACAAGAGCGGAGTCGGCAGACCGGCCGGAATGATCCTGGAACCGGTCCAGGGCGAGGGCGGGGTGATCCCCGCGCCCGACAGCTGGCTGCGCCGGATGCGCGAGCTGACGGCCGTACGGGACATCCCCCTCATCGTGGACGAGGTGCAGACCGGCGTCGGCCGTACCGGCGCGTTCTGGGCCGTCGGACACAGCGGCGTGGTCCCCGACGTCCTCGTGCTGTCCAAGGCGATCGGCGGCAGCCTGCCGCTCGCGGTCATCGTCTACCGCGAGGAGCTGGACGCCTGGCCGCCCGGCGCGCACGCCGGCACCTTCCGCGGCAACCAGCTCGCGATGGCGGCGGGCGCGGCCACCCTCGCGTACGTCCGGGAGAACGACCTCGCGCGGCGCGCCGGTGAGCTGGGCGTCCGCATGACGTCCCGGCTGCGCGAACTCGCCGCCGAACACGACTGCGTCGGTGACGTACGGGGCCGCGGCCTGATGCTCGGCCTGGAACTGGTCGACCCGGACGCCGCCCCGGACCCAGCGGGCGCCCGCCCGGCCGCGCCCGCACTGGCCGCGGCCGTCCAGCAGGAGTGCCTGGACCGGGGCCTGATCGTCGAACTGGGCGGCCGCCACGGCGCGGTGGTCCGGCTGCTGCCGCCGCTCACCATCACCGACGAGCAGGCGGACGCGGTCCTCGACCGCCTCGCCGACGCGCTGGCCGCCGCGGCACGGACGGGGGCGGGCGGCATGGCGCGCCCGGACGGGGCGGCGGGCGGGGCGCCCGCGCCGGGGGGGCAGGACCACGCGGTACCGCGGCAGGTGTCCGGAGGGACGCCGTGAGCGGGGGAGTGAGCGGGGGAGTGAGCGGGAGTGCGGGCTCCGGCGTGCGTCACTGCTGTCCGCGTCGCTGCTGTCCGCGGCGCCGCCGTTGCGGGCGTACCGGGAACCGCTGCTCGTCGCCCCGTCGCCGGGCTCCGCTCCGATCGGTACGCCGCTCCCGCCCCGCGACCTCCTCTCGCCCCGCACCCCCCTCCCGCCACACGCTCTCCTCCCGCCGTACGCCTTCTCACCGCCCCACCCACGTCCAGACCGCGTCGACCCTGCGAGGCACACCCCGATGAACGAACGCCCCGGCCCCGACGGGACTCCGGCCGACGAGCGACGTCTGCCCCGTGAACCCCTGGCCCGGCTCCGGGAGCCCGCCGTGCCGCGCCAGAACCGGCGCGCCGGCGCCCACGACACCGCCGAAAGCGGCGAGCACGGCGGCCACACCGGTTGCGCCGTACGGCTCGGGCACCACGAGCGGCACGGGCACGAGGACTGCCACGGCCTCGGGGCGACCCGGGTCGTCACCGTGTACGCGGACGACGAGGTCGGGATCGAGGCCGAGCCCGTGGCCGTGGCCGCGGCCGGGTGTGCTGCCGAGCAGGGGAGCGCCCGACAGACCACCGTGCAGAACCCGGGGCAGGAACCGGACCCGGCCTCTGCCCCTGCTGAGGACTCCGTTGCCGAGGCCTCCGCCCAGGACCCGGCCCCCGACCCCGAGCAGGATCGGCTGGAGCACCCGGACCCGGCCGTCGCCGCCGACGCCGCCGGTGCCGAGGGACTGCTCCGCTGCTGGATTCGCGAGAGCGGTACGCCCCGCCCGTCCGGCAACCGGCTGCACCTGCCTCTCGGCGCCAGCGCCGCGGCCCTGCACATCCCCGTTCTGTACTGGTCGGACACCGGCTGGCACCGTCTCGGCGCACCCGTACTGGAAGGCGCCCCCGCCGACGCCGCGCCACTGGACGCGGTGACCCTCGCCGCCCTGCTGCGCCGGGAGGCCGTGCGGGGTGACGCGGGAGCCGTGTCCGGCAAAGGCGTCGGCGACGGCCCGGGACACGGGCAGGGGTACGGGCAGGGCCACACCCAGGGATACGGGCAGGAATACGAGCAGGGATACGAGCAGGAATACGAGCAGGGATACGAGCAGGGATACGAGCAGGGATACGAGCAGGAATTTGGGCCGGGACACGGGCAGGGGTACGACGGCTCCGGCAGTACGGACAGCGGCGGTGCCTCCGCCCTCCCCGCGGCGCCCCGTCCCGCGCCCGGCGCCACCCCCGGTCACCTCTCCAGCCGGTCCTCACACCATCCTGCCGGCCCACCGGACAGCGAAAGCGCCGACCTCGTCGGCCGCGTCGCCGACTCCGTACGGCACACCGCGGCCTTCCTCGCCGACCGGTGTGCCGCCCCCGCCGACGACCGCGGCGGCTCCCGCTTCCTCGCCGCCGAACAGGACCTGCTCTTCGGCCACCCCATGCACCCCACCCCCAAGAGCCGGGAAGGCCTGACGGACGCCGAGACGCGCGCCTACTCGCCGGAGCTGCGCGGCGCGTTCCGCCTCCACTGGATGGCCGTCCACCGGGACGTGTTCGCCGCCGACTCGGCCTGGACCGAGCGCGGCCGGACCGTCCCCGCCGAGCGGCTGGCCGCCCGCTTCGCCGAGGGGGCTCCCCAGGCGCCCGCCGGCACCCTGCCGTTGCCGATGCACCCCTGGCAGGCCCACCAGCTCGGCCACCGCCCGGACATCGCCGAGCTGTACGCGTCGGGACACCTCCGCGACCTGGGCGCCGGCGGCCCGGCCTGGCACCCCACCTCCTCCGTACGCACCGTCTTCCGCCCCGGCCGCGACGCCATGCTCAAGCTCTCCCTGGGCGTGCGCATCACCAACTCCCGCCGCGACAACCTCCGCAAGGAGCTGCAACGCGGCGTCGAGGTGCACCGGCTGCTCCGTACCGGCCTCGCCGCGCAGTGGCGGGCGGCCTTCCCCGGCACACCGGGCTTCGACATCGTCCGTGACCCGGCCTGGCTCGGCGTCACCGGAGCCGACGGCGAGCCGGTGCGCGGGCTGGACGTGGTGGTCCGGCACAACCCGTTCGCCGACTCCGACGACGCCGTCTGCATCGCCGCCCTCACCTCGCCCCGCCCGTGGCCCGGCCGCCTCGGCCTGCGCTCCCGCCTCGCCGACGTCATCGGCAGGCTCACCGCCCGCACCGGCCGGCCCGCGGGCGCCGTCGCCACCGAGTGGTTCCTGCGCTACCTCGAAGCGGTGGTACGGCCCGTCCTCTGGCTCGACGGCACCGCGGGCGTCGCCCTCGAAGCCCACCAGCAGAACACCCTCGTCCTGCTGGACCGGGACGGCTGGCCCGCCGGCGGCCGCTACCGGGACAACCAGGGCTACTACTTCCGCGAGTCGCGGCGTGCGGAGCTGGAGCGGCGGCTGCCCGGCATCGGCGCCGCCAGCGACACCTTCGTCACCGACGAGGTCACCGACGAGCGCTTCGCCTACTACCTCGGCATCAACAACGTCCTAGGTCTCATCGGCGCCTTCGGATCGCAGCGCCTGGCCGGCGAGAACGTGCTTCTCGCGGCCTTCCGCCGCTTCCTCACCGATGCCGCCGCCGGGCCCGCGGCACACCGTTCACCGCTGCCCGGCCGACTCCTCGAAGCCCGCACCCTGCGCTGCAAGGCCAATCTGCTGACCCGGCTGCGCGGCCTCGACGAACTCGTCGGCCCCGTCGACACCCAGTCCGTCTACGTCACCATCCCCAACCCCCTCCACCTCTGACCCTTCTGCCCCTCCTGGCCTTCCCGGCCCCTGATTCCGCCTCGTCCGTCCCCCGTTTCCGTCCACGTTTCCGCAGGCGTTCCGAGCCCCCCACCCCGCCTCTGTCCCTGGCTCCCATGCCGTAGCCGTCTCACTCGACATCCGACATCCGACATCCGGCGTCGGACATCTGGCGTCCTCGACCGTCCCGCCCAAGCAGCCCCGCCCAACCAGCCCCGCCCACCCCACCTCGCACCACCCCGCGAGTCCTTCCCCCCGATTCCCTGCCCGCCCGCCCCGTGACCTCGTGAGGAGGCCCGGAAAGGAGAGAGCGCCGCCGTGCCCCCCACCGAATCCGGCATCGACCCGGGACCCGACGAGACCTTCGACCGCCCCCTGGAAACCCCACTCGAACCACCTCCGGACGACGCACTCGACGACACCCTCGACCTGCACCTGCCGCCCGACATCACCGCGCTGTTCAGCGACGCGCCGCTGTCCGCCGATCCGGACGACAGCCCGGCCGGCGGCGACCTGCTCGACCACATCGCGGGCTGGCACCCGGCGCCGACCGCCGCCGGCCCGTTCCAGCTCGTTCCCGTACGCATCGAGCGCGACCTGCCGCTGATCTCGGCCTGGATGAACGACCCGGCCGTCGCGGCGTTCTGGGAACTGGCCGGACCGGAGGAGACCACCGCCGCCCACCTGCGCGCCCAACTCGACGGTGACGGACGCAGCGTGCCCTGCCTCGGCGTACTGGGCGGTGTCCCCATGAGCTACTGGGAGGTCTACCGCGCCGACCTGGACCCGGTCGCCCGCTACTACCCGGCCCGGCCACACGACACGGGGCTGCACCTGCTGATCGGGGGCGTCGCCGACCGGGGCCGCGGCATCGGGACCGCGCTGCTGCGCGCCACCGCGGACCTCGTCCTGGACCACCGCCCGCGGTGCGGCCGGGTCGTCGCCGAGCCCGACCTGCGCAACATCCCGTCCGTCGCCGCGTTCCTCGGCGCCGGATTCCGTTACGCCGACGAGCTCGACCTGCCCGCCAAACGCGCGGCCCTCATGATCCGCGATCGCGCCCACCGCCACCTCCTGTGACCACCGCCGCGGTTCGCGCCCGCCGCCGACGTTCCCCCGTCGGCGGCTTCCGCCTGCCCACCGTCACTGCCTGCGCCCCCACCGCATGCACGGCGGCGGCCTCTGCCCCCACCAGCCACCCGTCCGCCCCTTCATGCCACTCCGCCCCTTCAGGCTGCTCCGGCCTTTCCCTCCCTCCCGACCCTCTCCTCCCTCTCAGCGCTCCTCTCCCTTCCGGTTCTTCCGGCCGTTCCGACCGCACCCTTCGCACTGTCCGTGTCTCCACACCTGACCCCTCCCTCTCACGCACTGTCCGTGTCGCTCAGGTCTCGTCCCCAGGAGTCCCGCCTTGCGTCCTTCTCCCGAACCTCTCCATAGCCCCGAATCCGGCACCGGCGACCCCAACGGCGGCAGCCCGGGCCCCCACAGCCGCGGCGCCGACAGCCTCGACCTCCCCGAACCCACCCTCGGCAGCCCCGGGTCGGGCAGCCCCGCATCGGGCAGTCCCGCGTCCGGCAGCCCCGGGGGCGCGAACACCGCCTCCGGCGCCCCTGCCGCTGACAGGCCCGCTTCCGGCGGCGCTCAGCCCGGCAGCGCCGGCAGCAGCGGGCCCAGCAGCCCCGGAACCGAACGCTCCCGGACCGATGGCTCCGGCAGCCCTGGTCCTGAAGTCCCTGGCAGCAGCGGGCCCAGCAGCCCCCCGCCCGGCAGCTCCGGCGGCAGCGGGTCCCGCGATTCCGGTGCCGGTGGCTGCGAGTCCAGCGATTCCGGGGTCGGTGGCCCCGAGCCCGGCGGCCCCGGCACCCCCGGTCAGGGCAACCCCGCCGCCGACACCCCCGCACCCCCCTCCACCGGGCACGCCTTCCCTGCGGCCCCACCCCCCTCCATCGCAACCCCCGCGATCACAGTCCCCGCCACCGCAGCCCCCGCCACCGCACCGCCCGGCAGCGGGGTCGCCTGCACCGAGCCCCCCATCACCGCAACCCCCGGAGGCGAGCCGCTCGGCGACGGCGCAGCCGACCACCGCGCGTGGCGGAGGGCCGCTCGTCGGCTGCTCGCCAAGATGCTGGCGGAGTTCGCGTACGAGGAGGTGATCACCCCCGAACCCGACCTCCCGGACGCCTCCGTCCCCGGCCCCCGCGACGGCCACGTCGCCGCTCCCGGCCCCAGCCCCAGCCCCGCCGACGACCGCAGCGCCCATACCCCGGGCCTCAGCCACGCCCCCGGCCCCAGCCACGCTCCCGGCTCCGCCCACGGCAACGCCCCCAGCCCCGCCCCCAAGGCCCCGGCTCCCGGCTCCCCCTCCGAGGCCCCGGCCCCCGCTCCCCCCTCCAAGGTCCCGCTCCCGGCCTCCGCCCAGACGCCCCCGTCAGGCCCCCCGCGCGCCCGCACCGCGGACGGGACCCGCCCGTACCGTCTGCGTCTGACCGAAGACGTGACCTACCGCTTCCGGGCCCGGCGCGGCGCGTACGGACACTGGCGCGTCGATCCCGACTCCATCACCCCCACGGGCGACCCCCTTCACTTCCTCTTCCACGCCCACGACACCGTCCTGGGCCTGTCCGGTGACACCACCGGCCACCTCATCCGCGAGCTGACCGCCACCCTCGCCGCCGACACCTGGCTGGACGCCACGGCCCTCAGCGCGGCGGCGCTCGCCGACCTCGACTACGCCGCCCTGGAAGGCCACCAGACCGGCCACCCCTGGCTCGTCGCCAACAAGGGCCGCCTCGGCTTCTCCGCGACCGACGCCGCCGTCTGGTCACCCGAGGCCCGCACCCCGCAGCGCCTGCCCTGGATCGCCGCGCACCGCCGGCTGGCCGTCTACCGGGGCGTCCCGGCCCTGGCCACCCCCGATCGTCTCTACGCCGATGAACTCACCCCCGAAACCCGCGCCGCCTTCACCCGCACCCTCTCCTCGCAGGGCCTCGACCCCGCCGACTACCTCTACCTCCCCGTCCACCCCTGGCAGTGGGACGAGACCGTCGCGCCTCTCTTCGCCCCCCAACTCGCCGACAAATCCATCGTCCCACTCGCCACTGACAACGACCTGCGACTGCCCCAGCAGTCGATCCGCACCTTCCTCAACCTCAGCCGCCCCCGGGCCCGCACGGTCAAACTCCCGCTCTCCGTCCTCAACACCCTCGTCTGGCGCGGCCTGCCGACCGAACGCACCATCGCCGCCCCCGCCGTCACCGCCTGGGTCCACGGCCTGCGTGACGCCGACCCGTACCTGCGCGACGAGACCCGCGTGATCCTGCTCGGCGAGACCGCCTCCGTCACCGTCGAACACCCCCTGTACGACCGGCTGCCCGGTGTCCCGTACCAGTACAAGGAACTGCTGGGCTGTATCTGGCGGGAACCGATCAGCCGCTACCTGGAGCCGGGGGAGCGGGCCCGCACCCTGGCCGCGCTCCTGCAGACCGACCCGCACGGGCGCGCCTTAACGGCCGAACTGGTGCACCGTTCCGGCCTGGCCCCCCGCGTCTGGCTGCGCCACCTCTTCGCCGCTCTGCTGCCGCCCCTGCTGCACTTCCTCTACCAGTACGGCACGGTCTTCTCCCCGCACGGCGAGAACGCCATCGTCGTCTTCGACCAGCAGGACGTCCCCACCCGCCTCGCGGTCAAGGACTTCGTCGACGACGTCAACACCTGTGCCGACCCGCTGCCCGAGCACGCGGGCATGCCCGCCGACGTACGCGCGGTGCTGCTCACCGAACCGCCGGACTTCCTCACCCAGTTCATCCACTCCGGCCTCTTCGTCGGGGTCTTCCGCTACCTCGCCCCACTGTGCGAGCAGCAACTCGCGGTACCCGAAGCGGAGTTCTGGTCCCTCGTACGGGCGGAGATCCTGCGCCACCAGGGACGCTTCCCGCACCTGAAGAAACGACACGAGACCTTCGACCTGCTCACCCCCCGCATCGCCCGGCTGTGCCTGAACCGCAACCGTCTCCACCTCGACGGATACCGCGACCGGGCCCAGCGTCCGCACGCCGCCGTGCACGGCACCGTGCCCAACCCGCTCCACCACCCGTGACCGAGCAGATTGTCAGTGGGCCCGCGTAGGGTGGCAGCGCTATGACGAAGCCCTCCCTCCCCGATCTGCTGCACGCCGCCGTCACCGCTGTCGGCGGCACCGAGCGCCCCGGCCAGATCGCCATGGCCGAAGCCGTCGCCGAAGCGGTCGACGACAGCTCCCACCTGCTCGTACAGGCTGGCACCGGCACCGGTAAGTCGCTCGGCTACCTGGTGCCGGCGCTGGCCCACGGCGACCGAGTGGTGGTGGCCACGGCCACCCTCGCGCTCCAGCGCCAGCTGGTCGAGCGCGACCTGCCGCGTACGGTCGACGCCCTGCACCCGCAGCTGCGCCGCCGTCCGCAGTTCGCCATGCTCAAGGGCCGCTCCAACTACGTCTGCCTGCACCGCCTGCACGAAGGCGTCCCGCAGGAAGAGGAGGAGGGCCTCTTCGACCCCTTCGAGCACGCGACGCCCACGAGCAAGCTGGGCAAGGACCTGCTGCGGCTGCGCGACTGGGCGGACGAGACCGAGACCGGCGACCGCGACGACCTCACCCCCGGCGTCTCCGACCGCGCCTGGGGCCAGGTCTCGGTCTCCTCGCGCGAGTGTCTGGGCGCCTCGAAGTGCGCGTACGGCGCGGAGTGCTTCGCCGAGGCCGCTCGCGAGCGTGCCAAGCTCGCCGACGTGATCGTCACCAACCACGCCCTGCTGGCCATCGACGCCATCGAGGGCGCCCCGGTGCTGCCCCAGCACGACGTACTGATCGTCGACGAGGCCCATGAGCTGGTCTCCCGCGTCACCGGCGTGGCCACCGGAGAGCTCACTCCCGGCCAGGTCAACCGGGCCGTCAAGCGCGCCGCCAAGCTGGTCAACGAGAAGGCCGCCGACCAGCTCCTGACCGCCTCGGAGACCTTCGAGCGGCTGATGGAGCTGGCCCTGCCCGGCCGCCTCGAAGAGATCCCCGAGGACCTCGGCTACTGCCTGATGGCGCTGCGTGACGCGGCGCGTACGGTCATCTCGGCCCTCGGCTCGACCCGCGACAAGTCCGTCCAGGACGAGGACGCCGTACGCAAGCAGGCCCTCGCCTCCGTCGAGAACGTCCACGCGGTCGCCGAGCGCATCGCCAACGGCTCCGAGTACGACGTCGTCTGGTACGAGCGCCACGACCGCTTCGGCGCCTCCCTGCGCGTCGCGCCGCTGTCCGTCTCCGGCCTGCTGCGCGAGAAGCTCTTCGCTGACCGCTCCGTCGTGCTCACGTCCGCCACCCTCAAGCTGGGCGGCGACTTCAACGGCGTCGGCGCCTCCCTCGGCCTCGCACCGGAGGGGACGGAAGGCGAGGACGTCCCCCGGTGGAAGGGCCTGGACGTCGGCTCACCGTTCGACTACGGCAAGCAGGGCATCCTGTACGTGGCCAAGCACCTCGCCCAGCCGGGCCGCGAGGGCAGCCGTACGGACATGCTCGACGAGCTGGCCGAACTGATCGAGGCCGCCGGCGGCCGTACGCTCGGCCTGTTCTCCTCCATGCGCGCCGCCCAGGCCGCCGCCGAGAACCTCCGCGGGCGGCTGGACATGCCGATCCTCCTCCAGGGCGAGGAGACCCTCGGCGAGCTGATCCGCACCTTCGCCGCGGACGCCCGTACGTGTCTGTTCGGCACCCTCTCCCTGTGGCAGGGCGTCGACGTGCCGGGCCCGAACTGCCAGCTGGTGGTCATGGACCGGGTGCCCTTCCCGCGTCCCGACGACCCCCTGATGAGCGCCCGCCAGAAGGCCGTGGAGGAAGCGGGCGGCAACGGCTTCATGGCGGTCGCCGCCACCCATGCCGCCCTGCTGATGGCCCAGGGAGCGGGCCGTCTTGTACGGGCCACGGGCGACCGCGGGGTCGTCGCCGTCCTGGACCCCCGCGTGGAGCGCGCCCGCTACGGCTCGTTCCTCCGCAAGTCCATGCCCGAGTTCTGGTACACCACCGATCGCAACCAGGTCCGCCGTTCCCTGGCCGCCATCGACGCCGCGGCCAAGACGGCGGAGGGAGCGTAGGGCCGGGGCCGAGAGCGGTGCGGTCAGGCGCAGGACAGAGCCCCGGGACCGGCGCAGTGGCCCCGGGGCTCGGTCGAGGGGCAGGTCAGACCCGCCGCAGCACCGCCACCACCTTGCCGAGGATCGTGGCCTCGTCACCGGGGATGGGCTGGTACGCGGAGTTGTGCGGCAGCAGCCACACGTGGCCGTCCTCGCGCTTGAAGCGCTTGACCGTGGCCTCGCCGTCCAGCATGGCCGCGACGATGTCACCGTTCTCCGCGACGGGCTGGCGGCGCACCGTGACCCAGTCGCCGTCGCAGATCGCGGCCTCCACCATGGAGTCACCCACGACCTTCAGCACGAACAGCTCGCCGTCGCCGACCAGCTGCCGGGGCAGCGGGAAGACGTCCTCGACCGACTCCTCGGCGAGGATGGGGCCGCCGGCGGCGATCCGGCCGACGAGGGGGACGTAGGACGCGGCGGGCTTGCCCGTCGTGTCGGTCGGCGTGTTGCTCGGCTGGTCGGAGCCGCGGACCTCGTACGCCCGGGGGCGGTGCGGGTCGCGGCGCAGGAAACCCTTGCGCTCCAGAGCCATGAGCTGGTGGGCGACGGACGAGGTGCTGGACAGCCCCACCGCCTGGCCGATCTCGCGCATGGACGGCGGATAGCCGCGGCGCTGGACGGAATCCCGGATGACCTCGATGACCCTGCGCTGGCGGTCGGTGAGTCCCGAACTGTCGGCGCGGATGCCTGGAGGACGGCCGGGCAGCGAGCGGGCTGGCTTTTGCCCCTCGGGGGCCATTGCGTCGTCCATCGGCGGTTTCCGGGTCGGTTCGAATCGGCTCTGGGAGTGGCTCTGGGCGGTGATGGTGGCGCTGTCTGCGGTGGTGGTCACGTCGGCCCCTCTCGGAATGTGCTCCCTAGTTAGCCAACGGTAGTTGCTTTCGAAAGGTTGCGCCAAACACACGTTCGAGTGAAAATTTCCGGATTAGCTGACCTGATCACGGGCTGAGGTGTATAGCCGAAAGGCAATTCGGGTCATTGCGGTACTCTTCGCCCCGGACTGTTGGCCGTGGGCGCGCGCCGTCCCGCCGGGTACGGACCGGGTGCCGCGACGCCGTCGATTCTGTCATCCCCGCCCCGCCGGAGCCGCCCCCGGGGCATGTCCCGTACCCTCGTCGGCGGCCCCGTGAGCGGCCGCCGAGGCCCCGCCCCGCTGCGACACGCCTAGGACGCGGGTGACCTCCGCACACCACATCTAGTGCTTTGATGACTACAACCGCCTACAAGTTGTGGTGCCGGTGTCTTTCGGGGCTCTGGGGATCGCCTATGCTTGGGGCTGCTCCGAGGGGCCCGTGAGGGCGCCTGGGAGGTCATCAGGCGTACGCCGGGACCATGGGCGCACGACCGTAATTTTCGAGGGTGAGGAGGGTGAATTCATGCATTGCCCCTTCTGCAGGCACCCCGACAGCCGGGTGGTCGACAGCCGCACCACCGATGACGGCACCTCGATCCGCCGGCGCCGCCAGTGCCCGGACTGCTCCCGCCGCTTCACGACCATCGAGACGGCGTCACTGATGGTGATCAAGCGGAGCGGGGTCACCGAGCCTTTCAGCCGTAACAAGGTCATCGCCGGCGTGCGCAAGGCGTGCCAGGGCCGGCCGGTCACCGAGGACGCCCTCGCCAAGCTGGGCCAGCGGGTCGAGGAAGCGGTGCGCGCCACCGGCAGCGCCGAGCTGTCCACCCATGACGTCGGGCTGGCCATACTGGGCCCCCTGCAGGAACTCGACCTCGTCGCCTACCTGCGCTTCGCGAGCGTCTATCGGGCCTTCGATTCGCTGGAGGACTTCGAGGCGGCCATCGCCGAGCTGCGGGAGCAGAGCGAGCAGGGACCGCCCGCGCGCCAGTGCGGGTGCGAGGGGAGCGCCGGGCAGCCGGCGGTCCCGGTGCCCGCCACCGCCGCCGACTGAGATCGGCACACCACATACCTGACCAGGGCAAAAGCAGGCGCCCTGGTGCCAGACAGACACACACCGTGCCACGGGAAGAAGTGCGCACATATGGGCGTTTGCCCGTACAGGGAGGCGGAATGACAGAGACGACGAGCGGCCCGGCACGAGGCTCCCGCGCCAAGGGCAGCAAGGCGAGCAAGGGGCTGCGCATCGAGCGCATCCACACCACCCCCGGCGTGCACCCGTACGACGAGGTGACGTGGGAGCGCCGTGACGTCGTCATGACCAACTGGCGCGACGGCTCGGTCAACTTCGAGCAGCGTGGCGTCGAGTTCCCCGACTTCTGGTCGGTGAACGCGGTCAACATCGTCACGAGCAAGTACTTCCGCGGCGCGGTGGGCTCCGACACCCGTGAGTCGAGCCTGCGGCAGCTCATCGACCGGGTCGTCAAGACGTACACGAAGGCCGGCGAGGACAACGGTTACTTCGCCTCCCCGGCGGACGCCGAGATCTTCGAGCACGAGCTGGCGTACGCCCTGCTCCACCAGGTCTTCAGCTTCAACTCCCCGGTGTGGTTCAACGTCGGCACGAAGCAGCCGCAGCAGGTCAGCGCGTGCTTCATCCTCTCCGTCGACGACTCCATGGACTCGATCCTGGACTGGTACAAGGAAGAGGGGATGATCTTCAAGGGCGGCTCCGGCGCCGGCCTGAACCTCTCCCGCATCCGCTCCTCCAAGGAGCTCCTGTCCTCCGGCGGCAACGCCTCCGGCCCGGTCTCCTTCATGCGCGGCGCCGACGCGTCCGCCGGAACGATCAAGTCGGGCGGCGCCACCCGCCGCGCGGCCAAGATGGTCGTCCTGGACGTGGACCACCCGGACGTCGAGGCCTTCATCGACACCAAGGTGAAGGAGGAGGAGAAGGTCCGCGCCCTGCGCGACGCGGGCTTCGACATGGACCTGGGCGGCGACGACATCACGTCCGTCCAGTACCAGAACGCCAACAACTCCGTCCGTGTGAACGACGAGTTCATGAAGGCCGTCGAGACCGGCTCGAAGTTCGGCCTGCGTGGCCGGATGAACGGCGAGGTCATCGAGGAGGTCGACGCCAAGGGCCTGTTCCGCAAGATGGCGGAGGCCGCCTGGGCGTGCGCCGACCCCGGCATCCAGTACGACGACACGATCAACCACTGGCACACCTCGCCGGAGTCGGGCCGGATCACCGCCTCGAACCCGTGCAGCGAGTACATGCACCTGGACAACTCCTCGTGCAACCTGGCCTCGCTGAACCTGATGAAGTTCCTGCGCGACGACGACAAGGGCAACCAGTCGTTCGACGCCGAGCGCTTCGCGAAGGTCGTCGAGCTGGTCATCACCGCGATGGACATCTCCATCTGCTTCGCGGACTTCCCCACCGAGAAGATCGGTGAGACCACCCGCGCCTTCCGCCAGCTGGGCATCGGCTACGCCAACCTCGGCGCCCTGCTGATGGCCACCGGCCACGCGTACGACTCGGACGGCGGCCGCGCCCTGGCCGGTGCCATCACCTCGCTGATGACGGGCACCTCCTACAAGCGCTCCGCCGAGCTGGCCTCGGTCGTCGGCCCGTACGACGGTTACGCCCGCAACGCCGACGCCCACAAGCGCGTCATGAAGCAGCACTCGGACGCCAACGGCGCCGCCAAGCGCATGGACGACCTGGACACCCCGGTCTGGGCCGCGGCCACCGAGGCGTGGCAGGACGTCATCCGCCTCGGCGACAAGAACGGCTTCCGCAACGCGCAGGCCTCCGTGCTGGCCCCGACCGGCACCATCGGCCTGATGATGGACTGCGACACCACGGGCGTCGAGCCGGACCTGGCCCTGGTCAAGTTCAAGAAGCTGGTCGGCGGCGGCTCCATGCAGATCGTGAACAACACGGTCCCCAAGGCGCTCAAGCGGCTCGGCTACCAGCCGGAGCAGGTCGAGGCGATCGTCGCCCACATCGCCGACAACGGCAACGTGATCGACGCCCCCGGCCTGGACCCCGCCCACTACGAGGTCTTCGACTGCGCCATGGGCGAGCGCTCCATCTCGGCCATGGGCCACGTACGGATGATGGCGGCGGCCCAGCCGTTCCTGTCCGGCGCGATCTCCAAGACCGTCAACCTGCCCGAGTCGGCCACCGTCGAGGAGGTCGAGGAGGTCTACTTCGAGGGCTGGAAGCTCGGCCTGAAGGCGCTGGCGATCTACCGCGACAACTGCAAGGTCGGCCAGCCGCTCTCCGCCAAGAAGAAGGAGGAGGAGAAGAAGGCCGAGGAGAAGCCGGCCGAGAAGGTCGTCGAGTACCGTCCGGTCCGCAAGCGCCTGCCCAAGGGCCGTCCCGGCATCACCACCTCCTTCACGGTCGGCGGCGCCGAGGGCTACATGACCGCCAACTCCTACCCGGACGACGGTCTGGGCGAGGTCTTCCTGAAGATGTCCAAGCAGGGTTCGACCCTCGCGGGCATGATGGACGCCTTCTCCATCGCCGTCTCGGTGGGTCTCCAGTACGGCGTGCCGCTGGAGACGTACGTCTCGAAGTTCACCAACATGCGCTTCGAGCCGGCCGGCATGACGGACGACCCGGACGTGCGGATGGCGCAGTCGATCGTCGACTACATCTTCCGCCGCCTGGCGCTGGACTTCCTGCCCTTCGAGACCCGCTCCGCGCTCGGCATCCACTCCGTCGAGGAGCGCCAGCGCCACCTGGACACCGGTTCGTACGAGCCGGTCGAGGACGAGGAGCTGGACGCCGAGAGCCTGGTCCAGTCGGCCCCGCGCCGCCTGGAGTCGGCCCCCACCTCGACGACCGAGATCGTCGAGGAGACCGCGGCCCCGGCCCCGAAGCAGGCCCACACCAACGCGGAACTGGTGGAGATGCAGCTCGGCATCAACGCCGACGCGCCGCTGTGCTTCTCGTGCGGCACGAAGATGCAGCGCGCGGGCAGCTGCTACCTGTGCGAGGGCTGCGGCTCGACCAGCGGATGCAGCTGATCGGGACACCTTCCGGGTGACTGAATGACCAGGGTGGGGAGCCGGAATTCCGGTTCCCCACCCTGCGTCTGTGCGGGGGAGCCCACCGGTCGGGCGTAGCGGGTCACATAAGGGTGAGTTGTCCGTACGAGGTGTTCTCCGCGCCCGTCGCCGGCTGCGTCGTCCCTCAGTTGCCCATGACGGTGACGAAGGTTTCCGGGTCGGCGTCGAAGCCCCGTACGGACGGGTGGAATCGCCATTCGCCCGACTCGTCGCGGCCGAATTCGGCTATCACCGCGGCGGTCGCGCCGGCGACCGCGGAGAAGTCGTCCGCCGACAGTTCGTCGTATCCCTCGTTGACGCGGACGGCGGTGTTGGCTATCTCCCCGAAGGTCTTGCGTCCGTCGCGCTGCTGAATGGCCACGCCGACGACCACGCGCGCGTAGGTGTCCGCCAGCCGGTTCAGCTCCAGCACCATGGCCTCGTCGGTGCCGAGACCCAGGCCGGTGCGGCTGTCGCGGCTGAGGATGATGGTGCCGTCGGGCGAGCGGCTGTCGAAGTGCACGAGGTAGTCGGGGGTCCCGCGCGGGTCGTCCTTCGTGTAGGTCGCGGCGATGAGATCCAGGTCGTGGTCCGACGTGCCCGCGGGGCTGGGGTCCCACTTGAGGGTCACTTCGACTTTGTCGATCCCTTTGTTGAGGCTGCTCACAGAGATCCCTTCCGGTGTTGCAACTCTCGGACTGTGCGGAGTGATTCACCATCCATCGTGTCACGCTCTGCAAGCCCTGCCCCGGCGGTCGGGGCGACGCCGTCCGGTCGGCCGGACTGGTATGCGTACTTCCTCTTCGACGTATGCGGTAGGTCTGAAGTTCCACGAGTACCTCGTTCGGGGTACGTGGATGGGGCGTACGGAGACTGGAGCCCAGGCGGGGTGGGCCGGCGGCGATACCGCGATGTCGGCGCCGTGGGCGGCAAGTTGACGGGCCGTGCCGTACGGGGTGCCGTCCGCGGGGGTGGTCGGGCGGCCGGGGCGCGTCAGGCGGCCAGGTCGCCCCAGAGGCGCGCCAAGTGGCTGTCCAGGGCGTCGAGCGCGGTGTCGGGGGAGAGATGGCCGATCAGGACGTGGGTGGTCAGGCCGTCGGTGAGGGCGAGCAGGGTGCGCGCCTCGCGCTCCGAGTGGGGCGATCCGGTGGCCTCGGCGATGAGGCGCGTGAACAGGCCGTGCAGGTCGGTGTAGTTGCCGCGCAGGATCTCGGCGAGTGATGGGCTGACCGCGGCCTGGGCGACGAAGGCGAGCCAGACGCGTGCCTCGGCCCGGTGCTCGGGGCGCAGCAGGGAGATCTCGGTGGTCGCGTGCCCGAGTGCCGTACGGGCCGACTGGGCGGGGGACTCGGCGAGCCGGGCGGTCACTCGCGCCGAGATCCGCGTGCCGATGTGGCCGAGCGCGAAGACCAGCATCTCCTCTTTGGTGCGGAAGCAGCGCTGGACCGCCCCCATGGACACGTCGGCGCGCGCCGCCACGTCGCGCAGGGTGACGCCTTCCAGGCCGTGTTCGTCGGCGAGACGGCAGACGGCCTCGGCGATCTGCCGACGCCGGCTCTCGTGGTCCACCTGCTTGGGCATGGGGCGCTCCCGGTAATGCGATGCGTGCGTATCGATGACAAGCGTACGATGTGATGCACTTGCATCGGAACGTGTGGGCCGCGGGACCGCCCCGTCGAGCCCTGGTTGTGGGGCGTCCGAAGCGGTACATCTGACGACGAAGGGGTGCGAAATGGGAGCGCAGCAGTCGCTGTGGGAGCTGTCCGCGGAGGCCCAGGCGGCAGCCGTACGGAGCGGAGAGGTGGCCGCCGCCGAGGTGGTCGAGAGCCACCTGGAGCGGATCGCCGAGGTCAATCCGGCCGTCAACGCCGTGACGCAGTTGCTCGCCGACCGGGCGCGTTCGGATGCGGCGGAGGTGGACCGGCGGCGTGCCGCGGGGGAGGACCCGGGGCCGCTCGCCGGAGTGCCCTTCACGGTCAAGGAGACCACCGACATAGAGGGCGTGCCGACCACGTACGGTGCCGAACGCTTCCGTCACCACCTCGCGCGCTCCGACGCGCCCCCGGTGGCGCGGCTGCGCGCGGCAGGCGCCATCCCGATCGGGCACAGCAACATGCCGACTCTCGTCCTCGCCGGCATCCACACGCGCAGTGAGCTCTACGGGGACACCGCCAACCCCTGGGCGCGAGGCGTCACGCCGGGCGGGACCAGCGGCGGCGACGGTGCGGCGGTGGCCAGTGGCATGGCCACGATCGGCCTGGGCAACGACTCCGGCGGATCGGTGCGCCTGCCGGCCTCTTTCTGCGGCGTGGCCGGACTGAAGCCCACGTACGGACGCTTCCCCGCCGACCACCGCCTCGGCCCGGACGATCCGGCGCTGGCCACCCAGGTGCTCGTGGTGGACGGGCCGTTGGCCCGTACGGTCGGCGATCTGCGTCTGGCGTACGAAGCGCTCGCCGGTACGGACCCGCGTGACCCGAGGGCCGTACCGGTTCCTCCGTATGGTGCGCCGATTCCGCGGCCGGTGAAGGTCGCGATGGTCGCCGATCCGGGCGGCAAGGGCGTGCATCCATTGGTGCGCAAGGCCGTCGCCGGCGCGGCGGACGCGCTGCGCGACGCGGGTTACGAGGTGTGCGAGGTCCAGGATGTGCCGCGCCTGGATGACGCGCTGGATGTGTACGGTCGGATGACACTGGCCGAATTCGCCCCTACTTGGCCAGTGGTGCGCAACCTCCTGGGAAAAGAAGGGCATCGCTATATCGAGTTGTCGATGGAGAGGCGCGACGTCGCGCAGATGGACGTGCCGGAATATTTGCGCCTCACCGGCGCGCGGCTCGGCATCCAGAGGTCATGGGCCGAATTCCTCGACACGTATCCGCTGTTGCTGGGGCCCGTATTCACCGAGCCGCCCTTCGAACCGGGACTGGAGATGCGCGACCAGGAGGGGCACGCGCGCGTCCAGCGGGCATTGCGTCTGTGCACGGCCACGAGTTTCGTGGGTGTACCCGCGGTGGCCGTTCCGACCGGAGTGGCGCAGGGGCTCCCGTACGGCGTGCAGCTCATCGGCCGCGCCTACCGGGAGGACCTGTGCCTGGAGGCGGCCGGGGCCGTCGAGCGGCGGCTCGGCGTGATCACTCCCATTGATCCGCGGTCGTAGGGGAGTTCGGTGTGGTCGGTGCGTGACGCGCGGTGATGTCGGGCCCTCCCGGGCCGTACGATGGCGCGGTGCTGGTCAAGTGGATTAGATGCACGGTCGTGGACCGCCGCGGGTTCGAACGGGGGCAGCGGAAATGGGCGGGACTGCTCGGCGAACCGGGCTTCCGGGGACAGGGCGGCGGATGGAGCCGGACGCGGCCGTCGGTCGCGCATCTGGTCGCCTTCTGGGAGAGCCGGGCGTTCTACGACTCCTTCATGGCGCGCTCGCACGACCGGCTGGCAGCGGCCCAGGTGGGCACGTTCAAGGACTCCCGGGTGCGGCTGTTCGAGTACGAACTCGACGTGAAGGTGGGCTTCCGCCCCGTCTTCGCCGACGCCGACGTGCTGCGGATAGCCCACTGCCAGGTGCGCGCCGACCGGGTCGAGCACTTCATGCTGATGCAGGAGAAGGTGTGGAATCCGGCCATGGCCGGCTCCCCGGGGATGCTGCGCGGGCTGATGGGGCGCGCCCCGGGGGAGGAGTTCCTGATCCTTTCGATGTGGGAGTCGGCGGCCGAGCGGGGGAAGTACCGGCCGGAGCGCGTGGAGCGGCTCGGCCTCCGCGCGCAGACGGAGGCCGACGTGCGGGCCGTGACGGGCGACGTGGCCGACCTTGAGCCGTCGTGGACGGTGTGAGGGGCGGCCCTGCCGTCGAGTGGGGCGGCCGGGTGCTCCGGCTGTTCTGGAGGGTGCGGTGGGGGTGTGGTCGTGGATGGGGCGGCGGGACGTTCCTGCTGAAGTGAACGGTGGGATGGGGTGTTCCCGTCGGGGCTTCGTCGGTTGTGACAGGGCCTTCCCGCTGAGGCTTCGATGGTCTGGGCGGCGCGCCTGCTCCTGCCTATAGGGCCCTGCCTAGGGGGCTGTTTCGGGCTCCTGTGCCGCGGTTGCGTTGGTTGCTGACGCGGCGGGCGCCCCGGCGCCGGAAGGGGTGAACACTCCGGCGCGCGCTGCCGCCAGGGCTGCGGCGGCGGCCTGGTCGGCGGTGTGTTCGTCGACCGGTTCGCGGGTGACGAAGAGCTGGAAGAAGAGCGGTGCGCACGCGGCCCGCGAGAGGGAGCCGGCGTCGATGGCGCCCTCCCTCGCGGTCGAAAGCTCACCGCGCTCGACCGCACGCCGGACCATGGGCTCGCAACGCCTGAAGCGTTCCCCGTAGTAGGCGCGCAGCGCGTCGGCCGCCCGCTGGGACTGGAAGGCTGCCGCGATGATGGCGGAGCCGGAAGCCGCCGTGGCCGGGTCGTCGAACGACTCCACGACCTCGCGGGTGAGCGCACGCAGATCGCCTTCCAGCGATCCGGTGTCGGGCGGCGTCCAACTGTCCTCTCCGGCCAGGTCGAGGGTGTCGGCCAGCAGCCCTTCGAGGTTGCCCCAGCGGCGGTAGAGCGTCGTCTTGTGCACGCCCGAATGCTCCGCGACGTACTCGACGGTCAGGCCGGGATAGCCGTGTTCGACCAGGCCGGCCAGTACGGCGTCGCGGACGGCGGCGCGGGTGCGGGCGGTGCGCCCGCCCGGGCGGCTGGTGCCGGGGCGGCGGGTGCCGGGCTTCGGTGCCGGGGATTCCGGATCTTCGGGCAATTGCTACTCCTGTTGCATTAGTGCGATGGGGTGTGCCATCATCGACGTAACGCAACAAGCGTAGCGTTTGAGTTCGGGGTGCGGTGTCGCACCGCCGGGACGGGGGCCGCATGACCACGCAGATCGCACTACACGAGGTGTTCAAGTCCTACGGCGACCGGTTGCTGCTGGACGGCGTCTCCCTGACGGTGCGCCCGGGTGACCGGGTCGGCATAGTGGGGGAGAACGGCGCGGGCAAGTCGACTCTCCTGCGGATGATCGCGGGCCTGGAGCAGCCGGACGAGGGCCGGGTCGTGCTGACGGCCGACGGTGGCACGGGGTATCTGGGGCAGGTCCCCGATGTGCCGGGCGATTGCACGGTCCAGCAAGCGGTGGACGCGGCGCTGTCGGAATTGCGTGACTTGGAAAGCCGCCTGCGGGCGCTGGAGGCGCGCCTCGGCGCCGGCAGACCGGAAGACATGGAGGAGTACGGCCGGCTGCTCGGCATATTCGAGCTGCGCGGCGGCTACGAGGCCGACGCGCGGGTCGACAAGGCGCTGTACGGCCTGGGGCTGGCCCATGTGGAGCGGGACCGCCCGTTCGACAGCCTCTCCGGCGGGGAGCAGGCCCGACTGGGCATCGCCTGCCTGATCGCCGCGTCCCCCGAGGTGATGCTGCTCGACGAGCCGACCAACCACCTCGACGCGGATGCGCTGGACTGGCTGGAGGGCGCGCTGACGGCCCACCGTGGCACGGTCCTCGCGGTCTCGCACGACCGTCTCTTCCTGCAGCGCGTGGCTGACACGATCATCGAGGTCGACGCCGACCGCAGAGCAGTCGTGAAGTACGGCGGCGGGTACGGCGCTTTCGTCGTCGCCAAGGCCGCGGACCGCCGCCGCTGGGAGCAGAAGTATGAGCAGTGGTGTACCGAGACCGCGCGGCTGGAGGAGTTCGCGGCGGGCGCCGCTCACCACGTCGCCCAGGGCCGGGCGATCAAGGACAACAACAAGATGGCGTACGACCGGGCGGGAGGCCGGGTCCAGGCCTCGGTGGCCGGTCGGGTGCGCAATGCGCAGGAGAGGCTCCGGCGGCTGCGCGCCGACCCGGTTCCCCGGCCGCCGGAGCCGCTCCGCTTCCGCGCCGGGCCGGCCGCCGGAGACGCCGAGGGCACGCTCGTCGAACTGTGCGGCGTGCGGGTGGGGACCCGGCTCTCCGTGGACGCGCTGACCGTCGGCGCGGGCGAGCGCCTGCTGGTCCACGGGGACAACGGGGCGGGGAAGAGCACGCTGCTGCGGGTCCTGGCGGGCGTGCAGCAGCCCGACGTGGGCACGGTCGCGCGCCGGGGCCGCATCGGCTACCTGGCTCAGGAGATACCGGTGTCCCGGCCGGGGGAGCGGCTGCTGTCGGCCTTCGGCCGCGGCCTCCCCGGAGATCCGGAGGAGCTTGCCGAACTTCTCCTGTCGTTCGGCCTGTTCCGGGAGGGTGACCTGGAGGTGCCGGTCGGGGCCCTCTCGGCGGGGCAGCGGCGTCGGCTCGCCCTGGCCCGGCTGCTGGCCCGCCCCGCCGATCTCCTTCTCCTGGACGAGCCGACCAATCACCTGGCGCTCGGCCTGGTGGAGGAGCTGGACGCGGCGCTCGCCGCCTGGCCCGGCGCCCTGGTCGTCGTCTCGCACGACCGGCTGCTCCGCCGCCGGTTCGACGGGCGTCGGTGCGAGATACGGGCCGGACGGCCGGTGCGCGACGAGTGGTGACAGCGGAGGGAGGCGAGGGGCGACAGCGGAGGGAGCGGGGCGGACCGGCGGTGATGGTAAGGCTGTGACGGCGGAGGCCGGGTAGGAGGGCGTGTGAGGCATGTACAGAGCAACCGTTTTAGGGTGGCGGCATGGCACGGCCCCGACGCATCGTCCTCATCCGCCACGGAGAATCGGAGGGGAACACCGACGACACGGTCTACGAGCGGGAGCCCGACCACGCGCTGAGCCTGACGAAGGACGGATTCCGGCAGGCCGAGGGGGCCGGTGGCTCGCTGCGGGCGATGTTCGGCGACGAGGGCATCTCCGCGTATGTGTCGCCGTACCGCCGCACGCACCAGACCTTCCAGGCACTCGGGCTCGACATGGACCGGGTCAGGGTCCGCGAGGAGCCCCGGCTGCGCGAGCAGGACTGGGGCAACTGGCAGGACCGGGAGGACGTACGGCTGCAGAAGGTCTACCGCGACGCCTACGGGCACTTCTTCTACCGCTTCGCGCAGGGCGAGTCCGGTGCGGACGTGTACGACCGCGTCGGCGCGTTCCTGGAGAGCCTGTGGCGCAGCTTCGAGGACCCGGACCACCCGCCCAACGTCCTGATCGTCACGCACGGCCTGACCATGCGGCTCTTCTGTATGCGGTGGTTCCACTGGACCGTGGCGGAGTTCGAGTCCCTGACCAACCCGGGGAACGCGGAGTGGCGCTCGCTGCTCCTGGGCCCGGACGGTCGCTACACACTGGACCGGCCGTTCGAACGTTGGTGTGAACCGGAGTCGTACGGCATCACCGGTTAGAGTGCACACCGATGAGCGCCGACCACTGTGACGCAGACCGCTTCGAGCGGGCCCTCAGGAGCCTGCGCGGACTTTCCCTGGGCGATGCCCTCGGCTCCCAGTTCTTCGTTCCCGCCAACTACCCCGGGCTCAAGCGCCGCGAGCTGCCGCCGTCGCCGTGGCAGTGGACCGACGACACGGAGATGGCCTGCTCGGTCGTGGCCGTGCTCGCCTCCCACGGCCGCATCGACCAGGACGTGCTCGCCCGGTCCTTCGCCGATCACCACGACTTCGACCGCGGCTACGGCCCGGCCGTCAACCGTATGCTCCGGCTGATCAGGGAAGGCGGCGACTGGCGCGAGCTGGCCGCGGCGCTCTTCAACGGCCAGGGCTCCTGGGGCAACGGCGCCGCCATGCGCATCGCCCCGCTCGGCGCCTGGTACGCGGACGACCCCGAGCAGGCGACGCACCAGGCCGAGATCTCGGCCTACACCACCCACCAGCACCGGGAAGCGGTCGTCGGAGCCATGGCGGTGGCCGCCGCGGCCGCGCTGGCCGCCGCCCCCGACCGTACGACCGGCCCCGAAGCGCTGCTGGACGACGTGCTGGAGCTGATCCCGCGCAGCGCCGTCCAGGCCGGTCTGCGGCGAGCCCGGGACATGCTCGACTACGGCGACGCCGGCACGGTCGCCGCGGTGCTGGGCTGCGGACGCCGGACCAGCGCCCACGACACCGTCCCCTTCACGCTGTGGGCCGCCGCGCGCCACCTCGGCGACTTCGAGCGAGCTTTCTGGGCCACGGCCCAGGCGGGCGGCGACGTGGACACCACCTGCGCCATCGTCGGGGGGATCGTCGCCGCCGGCGGCAGCACGCCGCCCTCGGACTGGCTGGAGCAGACGGAACCGCTCCCGGGCTGGATGCCGGAACGATCCGGCTGAGCGGGGGCCGGGCGAGCGGGGATGATCGCGGGCGAGCGAGAGGGTTCGCCGGGGAGCGAGAGCGATCCGGGCTGGCGGGCTCCGGGGAGCGGCGGGTTGACGGGCGGCTGGGCTGACGGCTGGCCTGTGGCGGGACTCTCGGTGGCGGGGAACTCTCGTCGGTGGGTGGAGGGCGGCTGGATGGCCGGTGTTCGGGAGGCGTGTCCGGGCGATGCCGTGCGATGTGCCATTCGGAGCGCTGAATTCCGGTAGTTCAAGGGCGGGGCCGCGCGGAAACCTCGGACGCTCGGAATTCCGGGGTTTTGACTGCCAGTGCCCAGTGCCCAGTGCCCAGGTGCCCAGGTTTCCTGGGGCTCGAGACCCCAAAGCCCGGACGGCCAAGGGCGGCCCCCGGGCGCGTAGTTGATCTTCCCGGGTGGGACGCTCGGACGTCGCGCCGACAAAGCTCCCCCGTTGCCCTGTCGACCCCGGACATTCATGATCGCCAACCCGCCGATCGGTCGTCGCGCCATCACCGAAGGGGGCATCGGCGGTGCCCGCTCCCGTACGCATCGCGATCAGGCGGTACCCGGTGCGCACGGCCGCCGAGATTAGGCGTACGCTTGCTGGCGCCATGCCGTACGAGCCCCCAACCCACACCGTCGAGCGATCGCTTCGCGCCACCACGGGCGCCAAGATCATCGCTGGGGTGGACGAAGTCGGGCGCGGCGCCTGGGCCGGCCCGGTCAGCGTCTGCGCAGCCGTTACCGGACTGCGCCGCCCGCCGGACGGACTGACCGATTCCAAGCTGCTGACACCCAAGCGACGTACCGAACTCGCCGAAGTGCTCGATGGCTGGGTCACGGCGCACGCCCTCGGGCACGCCTCTCCGGAGGAGATCGACGATCTTGGTATGACCGCGGCGCTGCGGCTCGCGGCCGTCCGCGCCCTGGAGGCGCTGCCGGTCCGTCCGGACGCGGTCATCCTCGACGGCAAGCACGACTACCTGGGCGGCCCATGGAAGGTCCGTACGGTCATCAAGGGTGACCAGTCCTGTATCGCGGTGGCCGCGGCCTCCGTGCTCGCCAAGGTCCGTCGTGACGCCATGATGGGTGAACTGGTGGGAGTGCACGCTGACTTCGCCTTCGCGGAGAACGCCGGCTACCCGTCACCGGTGCACCGCGCGGCCCTGGAGGAGTACGGCCCCACGGCGTACCACCGGGTGTCGTGGTCCTACATGGACGCCCTGCCCCGCTGGCGTCACCTGAAGAAGGTGCGCAGCACCCCCGAAGCAGCCGCTCTGGAAGCCGGTGGCCAACTCGGCTTCGACTTCTGAGCGGTGCGGGCATGAATTCGGTACCCGATGACGTGTTCCGCACCTACGTTTGATAGACATCCTTTTATGCCTCTCATCCCCGAGGAGCCTCAGATTCACGAGAGTGTCCCGGGTCCCCGCGCAACTCCGGCCGCCGGCCGCACCGCGTCGACCCCTCGTCCTGTTCCTGGCCCCGGTCCCCGCCCCGCGCCTCCGCGCGGCGCCCCCGCGGCCAGCGCCCGCCCCGGCAAGCCCGGACCCGCCACGCCGTCCCGCGGGCCGGCCGGCGCTCCTCCGGCGCAGCGCCCGGGCCCCAAGCAGCCCACCGCGACCGCCGATGCCACCGGCGCCGCCTCCGGAGCACAGCTCCAGCTGATCCCGGCCCCGCAGTCCGGCGCACTCGACGCCGCTGAAGAGGCCGTCGACCTGCTGCTGGACTCCGGGCGCGCGCCGGGCGACATCCTGGTGCTCACCACCGGCGAGATGCACCCCTGGGCCGCGCACGAACTGTCCTTCGGCGAAGCGTCCTACTGGGCGCAGCAGGATGCCGCGGACGATGTGTTCTACGCGGACGCCGCCGCCGAGCGCGCGGCCGGACGGCCCGTCGTGGTCGTCGCGGTCAACGGCGGCGCCGAGGAAGCCATCGCCCGGGCCCTGCCCGCCGCGATGGCCCGGGCCGGTGCGCTTCTGGTCGTCTGCGGCGACCAGGAGCGGATCAACGCCCTCCTGGGTGTGAACGCCTGACGGGCGTGTCAGGGGGAGCCCGGCGGCCATGGGCCGTCCGGGCATCTCGCGCCGTGTAGGTGTGGTCCGTCAGCGGGCCACGGTGCGCCGTCGGGGCTCTGCCGTGCCGCTTGTGCCGCGCCGTGACGTGCGGTGCCCGTCGTTGTGCGGCGCTTCCGACGGAAGGCGCGGTTCTCCTGCGTACGGCTGTGGTGCGGTCGTACGCGTCCGTTCGGCGGTGCGGGACCGTTCCGCCGGACCGAGCCGTTCCGGTGGGTCGGGCGGTGGCGGCGATCCGGACTGCCGCACTCCGTCGACGTGCCGGGATACGCCTGGTGGTGCGGTGCCGTCGGCCTGCCACGGCGTCTCCGCCGGTGTCCGTCCCGACGCCTCCTGCGGCCCGGCCGGAGTCGGCTGTTCCGCTACGCGCCCATGGGATGGTGCTCCCGTACCGGGAAAGTGATCGGTGCGCGTACCCGAGCGTGGCCGTCGGCCGCCGCGGCCTTCGCCCAGCACCTGCCAGCCGCTGCGGGTCAGCGTGATGTACGCACCACAGCGAAGTCCGTGCAGCGTGCATGCGTCCCGTAGGCCCCACATCCAGGCGCCGTCCGCCTCCGTCCAAAGCGGGTCGCCCTCACGGCAGTAGATCAGGACGGCAGTGCGGACCGGCACCCGCAGCCGCAGATCGTGCGGGACGACCCGGCGCAGCTGGGTCAACAGCGCGTTGCGGAACTCCCAGCCGTCCGGAGCCGCGGCGTGCTGGACGAACGACGCGCTGGCGACGACGCGCTCCTCGGGACCGAGCACCGCCACGACCGCCGTCGACAGCTCCGGCAGATGGCGGTCGTGCAGGCCGGTGACGACCTCACGCGGATTGCGCAGCAGTGGAATCCCCGCCGATGCCCACTCGGCGGGCTCCAGCATTCGGCTCAGCCGGGCGGCGGAATCGGCGGAGGTGGGCAGGGAAACATCCGGGGGATGGGCGAAGCCGAAGGTCACGGTCCTCCCTTCGTCTACACGTCCACACGCCGGACGGCGGCCGGCCGCGCGGGCACGGCTCGGTACCGCCGTACCAGTCCGCGGACGGCCGGTACGGGGAAGCAGGTCCAATTCTTACGTTCGTACAGACATGCGGCAATGAACTCTGCGCACGCAGGGCAGGATTCGGGCGCTGCGTCTGCCCTATTCCTGCCCGCCGCACGGGCCCCTGACGCCCGACCACCCCCGTCACCTCACCCTTGTACGGCAAGGACCAGCGGAAACACTCCGGCGGCGCCCGCCTTGCGCACCAGTCGTGCGGCCACGGCCAGGGTCCAGCCGGTGTCCGCGTAGTCGTCCACCAGCAGCACCGGCCCGCCCGCCGACGCCAGGGCCTGCGCCAACTCCGGCGGCACGCTCAACGACCCGTGCAGCGCGCGCAGTCGCTGCGCGCTGTTGCTGCGCGGAATCCGGGGGTCCGGTCCGTCCTCCCCGTACGTCACCGTTCCCAGGAACGGCATCCGTCCGACGGCGGCGATGCGCTCTCCCAGGGAGCGGACCAGCTGCGGACGGGTACGGGAGTCGAGCGTGACGACGCCCACCGGGCGCGCCGGGGCGTCCGGGGCCCCCGAAGCCCAGCCCCCGGGGCCCTTCGCCCAGTCGGCGAGCACCGTCACGACCGCCGACGCGACATCGTCCGGAATCGGTCCGTCCGGAGCCTGGGCGGCGAGCATCGGGCGCAGCCGGTTGCCCCAGCCGATGTCGGAGAGCCGACCCAGCGCGCGCCCGGTGGCGGCCTGCTCACCCGCCGGAATACGTCCCTTGAGATCGACACCGATGGCGGGCAGCCCCGTCGGCCACATCCGCCGCGGCTCCACCTCCACGCCCGGCCGCCCCAGCTCACCGCGCGCCGCGTCCAGTGAAGCGGCGGACACCTCGGCACCGAATCGTGCCCCCGCGCAGTTGTCGCAGCGGCCGCACGGCGCCGCCGCCTCGTCGTCCAACTGCCGCCGCAGGAACTCCATCCGGCATTCCGTGGTCGTGGCGTAGTCCCGCATGGCCTGCTGCTCGGCCTCGCGCTGCCGCGCCACCCAGGCGTAGCGCTCGGCGTCGTACGTCCACGGGCGGCCGGTCGCGGTCCAGCCGCCCTTGACGCGATGGACCGCACCGTCCACGTCGAGCACCTTCAGCATGGTCTCCAGGCGCGAGCGGCGCAGTTCCACCAGCGGCTCCAGCGCCGGCAGCGACAGCGGCCGGTCAGCGCCCGCCAGGACGTCCAGCGTCCGGCGCACCTGCTCCTCGGGCGGGAACGCCAAAGACGCGAAGTACTTCCAGATCGCCTCGTCCTCGCGACCGGGGAGCAGCAGCACCTCGGCGTGCTCGACACCGCGCCCGGCGCGTCCGACCTGCTGGTAGTAGGCGATGGGGGAGGACGGGGAGCCGAGGTGCACGACGAAACCGAGGTCGGGCTTGTCGAAGCCCATGCCCAGCGCCGAGGTGGCGACCAGAGCCTTGACGCGGTTGCCGAGCAGGTCGTCCTCGGCCTGCTGGCGGTCCGCGTTCTCGGTCTTTCCGGTGTACGAGGCGACCGTGTGGCCGCGCTGCCGCAGGAAGGCGGTGACCTCCTCGGCCGCGGCGACCGTGAGCGTGTAGATGATCCCCGAGCCGGGCAGCTCGTGCAGATGGTCGGCCAGCCAGGCCAGGCGGTGCGCGGCGTCCGGCAGCGGGAGCACGCCCAGGCTCAGGCTCTCCCGGTCCAGCGGGCCGCGCAGTACGAGGGCTTCGGCGGCGCCCTCGCCCGTACCGAGCTGCTCCGCCACGTCGGCCGTGACCCGTGCGTTCGCCGTCGCCGTGGTGGCGAGCACGGGCACGCCGGGCGGGAGGTCGGCGAGCATCGTGCGCAGCCGCCGGTAGTCGGGGCGGAAGTCGTGACCCCAGTCGGAGATGCAGTGGGCCTCGTCGACCACCAGCAGCCCGGTGGCCGCGGCCAGCTTGGGGAGCACCTGGTCGCGGAAGTCGGGGTTGTTCAGCCGCTCGGGGCTGACCAGCAGCACGTCGACCTCGCCCGCCGCCACCTCGGCCTGGATCGTGTCCCAGTCCTCGGTGTTGGAGGAGTTGATCGTGCGCGCGCGGATGCCGGCCCGGGCCGCCGCGTCGACCTGGTTGCGCATCAGCGCGAGCAGCGGCGAGACGATCACGGTCGGGCCGCTGCCGCGCTCGCGCAGCAGCGCGGTCGCGACGAAGTACACCGCCGACTTGCCCCAGCCCGTGCGCTGCACCACCAGCGCGCGGCGGTGCTCGGCGACCAGCGCCTCGATCGCCCGCCACTGGTCCTCGCGCAGCCGTGCCGTGCCACCGGGGTCCCCGACGAGGCGGGAGAGGACGGCGTCGGCCGAGGCACGCAGGTCTTCGTTGCTCATGGCTCCATGCAACCCGATGCCACTGACAACGCGCGAACCGCGGCCCGAAGCTGTGGACAACTTCCGTCACCCGCGAGTTATCCACAGGGGTCGCGGCGGCGCGGCGGTCCGCGGGATCTTCGAGCCATGAACCAGCACAGCGAACCGACCAACCAGCCCGACCAGCCCCGCCGGCCCGAGCGACGCGGCCGTGCCGACCAGCCCGACCGGAGCGGCCGCCCGGCCGACTTCGACCGGCCCCAGCCGTCCGCGCCGACGCGCCCGTCCGTCGTTCCGTCCCGACCGACCGCGCCGCCTTATCCGCCCCCGGCCGCCGCCGTGGAATCCGCGACGGACACCGGCGGGATCGCGGAGACCAACGTCACCCTGCGCGGACCGGCCGAGCTGGCCGACGCGCTGCCGTATCTCCTCGGCTTCTTTCCGGACGACAGCATCGTCCTCGTCGGCCTACACGGCGAGCGGGGGCGCTTCGGCAGCCGGGCCCGCCTCGGCATTCCGACCGACCGCACGCAGTGGCCCTACGTGTCCGACCAGCTCGCCGGTTCACTCGTGAAGATCGGCGAGGACCGTCACTCCCGGCCCGAAGGGATCATCGTCTACCTCTGCCAGGAGCCGGCGAAGGGCGAGAGCGGACGCGATGTGATGGAGCGCCTGCGTCCCCTCGCGCAGCGGCTGCGCATCGCCTGCGGGGCGCGGGATGTGCCGGTGCTCGACGCGCTGTGCGTCTCCGACGGCCGCTTCTGGTCCTACTGCTGCCCCGACTACCGCTGCTGCCCCGCCGCGGGCACACCCATGAAGCCGCCGGGGACGTCGGTGATGGCCGCCGCCGCTGCCTACGCCGGTATCCAGGTGCGCGGATCGTTGCGCGAGCTGGAATCCCGGCTGGCCCCGCGGACCGGCCCGCGCGCCACGGAGCAGACCCGTGCACTGGACGCCGAGGCCCTTGCACTCGTCCCGCGGATGGTCCAGGACGGGACGGCGGCGCCCGTGCGGGCGGAGACGCTGGCGCGGGCGAGCGACCTGGTCCGCCGCTTCCGCGGCGATCCGCCCACGGGCAGCCGCAGGGCCAGGGACGCCTGCGACGACGCGCTCCTGACCGACGCCGAGGCCGCCCGCGTCATCCTCGGTCTCCAGGACCGCGTGGCCCGGGACCGGGCGGCGGAGTGGATGGAGGGCCCCGACGCGGAACCGGCGCTGCGCCTGTGGCAGGCGCTGTCCCGCCGCTGCGTCGGTGGCTACGAGGAGTACGCCGTGGCACCGCTGTCGCTGGCGGGCTGGGTCGCCTGGGCGACGGGCGACCAGCCGTCCGCCCGCGTCGCGCTCAGCCGGGCACTGACCCTGGACCCCGAGTGCCTCTTCGCCCAGCTGCTGCACCGCGGCATCAACCAGGGGCTGGACCCGGAGACGCTGCGGCGCTGCCTGAGGGAGGAGCGCGAGGAGCGGGCCGGTGGTGCCGAGACGAGGGGCGTCGTACTGGCGTCCAAGTGCGACTCCGTACCGGTGCTTGTGGAGGGGCCCGTGCCCATGCCCGGCTCCCTCCCGGAGGCGATCCGCTCGGGGGAGGCCGGCCGGGACGCCGGGGCCGGACGATCGACCGCGGCGGGCGGCACCGCCAGGGTGGAGCGCCCCGGCGGCAGCGGGCGTTGCGGTGGCTCGGACCGTCCGGGCGGACCGCGCGGCAGCACGCGCCCCGGCCCGCGTACGGGCACCGGCCGGAGCGGGCGCCGCGCCGGCCGCAACGGTGACCGGAGCCGGCCGTGAGCCCGCCGGTGCGCAGGTGCCGGCGTGACCTGGGCGCCGGCCCCGGCGTTCACCTCTGTGGCGCAGTCCGTATGGAGCCCAGACCCCAGCAGGGAGCGCAGAGAGTGTCAGGCATGGTTCCCACCACTCAGCCGGCCCGCCGGGCATCCGTGGATCACCGATCCGGGGTGCCCCGGCCCCCGGAACCGCAGCCCGTCCACGGCACCCTGATCTGCGTGGCCCTCCCGTCCCTCGCCATCTCCTCCGAAGAAGGCCAGCTCACGGGCCGGGGGACGGACGGCTTCTACCGCGCCGGGCGCCGCATCCTGTCCCGGTGCCAGCTGAGCGCGGGAGGCGCAGAGCCCGTCGTGGTGCAGGGAAGGCTGATCGCGGCGGACCGCGCGCGGTTCATCGGCACGGTCCGTACGGCCGTCGACCGCGGCCCCGACCCGGAGATCCGCGTCGAACGGCTGCGGTGTGCCGACGGCGCCGAGCGGATCACGTTCCACAGCAGCGCGCCGCGCCGGGTGCGGCTGCCCGTGGAACTGCGACTGGGCACGGACCTCGCCGACCTGGGGGCGATCGCCGTCGGTGTCGCCGGACCCGAACTCCCCGCCGGCGTGCATGGTTCGGGGCTGCGCTGGTCCGCCTCAGGGGTCCATTCCGTCGTCGCCGCGACCCCGGCTCCCACGGACGTCATGGCCTCCGCCGGACTGCTGTGCTGGGAACTGGACCTGCCGCCCGGCGGCCACCACACCATCGAGGTGCGCGTCCGCCTGGAGCATGCGTCATCGGGGGCGTTCGCCGGCAGACCAGGTCCGCCGCTCCCGGCCACACGTGGCGGCGAGCAACCGCCCCGCCCCTGGTCGGCGGCGCGCCTGCAGTGCGACGACTCCCGGGCCGACGCGCTGCTGACGGCCGCTCTCGACGACCTCCACGGTCTGCTGATGCGCAGCCCCGACGCCCCCGCGGACACGTACGTCGCGGGCGGCGTCCCCTGGCGCTGCGGTCTCTCACCGGCCGAGGCCCTCTGGGCCGCACGCATGTTGCTGCCCCTGGGCACCCGGCTCGCAGCCAGCACCCTGCGCACGCTCGCGCGCCTCCAACTGGCTGGTCCGGGGGCGGATTCCGGCCGAATTCCGGGCGCCCTGCGGGACGCTGGACCGTACGCGCCACCCAGCTGCACAGGCGTCGAGGCGACGCTGCTGTTCCCCACGGTCCTCGCCGAAGCGCGCCGCTGGGGAATGCCCGAGCGGGAGACCGAGCAGTTGCTCCCGGCGGCGGAGGGCTGCCTGAGATGGCTGCGTACGGCCGTCGGCGACGGGGGCGATCCCGGGGACGGAGCCCTGAGCGGGGGCAGCGGCTACGTCCCCGATCCGGCGCCCGGAGGGCCGTACCGCTGCGCCATGCAGGCGCACGCGCACCGCGCGGCCATGCTCGGCGCCGATCTCCTGGACGCCTACGGCAGACCGGGCGCGCCCGCGTTGCTGGAGTGGGCGGCCGGGCTGCGGGTGCGGTTCCGCGAGGAGTTCTGGGTGGAGAGTCCCAGTGGCGGCAGCCCGGCCGTGCTGCGGACGCCCGGCGGGCGCCTGCTGCCGCACCTCGCTTCCACGACCGCCCACCTCCTGGACACCGGACTGCTCGGCGGCGGCCGGACAGCCGTAGGCCTCCTCGACCCGGTACGTACGGAGCGGCTCGCCCGGCTTCTGGGGAGCCCCGCGATGGACTCGGGCTGGGGGCTGCGAGGACTGGGGAGCAAGGAGAGCGGCTACAACCCCTTCGGCCATCGCAGCGGCGCCGTACGGGTCCACGAGACGGCCGTCGCCATCGCCGGGCTGGCCGCAGCGGGGCACGAGAAGGAGTCCGCCTCCCTGGTCCGCGGTCTCCTCGACGCGGCCCAGAGCTTCGCCTACCGGCTCCCGGAGATGTACGCGGGCGAGCAGCGCACCCAAGACGGCGCACCCGTGCCGCACCCCGCCGCCTGCCGCCCGGCGGCCGTCGCCGCAGCGGGCGCGGTGCATGCCCTGACCACCCTGGCCGGGGTGCGCCCCGACGTTCCGGCGGGCACCTTGGCGGTTCGCCCGGTCGCCGGCGCGCCGCTCGGGGCCATGCAGTTCACCGGGCTCAATGTCGCCGGGCAGCCGTTCGCCGTACGGATCAGCCGGCTCGGCCTCGGCCTGGTGGAGGAGGCCGCGAATGGCTTGCAACTGGGGGCGTGAGGTGCGCCAAGGCCTGATTATCGTCAAGCGGACGACTATGATCGCGCCATGCCTCCCTACGACCCGTCGGCCTTCCCCCCGTTCGCCGTTACCGTCGACCTGGTCGTGCTCACCGTGCGCAGGCACGCGCTGTGCGCGTTGGCCGTGCGCCGTGGCGAGCCGCCGTTCCAGGGACGCTGGGCCCTGCCGGGCGGCTTCGTACGGGCCGACGAGGACCTGGAGGCGGCCGCCGCCCGGGAGCTGGCCGAGGAGACCGGGCTGCACGCCCACTGCCCGGCAGGCCCTCCGCCGCCCTACGGCGCGCATCTGGAACAGCTCGCCACGTACGGCGATCCCAAGCGAGACCCCCGAATGCGGGTGGTCAGCGTCGCCCACCTGGTGCTCGCGCCCGATCTCCCCGCCCCGACGGCGGGCGGCGACGCCCACAGCGCGCGCTGGGCCCCGGTCGACACGCTCCTGGATCAGGACGGTGGCCTCGGCCGCGAGGGCGAGCAGCCCGCCCCGCTCGCCTTCGACCACGCCCGCATCCTCGCGGACGGGGTGGAGCGGGCCCGCTCGAAGATCGAGTACTCCTCCCTCGCCACCGCCTTCTGCCCGCAGGAGTTCACCGTCGGTGAGCTGCGCAGGGTGTACGAAGCGGTGTGGGGCGTGGCGCTGGACCCCCGCAACTTCCACCGCAAGGTCACCGGCACACCGGGCTTCCTGGTGCCGACCGGTGGGACCACGACCCGTCAGGGAGGCCGCCCCGCCCAGCTGTTCAGGGCAGGCGGTGCCACCCTGCTCAACCCGCCGATGCTGCGCCCGGAGGTCTGACCGACGGACCCGCGGACCGTAGGGGCGCGGCGGCCCGCGCCGGTGTGTGAGCCGTAGCGTCCTGGCAGACCTTGGGGGTTCGGCGGATCGGTCGGGGTCGGGTGGTGCGGTGGCAGGGCGCCGTTGTCGGGGAAGTGTGACACGCATGGGCACCAACAACAGGGCATTACCGGCAAATCGGACATGCGGGGTTACCGTGGCCGGGTGAGTCCCCACCTCCTCCCCACCGCCCCCGCCGCTTCCGTGAGGTCCCGCACCCTGTGGGGGCCGCGATGATCCAGGCCATCGGGCTGACCGGCGGCTCCCGCGAGGGGCGGCGCCCCGCCGTCGACGACCTGAGCTTCGAGGCTCCCGCCGGCCGCATCACCGTGCTGCTCGGAGACGAGGGCGCCGGCAAGACCACCGCCCTGCGGCTGATGCTCCAGCTGGAGAGCGGGCGCGGCGTGGCCCTCTTCCGCGGCCGTCCGCTGCACCGTGTGCCGAACCCGGCCCGCGAGATCGGCGTGGTCTTCGGAGACGTCCCCGGTCACCCCGGCCGTACGGCGCGGGGGCACCTGCGGATGCTCAGCGCTGCCGCGGGCGTCCCGGCGTCCCGGGCCGACGACGTCCTGGATGTCGTCGGGCTGAGCGGCCTGGCCGATGAGAAGCTCGGCGCTTTCTCGCGGGGCATGGACCGCAGGCTCGGCCTGGCCGCAGCCCTCCTCGGCGACCCGCACACCCTCCTCCTCGACGAGCCCTCCCGGGACGTCTCCCCGCGCGAGGCGGCATGGGTGCACGGCCTGCTCCAGGGGTACGCCGCGCAGGGCGGTGCCGTACTGGTCACCTCCTGTGACGCCAGAGCGGCAGCCCGGCTCGCCCATCGGGTCGTCAGCATCGAGGACGGCAGGCTGATCGCCGACCAGAGCGTGGCCGACTTCGCCCGCACCCGGCTGCGCCCCAGAGTGGTCGTGCGCTCCCCGCACGCCGACCGGCTGGCGTCGCTGCTCGTCGACGAGTCGCAGCGCGCGCGTCCGGAGACGGACCCTCACGCGAGTCGCGCGGTCGAAGTCGTACGGGAGAGCGGCAGCCGTATCGCCGTCTACGGCAGCAGCTGTGCCGCCGTGGGGGACACGGCGTTCCGGCACGGCATTCTCGTGCACCGGCTGGCCGACGAGGTGGGGGATACCGGACCGGTCGCTCCGCTCGCCCGTGCCGACGGACGCGCCCGCGGCCGAGCCGTTCCGGTGGTCCCGGCGGGTGATCCGGAAACTGCCCCGGAGGCTGTGCCGGGCCGCGCCCCGGTCGTCCCGCCCATGTCCATGCCCACGTTCCCGCCCTCGCCCGTCGTACCTGTGGCCCTCACCGCAACGGCCCCCGATGCGACCGCGGCTCCTGAAAGCCCCGTGCCGAGCGTGCGGCACGTGCCGCACATGGTGACCGTGGCGTCCACCGAGGCCTTCTCCGATGCCTACCCCGAGCCGGAGGGCCAGGGCAGCAGAGCCCCGGGCCACCCCCCGCACATCGTGACGGACCAACTCGTCGACGGCGCGCAGCCGATCGAAGCCGCTCCAGCCACCCCGAGCACCGACCCCGTACCCGCACCCTCCTCACCAGCACCCCCAGCCACCACCATCGCGCCCACCCGCACCTCCACCTTCAAACCTCTAAAACCCCTCAAGCCCCTCCGCACCTCCCTTTCCCCCGGCTCACCCGGCCCGGCCCCGGCCTCCCCGGAAGTCGCCGCCCGGAAGCTCGTCAGTCTGCGGCTGTCCGGCCGAGGGCCGGAGTGGCCGCTGCGGTACGAGTTCCGGCGCGCCATGAGCGACCCGTCCGGCCTGGTCGTGGCCGTGGTCGCGCTGGCGGTGGCCCTCGTCTTCGCGCTGGCGTCGGCCCGCGGCGGTGACACTTCGCGGGTGCATGTGCTCACCGGCTGGCCGCGTCAACTTCCGTTCCCTCCGGTGGCGCTCGCCGCAGGGCTGATCGGGGCGCTCTCCTTCGGTCAGGAGTTCCGCTACCCGGCCCTCGCCCCCGAGCAGGGCACGGTGCCCCGCCGCCTCGGCCTGCTTGTCGCCAAGCTGCTGGTCAGCGGCGCCGCCGCCGTGCTGCTCTCGATCGCGACCCTGCTGCTCGACGCCGTGGCGGTACGCGGTCTGTTCGGGGCCGCGGGGCTGCCTCACGGAGGCGACTGGAAGGTTCTGACGGTCAGTTGGGCGGCCCTTATGGTCGGCTGCGCGTGGGCGGGTGTGCTGGCGGCCGGTGTCTTCCGGTCCACCGCGATGGGGCTGGCCGCGGTCCTGGCCGTACCGGTGCTCGTTCTGCCGCTCGTACAGCGGGCGTTGGAAGCGCCGGCCGCCCGGTCTCTGGTGGGAGTTCCCTCACGGCTGCGGTCGGCGGCGCTGGTGCAGTGGCCGTCCGGATTCGACCAGGCGGTCGCGGCGGCGCTGCGGCTTGCGGCCCAACCGGTGAGCGGTGCGCTGACGTTGTCGCTCGCCGTACTGGTTTTCGCCTACGCCCTCACCGCCCTGCGAAAGAGGGCCCGCTGACCCCGCCGGGCCGCTCTGTCGCGCTGCTTGCGCGGTACCGGTCCGGGCCCTCCCGAGGGGAGCACCTTTCTTTCCGATAAAGCGTCAATTGGGGAATGATGGGCGATCACCCTTTCGTGTGCTTTTCACCAAAGACCTCAAGGGGTCCCGGGGCGTCGCCGACAAATGATGCGTGAGTACCCTTGCGCACACCATGATGACCGCGGCTCGCCCCGCCGACACCGGCCTCGCCGGCCCGGGCGAGCTTGACCGCTACTCCTACGCCGCCGCGGGCGCGCCCGGCGCCGGCGGTGTCGCCCACGCTCCGGGCGCCGAGCGGGCCGACCGCGTGCCGCCCGTCTGGGACGGGCCCGACGCGGACATGGCCCGGGTCGGCCGCCGCGCGGCGGGTAACCGTGGCCGCGGGCTGCACGGCCAACTCGTCCAGCAGCTCGGCCAGATGATCGTCTCGGGTGACCTCGGCGCGGACCGTCCGCTCGTACCCGAGGAGATCGGCCAGCGCTTCGAGGTGTCCCGCACCGTCGTCCGCGAGTCGCTGCGCGTACTGGAGGCCAAGGGCCTGGTCAGTGCCCGCCCGAACGTGGGCACCCGGGTGCGCCCGGTCAGCGACTGGAACCTCCTCGATCCCGACATCATCGAGTGGCGGGCGTACGGTCCGCAGCGCGACGACCAGCGCCGTGAACTGTCCGAGCTGCGCTGGACGATCGAGCCCCTCGCCGCCCGGCTCGCCGCCGGCCACGGCCGTGACGACATCCAGCAGCGCCTTGCCGACATGGTCGAGATCATGGGGCATGCCGTGGCCCAGGGCGACGCGCTGACCTTCGCCCGCGCCGACTCCGAGTTCCATACGCTGCTGCTCCAGCTCGCCGGCAACCGGATGCTGGAGCACCTCTCCGGCATCGTCTCCTCCGCCCTGCACGTCTCGGGCGGCCCGTCCGGCGGCTGTGAGCGCCCGGGGGAGAAGTCCGTGGGGCAGCACATGCGGATCGTCGACGCGATCGGCGCCGGCGACGCCGCGGGCGCCGAGGCCGCGATGCGTACCCTGCTGACCGCGCACGGCGAATCCGGCGGCCAGGGTGCCGGCGGCGCGGGGGACCACACCGTCCCGCCGCCCCGCGAGCACTGAAGGCCCGGCGCCGCCGAAGATCCCCGCCCATCGGAGGCCCGTACCGGCCGGAAGCAACCGGCCGGGGGGCGTGTACCCGTACGGGACGGGAGGCGCGTCCGCGCCGGACGCGCTGTCCAAAAAGGTGCGGGCCGGCCGGGGCGTGCGGAGCGGACGCCGGGCGCACGGAGCGTAGCGGGGCGCACCGGGCGTGCGGACGCCGACGGAGCGCACGGACGCGGGCACGAGGGCCCGCGGCGCTGCGCCGCCGCGAGTGAGCGGTGGGCGCGGGCCGACGTATGTGAGGCCGCCGGGCCCGGGAGCGTGATCCGGGCCCGGCGTTTGCTTGGGAACATCGCGCACCGAACTTGGGAGGATTGCGCACCGTAGAGGGGGGAATGTCTCGTTATGCGGTGTGACTCGGGCCACGCAGATTGGGCGTAACGCTCGCCGGGGAGGCGCGATGACTTAAGAGGTGATAGCCGAGGAGGGAATGCGAGCGGCGTTTTCGACGCTGTTCAACTCCCCGGCTTACCCTGCGCCGTCGGTCCATCCCCGCCGACGGTCGTCGGCTCCGATCCACCGTGGACGGGGTCGGAAGCCGTTTCCATCGTTCCGAGAGGTTGTTCGTGTCGGCCAGCACATCCCGTACGCTCCCGCCGGAGATCGCCGAGTCCGAGTCAGTGATGGCGCTCATCGAGCGGGGAAAGGCTGATGGGCAGATCGCCGGCGACGACGTGCGTCGGGCCTTCGAGGCTGACCAGATTCCGCCAACCCAGTGGAAGAACGTTCTGCGCAGCCTCAACCAGATCCTCGACGAGGAGGGTGTGACGCTGATGGTCAGTGCCGCAGAGGCGCCCAAGCGCACCCGCAAGAGCGTCGCAGCGAAGAGTCCGGCCAAGCGCACCGCCACCAAGACCGTCGCGGCCAAGACCGCGACGGCGAAGAAGGCCACCACCGCGGCCGCCCCGCTGGGCGAGGGGTCGTACGGCGAGGCCGAGGGCGGGGTCGAGAAGAAGGCGGCCGTCAAGAAGGCCGCCGCCAAGAAGACGGTCGCGAAGAAGGCCGTCGCCAAGAAGACCGTGGCGAAGAAGACCGCCGCCAAGAAGGACGTCGACGAGCTCCTCGAAGACGAGCCCCTTGAGGAGGCGGCGCCGGCCGGCAAGGGCGGCGAGGCCGCGGCCGAGGTGCCCGAGGGCGCCGAGAACGCCGGGTTCGTGCTGTCCGACGACGACGAAGACGACGCCCCCGCGCAGCAGGTCGCCGCGGCCGGCGCCACCGCCGACCCGGTCAAGGACTACCTCAAGCAGATCGGCAAGGTCCCGCTGCTCAACGCCGAGCAGGAGGTCGAACTCGCCAAGCGCATCGAGGCGGGCCTGTTCGCCGAGGACAAGCTGGCCAACTCCGACAAGCTGGCGCCGAAGCTCAAGCGCGAGCTGGAGATCATCGCCGAGGACGGCCGCCGCGCCAAGAACCACCTGCTGGAGGCCAACCTCCGCCTCGTGGTCTCGCTGGCCAAGCGCTACACCGGCCGCGGCATGCTCTTCCTGGACCTGATCCAGGAGGGCAACCTCGGCCTGATCCGTGCGGTCGAGAAGTTCGACTACACCAAGGGCTACAAGTTCTCCACGTACGCGACGTGGTGGATCCGCCAGGCCATCACCCGCGCCATGGCCGACCAGGCCCGGACGATCCGTATCCCCGTCCACATGGTCGAGGTCATCAACAAGCTGGCCCGCGTGCAGCGTCAGATGCTCCAGGACCTGGGCCGCGAGCCCACCCCGGAGGAGCTGGCCAAGGAACTGGACATGACCCCCGAGAAGGTCATCGAGGTCCAGAAGTACGGCCGCGAGCCGATCTCGCTGCACACCCCGCTGGGCGAGGACGGCGACAGCGAGTTCGGTGACCTGATCGAGGACTCCGAGGCGGTCGTGCCGGCCGACGCGGTCAGCTTCACGCTCCTGCAGGAGCAGCTGCACTCGGTCCTGGACACGCTCAGCGAGCGCGAGGCGGGCGTGGTCTCCATGCGCTTCGGCCTCACCGACGGCCAGCCCAAGACGCTGGACGAGATCGGCAAGGTCTACGGCGTCACGCGTGAGCGGATCCGGCAGATCGAGTCCAAGACGATGTCGAAGCTGCGCCACCCGTCGCGCTCGCAGGTTCTGCGCGACTACCTGGACTGATCCGGGAGCGGCCGCTCCGGACGGCCGTACGAGTGCATCGCGGGCCCGGTCCTCCTCCGAGAGGGCCGGGCTCGCGGTGTGTCCGGGTGCGTGATGAGCCCGCCTGGCTCACCCTGGGTGTGCGAACACTTCCGCACAGTCAGGAGCGTGTATGCGTGCCTACGTCCGGGCCGTCATCGGGGCCCTCGTCCTGGTCCTCGCCGTACCGGTCACCGCGCAGGCGGACGAATCGGTGGTGGGGGGCCGGCCGGTGAAGGTCTCCGACAACCCGTGGATGGTGGCGCTCAGCTCCCGCTCGCGCTTCGGCGTCGACCGCTCGGGCCAGTTCTGCGGCGGTGTGCTGGTCGGTCGCGCGACGGTGGTCACGGCGGCGCACTGTCTGAGCCGCGCGGTGCTGGGCGTGGAATGGCAGCAGGTCAAGGATCTGCGGATCATCGTGGGCCGCGAGGACATGCGGGGCCGGGGCGGGCAGGAACTCGTACCGCGCCGCGTCTGGGTCAACCCGTCGTACGACAGTTACAGCAACGCCGGCGACATCGCGGTGCTCACGCTCGGCAAGCAGCTGCCCAAGGGGCGGGCGCTCCCGATGGCCAAGGTCGGCGACGCCGCGTACCGGGCGGGCACCAAGGCGAACGTGTACGGCTGGGGCGACACCACCGGCAACGGCTCGTACGCGGCCACGCTCCGCTCGGCGCAGGTGCAGATGTTCTCGAACGCGGCCTGTAGCAGGGCGTACCCGGGCAATGCGGACGGTAGGTATCTGGCCGATTCCATGCTGTGCGCGGGCACGACGACGGGCGGCCGGGACGCCTGTCAGGGGGACAGTGGCGGGCCGCTGGTGGCGCGGGGCCGTCTCGTGGGACTGGTGTCCTGGGGGACGGGCTGCGGAAAGGTGGGGAAGCCGGGCGTCTATACGCGCATCTCAGCGATGATCAAGCACGTGACCGCCCATGGCGCCGGCTGAGGGCTGCGGAGTGAGCGGCCGGTGTCCCTGGTCGGGACGGCCGGTCGCGGGCCGCAGAGCGCCGCACAGGGCGTTTGAGGGTGCAGCCGTGCCCCCGGTGGGGCCGGGATCGCGGGAGCAGACGAGTGCGGGCGGTCCCCCGGTGGTGCCGGGGGACCGCCCGCCGCACGGCCCTAGGCCGCTACTCGCTCGTCGTCGGATGCGATGTGTCAGCGTTCCTCGTCGGACGCGGACGCGGGAGAGGCGGTCAGCCGCTCCGTCTCGTCCTGTATTTCCGCGGCGATCTTCTTGAGTTCTGGCTCGAACTTGCGGCCGTGGTGGGCGCAGAAGAGCAGTTCGCCGCCGGACATCAGAACGACGCGCAGGTATGCCTGGGCGCCGCAGCGGTCGCAGCGGTCAGCGGCCGTCAGCGGGCTCGCGGGGGTCAGAACAGTAGTCACGTCGCCTCTTCTCTAGCTCGACGAGCTGTCGTACCAGGGTCAACATCCAACCAGGCCGAAAACGTTCCCGCTCGTGCCTATTCCCTGAAAAAATTTTTCCAAGGAGCCGGGTGTTGCCGGGTGGCGGCGAATGAGCCGTATTGCGTGGTGGTCTGATTCACGTTGGTTGCTGGGGGTTTTGTCCTCCCGGCTGGCTTGCCGGTTGTTCAAGAGGACGTGCCCGGAGCCTAAATGGTTCATGCCTCGAAGGGAACGTGATGTGCGCGGCACCGTGCTCTCACTCCATCGAGGGATCGAACGTGTGAACGAAAGTCTACTAGCATGGACACCGTCACGGGTGGCGTCACATCGGCTCTACCGGGCCTCGGTACGCTCTCACCGGCGACACCGCCACGACCGGGTCCGCGGAATGCGGACCACCAGTAATTCAGCGAGGAGCGAACCGCGTGACCGCCGAGATGTCCGTGCCGTCCACCGCCGTGCTGACCGGGGCAGACCGGGACGGGTCCAACTACACCGCGCGGCATCTGCTCGTCCTGGAGGGACTGGAGGCCGTCCGCAAGCGCCCGGGTATGTACATCGGCTCCACGGACAGCCGTGGTCTGATGCACTGCCTCTGGGAGATCATCGACAACTCCGTCGACGAGGCGCTGGGCGGCTACTGCGATCGTATCGACGTCCTCCTCCACGAAGACGGCTCGGTGGAGGTCCGGGACAACGGCCGCGGCATCCCGGTCGACGTGGAGCCCAAGACCGGCCTGTCCGGTGTCGAGGTCGTGATGACCAAGCTGCACGCCGGCGGCAAGTTCGGCGGCGGCTCGTACGCGGCCTCCGGCGGCCTGCACGGCGTCGGTGCCTCGGTGGTCAACGCGCTCTCCGCCCGACTGGACGTCGAGGTGGACCGCAACAGCAAGACCCACTCGATCAGTTTCCGTCGCGGTGTGCCCGGCATCTTCACCGAGTCCGGGCCCGACGCCCCCTTCGATCCGGCCAACGGCCTGCTCAAGGGCAAGCGCATCCCCAAGACCCGTACCGGCACCCGGGTGCGCTACTGGGCCGACCGGCAGATCTTCCTCAAGGACGCCAAGCTGTCCCTGGAGACGCTGCACGCGCGAGCCCGCCAGACGGCCTTCCTGGTGCCCGGCCTCACCCTCGTCGTACGGGACGAGCGGGGCGTCGAGAGCGAGGGCCCGACGGAGGAGACCTTCCGGTATGACGGCGGCATCAGCGAGTTCTGCGAGTACCTGGCGCAGGACAAGGCCGTCTGCGACGTGCTGCGGCTGTCCGGACAGGGCACCTTCAAGGAGACTGTGCCGGTCCTGGACGACCGCGGCCACATGACGCCGACCGAGGTGACCCGGGAGCTGGGCGTTGACATCGCGCTGCGCTGGGGCACCGGCTACGACACCACCGTCCGGTCCTTCGTGAACATCATCGCGACGCCCAAGGGCGGCACGCACGTGTCCGGTTTTGAACGGTCCGTGGCCAAGTCCGTCAACGAGGTGCTGCGATCGGCCAAGCTGCTGCGCGTCGCCGAGGACGACGTCGTCAAGGACGACGCCATGGAAGGCCTCACCGCCGTCGTGACCGTACGGCTCGCGGAACCGCAGTTCGAGGGGCAGACCAAGGAGGTGCTGGGCACCTCGGCCGCCTCCCGGATCGTCGCGCAGGTCGTCGCCAAGGAGCTCAAGGCGTTCCTGACGTCCACGAAGCGGGACGCCAAGCAGCAGGCCCGCGCCGTGCTGGACAAGATCGTGGCGGCGGCCCGTACGCGCATCGCGGCCCGGCAGCACAAGGAGGCCCAGCGCCGTAAGACGGCCCTGGAGTCCTCCTCGCTGCCGGCCAAGCTGGCCGACTGCCGCAGCGACGACGTCGATCGCAGCGAGCTGTTCATCGTCGAGGGCGACTCGGCGCTGGGCACGGCCAAGCTGGCGCGGAACTCCGAGTTCCAGGCGCTGCTGCCGATCCGCGGCAAGATCCTCAACGTCCAGAAGGCATCCGTCTCGGACATGCTCAAGAACGCCGAGTGCGGGGCCATCATCCAGGTCATAGGAGCCGGATCGGGCCGGACCTTCGACATCGACGCCGCCCGGTACGGCAAGGTCATCTTCCTCGCGGACGCCGATGTCGACGGCGCCCACATCCGTATCCTGCTGCTGACGCTCTTCCAGCGCTACATGCGTCCGATGGTCGAGCAGGGGCGGGTCTTCTCGGCCGTGCCGCCGCTGCACCGGGTCGAACTGATCCAGCCGAAGAAGGGCCAGGACAAGTACATCTACACGTATTCGGACAACGAGCTGCGGCAGACCCTGCTGGAACTGCAGCGCAAGAACGTCCGTTACAAGGACAGCATCCAGCGCTACAAGGGCCTGGGCGAGATGGACGCCGACCAGCTCGCGGAGACCACGATGGACCCCCGCCTCCGCACCCTGCGCCGGATCAACATCAATGATCTGGAGGCCGCCGAGAAGGCCTTCGACCTGCTCATGGGCAACGAGGTCGCGCCCCGCCGCGAATTCATCACCAGCTCGGCCGCCACGCTGGACCGCTCGCGCATCGACACGTGACGGGCCGCGGAGGGGGCGCCTGAAGCGTCCACGCGCCGGTGCGGGCGCCTGTCCACCCACGGGTGGAGAGGCGCCCGCCGCGTTTTCCACCCGGAGCCCACCCGCACGCCGATCCGGGCGGTGGGGCCCGCTTCGTAGCGTCGGAACCGTTGTTGTTCCCGCGTCACGGAGGCCCAGGTCATGAGCGGCTCGCTCAACGTTCTCGTCATAGTCGCGGTCATCGCGCTGGTGGTCGTGCGGCAGCTCAAGCCGCAGCGGCTGGAGACGGAGGGCAAGCGCTGGTGGCTGCTGCCCGCCGTCCTCGCCTTCATGGCGGTACGCGAACCGGGACTGATCGACGACGCGCATCCCACCGGGTCCGTCGTCCTGCTGGCCGTCGGGGTGGTCCTCGGCCTGCTCACCGGCGCGGCCTGGGCGTGGACCATGCGGATCTGGACCAACGAGGACGGGGAGGTCTGGTCGGCGGGCCGCGCGGTGACCGCCGTGGCGTGGATCGCCGGAGCGGGGCTGCGGTTCGCCCTGTACGGTGCCGCGGCGCTGGCGGGAGTCCATATGGGCAGCCAGTCCACGATGCTGACCGTGGCCGCCACCCTGCTGGCCCGTACGGGCACCATGGCGTGGCGGGCCCAGACGCTCCGGCCGACGTACCGTGTTGCTGCCGGTGGCTGAGACCGCGCTCCCATGCCCCCTTAGGACGCGCCGGTGGCCGAGCCCCAGGAGCACCGTGCCGGAAGGATCGTCTGTGCCGCTGAGTTTCTGGACGAGCTGGCCCTTGCGGGAGGCGCTCTCCCGAGAAGGGCTCAGCAGGACACGGCTGTGGATCGGGAGGGGCATCCGCATCCTGGTGATGGCCGCCCTGCTGTGGAGCGCGCTGGCGGAACGGGAGTTCCGGGACGCGGGGGCGGTGCTGGGCCTGGCCGGGGTCGCGCTGTGCGGCTTCCTCCTGTGGGGGTTCTTCCGTACGACGCTCCAGCACCGGCTGTGGCCGGCGCTCGGTCTGCTGGCGCTGCTGGAGGCCTGCGCGTTCTGGTTCCATCTGGAAGGCGCGAGGGTGCCGGCCGCCGTGGTGTGGGGCGTCGGCGCGGTCACCTCGATGGAGCGGCTTCCGCTGGCGGCGGCGGTGCCGTGCATGGCGGTGTCCCTGGCGGCGTACGCCACGCGCAGCCCGGACAACTGGCTGACGATCACGACGACCGTCATCGGGCTCGGGCTGGCCGGATACGTCCTGCGGCTGGACGCGGAGGCGCGGGGCAACGCACAGCGGCTGCTGACCCAGGAGCGGGCCGCCCGCAAGGCCGAGGCCGAGACGGCGGCGCTGGCCGAGCGGGGCCGTATCGCCCGCGAGATCCACGACATCCTCGCGCACAGCCTGAGCGCGCAGTTGGTGCACCTTGAGGCGGCACGCCTGCTGATCCAGCGCAGCGGCGACCTGGAGGCGGACCGGGAACAGATCCTGGAACGGGTCGTGGCGGCCCGTGGCATGGCCAGAGAAGGGCTGGACGGCACGCGTCAGGCGCTGTCGGCGCTGCGCGGCGAGATGGCTCCGGTGGAGGACTACCTGCGCGACCTGACGGCCGCCGAGAACGCCCGCCTGGAGGTGGCGGGGGAGCGGCGCGAACTGTCCCCCGAAGCCGGCCTCGCGCTGCGCCGGGTGGCGCAGGAAGCGCTCACAAACGTACGCAAGCACGCGCCGGGCGCCCGGGTGACCGTAAGGCTCGCCTATACGGAAGGCGAGGTGGAGCTGGAGGTACGGGACTCCGGCGCGCGCCGCAAGGTCCGCGGCGGCAGGCCGGGAACCCTCGGTGATCTCGGCTCGTCCGGTTCCGGGTACGGTCTGCTGGGGATGCGGGAGCGCGCCGAACTCCTCGGCGGAACGCTGGACTCCGGTCCTGACGAGGAGGGTTTCGTGGTGCGGTTGAGGGTGCCGGTATGATGGCGCGTGTCGTGGTCGCCGACGACCAGACGGTGGTGCGCGAGGGGATCGTGATGCTCCTGGGGCTGCTGCCGGGCATCGAGGTCGTGGGCTCGGCCGGGGACGGCGAGGAGGCGGTACGGCTCACCGCCGAACTGGCTCCGGACGTCGTCCTGATGGACCTGCGGATGCCCCGCTGCGACGGCGTCGAGGCCACCCGGCGCATCCGGGCGGAGCACCCGGGCACCGAGATCGTCGTGCTGACCACGTACGCCGACGACGACCACCTCTTTCCCGCGCTGGAGGCCGGCGCCCGCGGCTATCTGACGAAGGACGCCGACGGCGACGAGATCGTCCGGGCCATCGAGGACGTGCTGTCGGGCGCGGCCGGGCTGTCGCCGAAGGTGCAGCGGCGGCTGCTGGAGCGGTTCGCGGAACCCGTACGGAACCCCGCCCCCGCAGCGCCGGCCGAGCCACCGGACGGGCTGACCGCGCGCGAGGTGGAGGTGCTGCGCCTGGTCGCCGAGGGGCTGTCCAACCCGGAGATCGCCCGGTCGCTGCACGTCTCGAACGCGACCGTGAAGACCCACATCAACAACCTCTTCGCCAAGGCCGGACTGCGGGACCGGGCCCAGGCGATCCACTACGCCTATCGGCACGGTCTCGCACAACCGCCTGGGTCGTCTATTACCTGATGGGGTGAGGGCCCCTTCCGGTCGGAGTCTTTTGGTGGGAGGGCTGGGGCCGGGCGCCGACTGTGCCGGGACCAGACGTACCGGACCGCATCAGACCCAGACGTACCGGTGTTCCGGGCGGCCGGTCTCCCCGTACCTGAGGCTGAGGCGGACCCGCCCGGCGCGTTCGAGGAGCTTGAGGTAGCGCTGCGCGGTCTGCCGGCTCAGGCCCGCCTGCCGGGCCACCTCCTGGGCTGACAGCGGCGCGTCGGCCGAGCGCAGCACGGTCCGGACGCGGTCGGCCGTCGCCGTCGAGTGTCCCTTGGGCAGCTCCGCGGGGCCCGCGTTGGCGGACCCGAGCGCGCCGAAGATCCGGTCGACTTCGGACTGTTCGGCCTGACCGCCACCCTCGAAGGTGCGGTGGAGAGCCGCGTAACCCTCCAGTTTGGAGCGGAGCCCGGCGAACGTGAACGGCTTGACCAGGTACTGCAGCGCGCCCTGGCGCATGGCCGCCTGGACGGTCGCGATGTCACGGGCCGCGGTCACCATGATCACGTCGGTCTGCAGGCCGCGCTGCCGCAGCCGGGAGACGAGCTGGAGGCCGGTCTCGTCGGGCAGGTAGTGGTCCAGGAGGACGAGATCGGCACGGAGCGTCTCCAGGGCGGCCAGTGCCTCGGCGGCGGAGTGGGCCAGGCAGCTGACGCGGAAGCCCGGGATCTTCGCGACATAAGCGGCGTTGATCTCGGCAACCCGTACGTCGTCGTCCACGACCAGCACGTCGATCATCGGTCGGCCTCCGAGGCGTCACCGGGGGCAGCACGGCCGTCGGCCACGTGTCCACCCGGGTGCCGCGCGCTTCCGGCCTCCTGGCCCGCCGGAGCTACCCCGCCGGGCCGTTCCTCCGTGGCGTCCTCGGAGAGCGCGTCGGACAGCGCGTCGGGGAGTGTGACGGTGAACTCCGCGCCACCGCCGGGGCTTTCGCCCACGTCGGCGGAGCCCCCGTACCGTTCGGCCAGACGGCGGACGAGGGCGAGGCCGATGCCGCGCCTCCCGTGCGCAGGGGGTTTCTTGGTGGTCCAGCCCTCGGTGAAGATCTCCGCACGCCGTGCTTCCGGGACGCCCGGACCGTTGTCACGCACCCGGACCACCGCGGTACGCCCCTCGGTGAGCAGCTCGACCTCGACACGTGCCCCAGGGGTGCCGGCCGTGGCGTCCAGGGCGTTGTCGACCAGATTGCCCAGGATGGTGACCAGGCTGTGCGGGTCCACCACGCGGTCGGGCAGCCGGCTGCCGGGCGCGATGCTCAACGAGACGCCGCGTTCGGTGGCGACTGTCGCCTTGCCGACCAGCAGGGAAGCCGGCAACGGATCGTGCACCCGCTCGGTGACCTGCTCCGCGGTCGCCCGGTGCACGCCCACGGCCTGGGTCACGAACTCCGCGGCTTCCTCGTGCAGGCCGAGTTCGAGGAGGCCGAGCAGGGTGTGGAGACGGTTGGCGTGCTCGTGGTCCTGGGCGCGCAGCGCGTCGATCAGCCCGCGGGTTCCGTCCAGCTCGCGGCCCAGCCGCTCCAGCTCGGTACGGTCGCGCAGCGTCACCACGGCCCCGCCGTCGTCGGTCGGCATCCGGTTGGCCACCAGGACGCGCTGACCGCTGACGGTGAGCAGGTCGGCGCCGTCGACCCGCCCGGAGAGGACGTCGGCGGTACGGCCGGGCGGCAGCGCCTCCTCCAGGGGGCGGCCGGTGTCCTCGGAGCGCAGGTCTAGCAGGCGCTGCGCCTCGTCGTTCAGCAGCCGGATGCGGCCGTGAGCGTCGAGAGCGACGAATCCCTCCCGGATGCCGTGCAGCATCGCCTCGCGTTCGGTGAGCAGGGCGGAGATGTCGGAGAAGGCCAGGTCGTGGGTACGGCGCTGGAGGCGTCGGGCGACCAGATAGGCGGCCAGCGCGCCGACCGCGAGCGCCCCGCCCGCATACGCGAGCAGTTGCGGCACGGTGGCCAGCAGGCGTTGCTGCACGCTCTCGTACGCGATGCCGACCGACACGGCGCCGACGATGCCGCCGTTCTCGTCCCGCAGCGGCACCTTGCCGCGCGCGGAACGGCCCAAAGTGCCCTCGTCGATCTGCATCACCTCGCGGCCTGCCAGAACGCCGCTGGGGTCGGTGGACACGTGCCGCCCGATCTGGTCCGGGTCGGTGTGGGACCAGCGCACCCCGCGGACGTCCATGATCACGACGTATTCCGCGCCGGTGGCGCGGCGGATTCGTTCCGCCTCGTTCTGGACGGGGCCGTGGCGGACGGGGCTGGAGCTTCCCAGCGCGTCGTCGAGGCGGGACTCGGCGGCGGTGGTCTGGGCGATGGCCAGGGCGCGGCGCATCGCCTGGTCGTCGAGCTGCGCGCCGAGCGGGGCGAGGAAGAGGCCTGTGGCGAGCGCCGTGACCCCGGCGGCGATGGCCAGCTGCATCAGCAGCACCTGGGCGAAGACGCGGCGCGGCCAGCCCACGCGGAGCCGCAGCCCCGACAGCGCGGTGCGCAGCCCGCTGCCGGCGGGCCGGTCCTCGCCGGACCGCGCGCCGCTCTCGCCCTTATCACTCATACGAACGAACAGTAGGCGGAGCTGGGCGTGGCCCGGTAGCCAGCCGGTCCAGCCTGGACCGGCCCGGTCCGGTCCGGCTCGGGCCTCCCCGGCGTGGTCCGGGGTGGGGCTGTGGGGAGCGGGCGGTTGGCGGGCGGGGGCGGCAGGGTGCCTGTGGATAAGTGACGTGGGGGTTATCCACAGGGGTTTCGTGAGTCTTCCGCCCCTGCCTAATCTCGCAGTGTCACAGCGAGTAACCGTCCGCGACGGGCGGTTGACGGACGTGGGGCCGGACGGAGGAGGGGGACGGTATGTGGTCGCTCAGAGGGGTGGGACGCGTGGCGCGGAGGTGGCGCGGATGTCGGAGGGGCGTGCTCTGGAGGGGCAGGTGTCGGGAGGGCAGGGGCTGGACGAGCGGGTGTCGGGCGAGCGGGTGTCGGACGGGCGGGTGTCGGACGGGCGGGGGCGGCGCGGAGGGGGTGGTGGACGTGGTGGCGGTCCGGTTCGAAGGGGTGGAGCCGGGGAGTGTGGCTCGGCCTGGTGAGGTGAAGTCCGGGAGCGCGGCCGGGTCAGCCAAGGGGGAGCACGGAGAGTACGGCCATACGGGCGGGCCTGCCGAGCGGGGAGCCGCAGCTGACCGGCGTGGGGGTGCCGTCGGCGCGCTGCTCGACCGTGACCCGCCAGGACCGGCCGTCGCGATGCGCGACCGTGACGGCCCAAGTGGGTGCAGGCGCGTCGAGGAGGCCGGTCGTCGAGGCCGTTCCCGTGCGACGCGGGTCCTGCGTCCCCTCGCCCTCGCGAGGCGAGTCCTTGGCGTCCTTGCCCGCACGAGACGGATTCCCCGTCTTCTCGCCCGCGTGTTCTGCGCCGTCGTGGGGTGGCGGTACGGCTTCGCTGTGCACGATGTCGATCGCGTCCGCCCGCTCCTCGCGTATCAGCTCGCGTACGGCGAGATCGGCGGCCTGTGCCGGGCGCTCCCAGGCCGAGCGGCCCCGGCAGTGGTCCAGCAGGATGCGGCCCTCGCGCGCCGACGCAACGGCGTCCTTGACCAGCGGAGCGGAGGCCCGCCCGTAGGCGTATCCGTACGGAAGGACGAAGAGGGTGGGGGAGAAGCGATGGCCGCCGATGTGGGTGACTTCCCACGCCTCGGCGCCGCTGACGGCGAGTTCGGCAGCCAGGGGGCGTCCGAGGACGGCGCAGCAGCGGTCGCGCTTGCCGTTGGTGCAGACGAAGACCAGCGGCTCGCCGTCGTACGGGTCCCACACGCCGTCGTGCTCACCTGCCCCCAGCCGGGCGAAGTCGAGGTCCAGCAGCGCTTCCGGGCCGGTGACGGCGGCGGTCCGAATCCAGGGCCGGGACGGCGCGGTGTGCGCGAGAAATACCCGGCGGGCGGCGGACCGGTGGCAGTCCGCGTGCCGACCCGGTCGGCGGACGAGGGCGACGCGTACGCCCGTGCCGTCCGCCGCCGCTTCCAGAGCGCGGCCGACGCGGGGATCGAGATGACTCTCGGTCAGCGCCTCGGTGCCCCACGGCCCGGTCTGCTCGACGAGCAGCCAGGTCCGGGCAGTGGCCGAAGTCCCCGCGACAGGCTCGGTGGCATCGCGGGAAGCGGTTGCGCACGTCCTCACATAGGTAACCCTAACCTGCCGCGGAGCGCCTGGAATCCAGAACCGATACCGCCGGAATCCGGACCCGCAGGTACCGGCCCGCCCGCCGTCCCTGTCCGGCCCGCCCGCCGTCCCTGTCCGACCCGTCCGACCCGTCCGACCCGTCCGACCCGTCCGAGCCTGTGCCGGGTCAACGCGGCGGTCTGCGCGTCGGTGTGATCCGGTGCGGAGTGACGGGACGCGGGGCGGGGTGGGTGTGGGGGGCGCCAAATCGAGCGTCAGGAGATGCTGTGAGGCCGCGAGTTGGAGGACGTTGTGCAGCCCGAGGCCCCCTCCCGACCTAACTCGCCGATCAGTGACCTCCCGCAGGGACTCCGGAGTCTCACCCGCCACTCGACTGTTCGAACCCGACCTCATCTTGCAAAACCACTGAAACCGCTCTGTACCTGACCAGAGGAGGAGCTATCGACCCCTACGATGAGCCGAGTCCGTAGCCGTGGGTCGGCCGGTGCGTCGCCCCGTGCGTTGGGTCGCCGGTCCGTGCGTCGGGCCGTCGGCCGGTGCGTCAGATCGGCGCGTGGTCACGGCATACGCCCGATGGCTCATGTCGCATGGCTCATGCCTCATGTCGGCTAAGTCGTCTGCTCGTTGAGCCCAGTCCCTTTGGGAGACAGTCATGCAATTCCGTCCCGCGTTCGTCGCGGTGGTCGCTCTGGCCGGTGCCGCTGTGGCGTCACCGACCGTGGCGGTTGCCAGTCCCGCAGGGCCCAAGCCGGGTCCGGAGGGCCTTTCGGTCTCGGCCTTCGAGGACCCCATCGACGAGCACGATGTCCGGGCGGTGACCAGGGTCTTGGGGCGGATCACCAGCCCCTTCGGGGGATAGGGGGTGGCCGATCACCAGTAGCCGGTGATCGTTGGGTGCGTGGGTGCGTGGGTGCGTGGGTGCGTGGGTGCGTGGGTGCGTGGGTGTGCGGGCGCTTGGGTGCCCCGCCTCCACCCCCTCCCGTGCCCCCGTATCCCGTCCCCGCCCGTACGCCCGCCTCGCTCGCTTCCGTGCCCACCTGGCCGCAGCTCACGACTGGGGCTGGGGCAGGAGTTGGGGTGGGCGGGGGCCCTGGTAGTGGCCGCTGGGGCGTATCCGCATGGGGCGCTCCTCGTACTCCTCCAGGGCATGGGCGATCCAGCCGGCGGTGCGGGCCACCGCGAAGACCGTTTCGCCGGCCTCGGCGGTCATGCCCGCCGAGACGGTCAGGACGGCCAGGGCGAGGTCGACGTTGGCGTGCAGTGCGGAGTGGCGGGCGGTCGTCGCGGCCACCTCGCGTGCGGCCCGTAGCGCCTGCGCGGCCTGCGGTACGTCCTCCAGGAGGCGGAAGAGGGCGCGGGCGCGTGGGTCCTCGCCCGGGTAGAGGCGGTGGCCGAGGCCCGGGACCCGGCGTCCGGCGCGCAGGTGGTCCGCCACCACGGCCGCCGCGCTGCCCCGCTCCAGCACCTCCAGCACCATGCGGTGCGCGAGGCTGCTCGCGGCGCCGTGCAGGGGGCCGTCCAGGGCGCCGAGGCCGGCCGACACGACGGCGTACGGATGGGCTCGCGCGGAGGCGGCCACCCGGGTGGCCAGGGTCGAGGCGGCGAGGTCGTGATCGATGAGGAGGACAAGGGCCGCGTCCAGGACGCGCAGTGACGCCTCGTCGGGTTGCTCCGGCGCGAGGCGCGACCACAGGCGGCGGGGGAGCGGGGCCGAGGCGAGGTCGGTGCCGCGCTCCAGGCGGGGCAGGGCGTCCACGAGGACGGGGATGAGGGCGCGCGCGGTGTTCAGTACGGCGTCCTCGGACAGGTCGAAGCGCAGCGGATCGGCGGAGGCGGCCGCGACCACCGCGACGCGCAGTTGGTCCATCGGGCCGCTGTGCGCGGGGAGGGCGCCGACGGCCCGGCGGGCGGCCGTGAGGGCGTCCTCCGGGGCGGTGAAGCGGACGCCGGGGCGCAGTACGCCGGTCCAGAGCCAGTCGGCGACCTCTTCGTAGCCGTAGCGGTCGGCCAGCTCGGACGTGTCCACGCCGCGGAAGTAGCAGCGGTCCGTGTCGATGAGGGTGATGCCGGTACGGATCGCCAGGTCGCCGCCCGCGGCGGGCGGTTCGCGGCGGGCGCCGCGCCGGGCGAGCGCGTCCACCTCCTCGGCGTCGAAGGTGCTGCCGCGGCCGCCGGGGTTCCGTCGGCTGGTCAGCTGGCCGCGGCTGACGTAGGCGTAGACCGTCTCCGGTTTCACGCCGAGCCGTTCGGCCGCTTCCCGGGTGGTCAGCCGCCGTTCGCCGCTGCCGCTGCCGCTGCCGCTGCCGCTGCCGCTGCCGCTGCCGCTGCCGCTGCCGCTGCCGCTGCCGCTGCCGCTGCCGCTGCCGCTGCCGCTGCCGTGTCCGTCGTCGTCCGTCTTGTGGTCCGCCATGTCGTTCACCGTATCGATTGACTTCGCTTATGTATTGATTGAATCAATATTGACAGGGATCGAGTCCAGAATAGACAGTCGGGTCAATAGGGAGTGTCCAGGAGAGGGAAGGAGCACCGTCATGTCGATTGCCGGGGCCGACGCGACTGTCGACGCACCCCGCGGACTCGCGGGTGTGATCGTCACCGAGACCGAGCTGGGGGACGTACGGGGCGGGGAGGGCTTCTACCACTACCGCCAGTACTCCGCCGTGGAGCTCGCGCAGAGCCGCAGCTTCGAGGACGTCTGGCACCTGATGATCCGCGGTTCGCTGCCGGACGCGGCGCAGCGCGCCGCGTTCGTGGCGGAGACCGCGGCGCTCCGCCACCTGCCCGACGCCGTACGGGACGCGCTGCCCGGCATCGCCCGCGCGGGAGCCCGGAGCGGCCCGCTCGCCGGGCTGCGCACCGCGCTCTCCCTGCTCGGTGCCGCCGCGGACTTCCAGCCCCTGTACGACATCGATCCCCGGCAGCGTGGCGCGGACGCGCTCACCGCGAGTGCCGCGGTGCCCACGGTTCTCACCGCGCTGTACCGCATCGGCCAGGGCCTGGCGCCGGTCGAGCCGCGGGACGACCTTCCGTACGCCGCCAATTACCTCTACATGCTGACCGGTGAGGAGCCGGACCCCGCGCGTGCTCGTGCCGTCGAGCGTTACCTGATCTCGACCATCGACCACGGCTTCAACGCCTCGACGTTCACCGCCCGAGTCATCGCCTCCACCGGCGCCGACCTCGCGGCATGCCTGGCGGGCGCGGTGGGCGCGCTCTCCGGACCACTGCACGGCGGCGCCCCCAGCCGGGCCCTGGACGCCCTCGACGCGATCGGCAGTCCGGACCGGATCGACGCCTGGATTCGGGAACGTGTGCGGTCGGGCGAGCGGATCATGGGTTTCGGGCACCCCGTCTACCGCACCGAGGACCCGCGCTCTCGGATGCTGCGCGACATCGCCCGCGGCTTCGGCGGGCCCCTCGTGGACTTCGCGGTGCAGGTGGAGGAGCGGGTCGAAGCGCTCCTCGCCGAACTCAAGCCCGGCCGGGAACTGCACACCAACGTCGAGTTCTACGCGGGTGTGGTCATGGAGCTGTGCGGTCTGCCGCGGGAGATGTTCACCCCCACCTTCTGCGCGGCGCGGGTGATCGGGTGGAGCGCCAATATCCTGGAGCAGGCGGACGACTCGAAGATCATCCGTCCGGCGGCCCGCTATGTGGGCCCGCCCCCGCCCCAGCCGGTGCCCGCCGCGCTGAACTGACGGCGTGCCGGACCGACGGCGCGCCGCCGCACCGACGTACGACGATGGAGGCGCCCCCTTGGCCCCGCAGGCCCCGCGACAGATCCCGGTCATCGTGCTCGCCGGATTCCTCGGCTCCGGCAAGACGACCCTGCTCAACCACCTGCTGGGCCGCAGCGGTGGCACCCGCGTCGGAGCCGTGGTCAACGACTTCGGCAAGATCGAGATCGACGCCATGACGGTGGCCGGTCAGGTCGACTCGATGGTGTCGCTGGGCAACGGCTGTCTGTGCTGCGCGGTCGACACCAGCGAGCTGGACGAGTACCTGGAGCGCCTGGCCCGGCCGTCGGCCCGTATCGACGTCATCGTCATCGAGGCCAGCGGACTGGCGGAACCCCAGGAACTCATCCGCATGATCCTGGCCAGCGAGAACGACCGCATCGTCTACGGCGGGCTGGCCGAGGTCGTCGACGCGGCGGAGTTCGGGGCCACCCGGGCCCGGCATCCGGAGATCGACCGGCATGTGGCCATCGCCGACCTGGTGGTCATGAACAAGGCCGACCGGATCGGGGCGGAGGAACAGCGCGCCCTCCTGGACACGCTCGCCGAGCTGAGCCCGGGTACGCCCGTCGTTCCGGCGACATACGGGCGGGTCGACCCCGGGCTGTTCTTCGACCGCAAGCCGCGCGACGTGGACGACGAGGCGGTGCGCCAGCTGTCCTTCGAGGACCTGTTCCGCGAGGAGGCGGACGCGGAGGCCGAGGCGAGCGGGGCGGGGGACGGCGGGGAGCACGAGTGCGACGGAGCGGGATGCCAAGGACACGGCCAAGGGCACGGCCACGAACACGGGCATGGGTGCGGTCGTCATCTCCATGCGGGCTACGAGAGCGTCGAGTTCGTCTCGGACGAGCCGATGCATCCGCGGCGCCTGATGGCCTTCCTCGACAGCAGGCCCGCCGGCCTCTACCGGATCAAGGGCTTCGTCCACTTCGACGTGCCGGAGAACCGCCAGAAGTTCGCCGTGCACGCGGTCGGCGACTTTCTGCGGTTCTATCCGTCGCCGTGGGAGCAGGACGAGGAGCGCCGTACCCAGCTCGTCCTGATCGGCAGTGGAGTCGACGCGGCGGCGCTGCGCAAGGAGCTCACGGACTGCCGGGAGACGGGTCCGGAACGCGCCGACGCGAACAGCATGTGGGGCGTACTGCGCTACGTACCGTCCGCCGGTGAGCCCGGTGAGCCCGGTGAGCCCGGTGAGCCCGGTGGGGCGTTCGTGGCGTCGGAAGAGCCCGAGGAGCCCGAGGAGCCGTAGGCCCTCACACCCGGCCCATCCCGCCCCGCCCATCACCCGGCCCGCACGCCCCACCCCACACCCGCCCCCCCGCCCCACAACATCGCCCCCGACCCGGCCGAAGCCGCATCGGGGGCGTTGTCACCGCGCGAGCACGTCGTCACGGCAATCGCGCGACCTCACCGCGCAACCGCCTCCGTCACACCGGCCCGGCCAGCGCCGTGACCGGCTTCGTCAGCGGTACGCCCGAGCCGTCGCGGCGCGGGTCCGGCTCCGGGAGGGGGACCGGTGTGCCCTTGGCGTCCGCGGCCCGCACCGGCGCCGGGCCGGCCCAGGCCAGGGACAGGCAGTCCTCGCCCTTCAGGAACCGCTGGCAGCGCACGCCGCCGGTCGCCCGGCCCTTGCGCGGGTACTGGTCGAAGGGCGTGAGCTTGGCCGTGGAGACCGAGTCGTCGAGGGTGCCGTGCGAGCCGGAGACCGTGAAGACCACGGCGTCGGCGGCCGGGTCGACGGCCGAGAAGAAGATCACCTTCGCGTCCGGGCTCAGCTTGACGCCGGCCATGCCGCCCGCCGGCCGGCCCTGCGGCCGCACCTGGCCCGCCGGATAGCGCAGCAGCTGGGCCTCGTCGGTCACGAAGACCAGATCCTCCTCGCCCGTACGCAGCTCCACGGCGCCCACGATGCGGTCGCCGTCCTTGAGGGTGATGACCTCCAACTCCTCCTTGTGGGAGGGATAGTCGGGCACCACGCGCTTGACGATGCCCTGCTGCGTGCCGAGCGCCAGGCCCGGTGAGGACTCGTCGAGCGTCATCAGGCAGATCAGCTGCTCGCCGTCCTGGAGGCTGAGGAACTCCGAGACCGGCGCGCCGCCGGACAGGCTCGGTGCGGCGATCGTGTCGGGGAGCTGCGGCAGGTCGACCACCTGGAGGCGCAGCAGCCGTCCCGTCGACGTCACCGCGCCGACCTCGCCGCGCGTGGTGGCGGGCACCGCCGAGACGATGACGTCGTGCTTGACGCGCTTGGCGTCCGCGTCGAAGTTCACCTCGCCGTTGGCCGTACGGGCCAGCAGGCCCGTCGAGGACAGCAGCACCCGGCACGGGTCGTCGGCGACCTCCAGCGGCACCGCGGTCACCGGGGCGCCCGCCGACTCCAGCAGGACCGTGCGCCGGTCCGTGCCGTACTTCTTGGCGACCGCGGCCAGCTCGCCCGAGACCAGCTTGCGCAGCTCGGCGTCCGATTCGAGGATCTTGGTCAGCTCCTCGATCTCCGCCTTGAGCTTGTCGCGCTCGGACTCCAGCTCGATGCGGTCGAACTTGGTCAGCCGGCGCAGCGGGGTGTCGAGGATGTACTGCGTCTGGATGTCGCTCAGCCCGAAGCGGTCCATCAGCCGCTCCTTGGCCTGCGCGCTGTTGTCGCTGGAGCGGATGAGGCGGATCACCTCGTCGATGTCGATCAGGGCCGTCAGCAGGCCTTCGACCAGGTGGAGGCGGTCGCGCTTCTTGGTGCGGCGGAATTCGCTGCGCCGGCGCACCACGTCGAAGCGGTGGTCGACATAGACCTCCAGCAGCTCCTTGAGGCCCAGCGTCAGCGGCTGGCCGTCGACCAGCGCGACGTTGTTGATGCCGAAGGACTCCTCCATGGCCGTGAGCTTGTAGAGCTGCTCCAGGACGGCTTCCGGGTTGAAGCCGTTCTTGATCTCGATGACCAGGCGCAGGCCGTGCTCGCGGTCGGTGAGGTCCTTCACGTCCGCGATGCCCTGGAGCTTCTTCGCGCCCACCAGGTCCTTGATCTTGGAGATGACCTTCTCGGGACCGACGGCGAACGGCAGTTCGGTGACGACCAGGCCCTTGCGGCGGGCGGTCACGTTCTCGACGGCGACCGTGGCGCGGATCTTGAACGTGCCGCGGCCGGACTCGTACGCGTCCCGGATGCCGCTCAGGCCCACGATCCGGCCGCCGGTCGGCAGGTCGGGTCCCGGCACGTACCTCATCAGCGTGTCGAGGTCCGCGTTCGGATGCTTGATCAGGTGGCGGGCGGCGGCGATGACCTCGCCGAGGTTGTGCGGCGGCATGTTCGTCGCCATGCCGACGGCGATGCCGGAGGCGCCGTTGACGAGCAGGTTCGGGTAGGCGGCCGGGAGGGCGACCGGCTCCTGCTCCTGGCCGTCGTAGTTCGGGGCGAAGTCGACCGTGTCCTCTTCGATCGACTCCGTCATCAGGGACGTGGCGGAGGCCATCCGGCATTCGGTGTACCGCATGGCGGCGGGCGGGTCGTCGTTGCCGAGCGAGCCGAAGTTGCCGTGGCCGTCCACCAGCGGCACGCGCATGGAGAAGGACTGCGCCATGCGCACCAGGGCGTCGTAGATGGACGCGTCGCCGTGCGGGTGGAGCTTGCCCATCACCTCGCCGACGACGCGGGCGCACTTGACGTAGCCGCGCTCGGGGCGCAGCCCCATCTCGTTCATCTGGTAGAGGATGCGGCGGTGTACGGGCTTGAGGCCGTCGCGGGCGTCCGGGAGGGCGCGGGAGTAGATGACCGAGTACGCGTACTCAAGGAAGGAGCCCTGCATCTCGTCGACGACGTCGATGTCGAGGATCCTCTCCTCGAAGTCGTCCGGCGGCGGGGTCTTCGTGCTACGGCGGGCCATCGCGGCTGCGGCTCCTTCGCTTGCGTCCTGCTGCTTGCCGATGCTGGATCAACGTTCGGGTCTTTCGCGGACCATTGTGGCCCGCCCCACTGACAACGCCGACCGCGACCCTCCCCGGGGCCCCGGACGAGGTGCATGCGAAGACCGCTCGTACGAGGCAGCGCGGGCGGGAACTTCGCCATAGCTCGGCGCGCTTGCATACAGTGACAGAACTTCCTCGCAAACGGATCGAAGGGACGTACATGCCCATGGGTCACACGGCCACAGAACAAGCCGGCTCCGGCGGCCTGACAGCGACCGAGCACCGGCTGGCCAACGGCCTGCGCGTGGTGCTCTCCGAAGATCACCTGACCCCGGTCGCCGCGGTCTGCCTCTGGTACGACGTCGGCTCGCGCCACGAGGTCAAGGGCCGCACGGGTCTGGCCCACCTCTTCGAGCACCTCATGTTCCAGGGCTCCGCCCAGGTCAAGGGCAACGGTCACTTCGAACTGGTCCAGGGCGCGGGCGGCTCCCTGAACGGCACCACCAGCTTCGAGCGCACCAACTACTTCGAGACCATGCCCGCCCACGAGCTGGAGCTCGCGCTGTGGCTGGAGGCCGACCGCATGGGCTCCCTGCTGACGGCGCTGGACGAGGAGTCCCTGGAGAACCAGCGCGACGTCGTCAAGAACGAGCGCCGGCAGCGCTACGACAACGTCCCCTACGGCACGGCCTTCGAGAAGCTGACGGCGATGGCCTACCCGGAGGGACACCCGTACCACCACACGCCCATCGGCTCGATGGCCGATTTGGACGCCGCCTCCCTGGAGGACGCGCGCGCCTTCTTCCGTACGTACTACGCGCCCAACAACGCGGTCCTGTCGGTCGTCGGCGACATCGACCCCGAGCAGACACTCGCCTGGGTGGAGAAGTACTTCGGCTCCATCCCCGGCCACGAGGGCAAGCAGCCGCCGCGCGACGGCTCCCTCCCGGACATCGTCGGCGAGCAGCTGCGCGAGGTCGTTGAGGAGGACGTGCCCTCCCGCGCCCTGATGGCGGCCTACCGCCTCCCGCAGGACGGCACCCGCGAGGCCGACGCGGCCGACCTGGCACTGACGGTGCTGGGCGGCGGCGAGTCCTCCCGCCTGTACAACCGGCTGGTGCGCCGGGACCGTACGGCCGTGGCGGCGGGCTTCGGCCTGCTGCGGCTGGCCGGCGCCCCCTCGCTCGGCTGGCTGGACGTCAAGACCTCCGGCGGCGTCGAGGTGCCGGAGATCGAGAGCGCCGTGGACGAGGAGCTGGCCCGCTTCGCCGAGGAGGGACCCAGCGCCGAGGAGATGGAGCGCGCGCAGGCACAGCTGGAGCGCGAGTGGCTGGACCGGCTCGCCACGGCCGCCGGCCGCGCCGACGAACTGTGCCGCTTCGCGGTCCTGTTCGGTGACCCGCAGCTCGCCCTGACGGCCGTGCAGCGCGTCCTGGACATCACCCCGCAGGAGGTGCAGGAGGTCGCCAAGGCCCGGCTGCGCCCCGACAACCGCGCGGTCCTCGTGTACGAGCCGACCGAGCCGACCGCCGCCGAGGACAACGACGAGGAGGCGGCCCAGTGAGCGACGCCGTCAGCAACCCGATGACCTTCCACCCGCAGCCGTCCGGCGGCGAGCCCAAGCCGTGGGCCTTCCCGGCCCCCGAGCGCGGGCAGCTCCCGAACGGCCTCACGGTCCTGCGCAGCCACCGTCCCGGCCAGCAGGTCGTCGCCGTCGAGATCGACATCGTCGCGCCGCTGGAGGCCGAGCCGGCCGGTCTGGACGGCGTCGCCACGATCATGGCGCGCGCCCTGTCCGAGGGCACCGACAAGCACGACGCCGAGCAGTTCGCCGCCGAGCTGGAGCGCTGCGGCGCCACCCTGGACGCGCACGCCGACCACCCCGGCGTCCGCGTCTCCCTGGAGGTCCCGGCCTCCCGGCTGGCCAAGGCGCTCGGCCTGCTCGCCGACGCCCTGCGCGCCCCGGCCTTCCCGGACGGCGAGGTCGAGCGCCTGGTGCGCAACCGCCTCGACGAGATCCCGCACGAGCTGGCCAACCCGGCCCGGCGCGCCGCGATGGCCCTGTCCAAGGAGCTGTTCCCGGCCGACTCCCGGATGTCGCGGCCGCGCCAGGGCAGCGAGGAGACCGTCGCCGGTATCGACGCGGCGGCCGTCCGTGCCTTCTACGAGGCCCATGTGCGCCCCGCCACGGCCACCGCCGTCGTCGTCGGCGACTTCACCGGCGTCGACCTGGACGCGGCCCTCGCGGAGACCCTCGGCGCCTGGACGGGTTCGCCCGCCGAGCCGGTGAAGGCCTCCCCGATCACCGCCGACGACACCGGCCGCGTCGTGATCGTCGACCGCCCCGGCGCCGTACAGACCCAGCTGCTGATCGGCCGCATCGGCGCCGACCGGCACGACCGCGTCTGGCCCGCCCAGGTGCTCGGCACGTACTGCCTGGGCGGCACCCTCACCTCCCGCCTGGACCGGGTGCTGCGCGAGGAGAAGGGCTACACCTACGGGGTGCGGTCCTTCGGTCAGGTGCTGCGCTCCTCGGCCGACGGCGACGGCGCCGCGATGCTCGCCATCAGCGGCTCGGTGGACACCGCCTCGACCGGCCCGGCGCTGGACGACCTGTGGAAGGTGCTGCGCACCCTCGTGGCGGAGGGCCTGACGGACGCCGAGCGCGACGTGGCCGTGCAGAACCTGGTCGGGGTCGCGCCCCTGAAGTACGAGACCGCCGCGGCCGTCGCGGGCACCCTCGCCGACCAGGTCGAGCAGCAGCTCCCGGACGACTACCAGGCCCGGCTGTACGAGCGGCTGGCGCAGACCGGCACGGTCGAGGCGACCGCCGCCGCCGTCAACGCCTTCCCGGTCGACCGGCTGGTGACGGTCCTGGTGGGCGACGCCGCCGAGATCGAGGAGCCCGTCAAGGCGCTCGGCATCGGCGAGGTGACGGTCGTCAAGGGCTGACGGAGCGTCGGCGGCGCGGGCCGCCGGGGGTCGGCGGACCGTGACCCGCTGAGGTGACGAGCCGTCACAAAAGGGATCCAGTGGTGCGTGCGCGCCACTGGATCTTCTTTATGTCCCAATTGTTGGGGGTGGTTGCGCGGTGCCCCTGTGGCGTACGTCATAAAACCCCGGTTCTGTTTGCCGTTCGAAAGTGGCCCCGTTTAGCGTCGATCCGGCTGTCCGCAGGATCACCGCCGCAACCGCGGCACGGGCAGTCATCGCCGAGTCCCCGTACGGCGCGAGCCAGGGGAGCCGGGGACCCATGTCCCTTGGGGTGAATCGGGCGCCTTCCCGGAGGTGCCCGTAGGAGACCTTCCTGCTCCGAACCCGTCAGCTAACCCGGTAGGCGAGAGGGAAGGAAAGGACACAGCCAGCCCATGGCGTTCACCCGTGCCACCGGGAAGCACCGTGGTCCGAGCCGCAGCGCGCGGACGACCCGTAACCTCGCCGGCATAGCCACGCTCGCCGCGTCCGGCGTCATCGCCTCCGTCGCCTCCCCGGCCCTGGCGGCCGGCAACGCGGACGACGCGGGCAACCACGACACCGGCCTCCACCACGCCGTCGTCCTCGGCGACGAGCTCGCCGAGCAGATCGAGGCGCAGGCCGACGCGCAGCAGGAGGCCGCCGAGGCCGCCGCCGCGCAGGCCAAGGCCGAGGCCGAGGCGCGTCAGCAGGCCGAGGAGTCCAGGCGCCAGGCCGAGGCGGAGGCGAAGAAGGAGCGGGAGGCCAAGGAGCGCGCCGCGCGCGAGGCCGAGCGCAAGCGCCTGCTGACCTACGTCGCGCCCGTCGACGGCTCCTACGTCTCCACCAGCTACAAGGCCTCCAGCGGCCTGTGGTCCTCCGGCAGCCACACCGGCGTCGACTTCCACGCCGCCTCCGGGACCACCGTCCACGCCGTGGGCTCCGGCACCGTCGTCGAGACCGGCTGGGGCGGCGCGTACGGGAACAACGTCGTGATCAAGATGAACGACGGCACCTACACCCAGTACGGCCACCTGTCGTCCATCAGCGTCTCGGTCGGCCAGACCGTCACCCCGGGCCAGCAGATCGCCCTGTCGGGCAGCACCGGCAACACCACCGGCCCGCACCTGCACTTCGAGGCCCGTACCTCCGCCGAGTACGGCTCGGACATCGACCCGGTCGCGTACCTGCGCTCGCACGGCGTGAACGTCTGACGCACACCCCGTCCCCCGTACGACGCCCCGGCCCTTACGGCCGGGGCGTCTGCGCATCCGGGGGCCGCTCCGCGTCGCCGCCCCGCGCACGCCTGGCCAAAAATATCCACGAATACGCCACGGCCGTCGGAAATTCCGTGCCCGTCGAATAGAGTCACGTCGAATGCCGCCGCCCGGTGGCATTTCCGGATGTTTCCAGGGGATTACGGCGGAGGCACGGACGATGCGAGGCCACATTTCCGCGCACGTGGTGTGCACGGCGATCCGCGACGACATCGTATCCGGCGCGCTCGCGCCGGGCAGCCGGCTGATCGAGGAGCTGCTGGCCCGCCGTTACGGGGTCTCCCGGGTCCCCGTGCGCGAGGCGCTGCGCACGCTGCAGTCCGAGGGCTTCGTCACCATCCGGCACCACGCGGGTGCCTGCGTGGCCGAGCCCACCGAGCGCGAGGCGGCCGACCTTTTGGACATCCGGGGGCTGCTGGAGCCGCTGGGCGCCGCGCGCGCCGCCACCCGGCGCACCGCGGGGCACCTGAAGGTGCTGCGCGGCGTCGTACGGCTGGGCCGGGAGCGGGCCCGGCACGGCCAGCGGTCCGAACTGCGCCAACTCGACGGGTGGTTCCACGAGACGCTCGCCCAGGCGTCCGGCAGCGCCAGCCTGGCGGCCCTGCTCACCCAGCTGCGGCGCAAGATCGACTGGATGTACGCGGTCGAACTGCCGGCCCGCGACGAGCGGTCGTGGGAGGAGCACGGGGCGGTGCTGGACGCGGTGAGCCGCGGGGACGCCGAGCGGGCCCGCGCCCTGATGGCGGCGCACATCGAGCGCTCGCGCCCGGCGTACCGGCTGCGCCCGGTGGTCCCCGGCCCGGCGGTGAGGGATTCGAAACAGACCGTAAACACGGCGCACGACCAGAATTAACGGGGGCGCCGTATACAAGCGGTGGGCGGATTCAGTGAAATGCGATGGAAAGCGGCGGGGGAGCGGCGGGAAGCGTCGCGCGTGCCGAGAATGCGGGGAGCGGCGCGGGAATGCGGCGGCGGAGCGCTGTGAATTGTCCGGCCGCGCTGAATTGTCCGGCCGCGCCGGCGAAGTTCCTGCTTTCCGGCAGGTCCGCCCATTCTGCCGGCGGGCACAAAAATGCGGCCCCGCCCGGCGCCGGAATCCCGGTCACCGCGGCGGAGCCGCGAGCACACTGACCCGCGCGGCGGTTCAGACGGTCTCCGGGAGCTCCTCAAGGCCCTCGGCGACCAGCTTCGCGAGGCGGTCGAGCGCGGCGTCGGCGCCCTCGGCGTCGGAGGCCAGCACGATCTCCTCGCCGCCCTGGGCGCCCAGGCCCAGCACGGCCAGCATGGAGGCCGCGTTGACCGGGTTGCCGTCGGCCTTGGCGATCGTCACGGGCACCCCGGCGGCGGTGGCCGCACGGACGAAGATCGAGGCGGGGCGGGCGTGCAGACCCTCGGCCCAACCGACATTGACGCGGCGCTCAGCCATGGTGTTGCCCTTCAAGTCGTAACGGTTGTCTAGACCAGTGTCTCATGGTGCCGGGAGTGCTCCGGCAGGCCGCGACGGCCTCGGCGACGGCCTCGGCGACGGCCCCGCGCGACGGCCCCGCGCGACGGCCCCGCGCGACGGCCCCGCGCGACGGCGCCCCGAGCCGGCCGTCGGCACGCTACCCGCAGGTCACGGCCGCGCGGCCGGACCGTCCGCCATCCGGGACCCGGCGATCACGTCCCAGCCTGCCCCGGCCCGTACGGCCACGCACACCGAGCCGGTTGTCGGTGGCGGGTCGTACGCTGTCCCCCATGCAGAGCCCGTCGGACAGCGTCTACCCGGCCCACTGGGAAGCCGATGTCGTGCTGCGCGACGGCGGCACCGCGCGCATCCGCCCCATCGCCCCCGACGACGCCCAGCGCCTGGTCTCCTTCTACGAACAGGTCTCGGACGAGTCGAAGTACTACCGCTTCTTCGCGCCCTACCCACGCCTGTCCGACCGCGACGTGCACCGCTTCACCCACCACGACTACGTCGACCGGGTCGGCCTGGCGGCCACCGTGGGCGGCGAGTTCATCGCCACGGTCCGCTACGACCGCATCGACGACCGCGGCCGCCCCGCCAAGGAGCCCGGCGCCGACCAGGCCGAGGTCGCCTTCCTCGTCCAGGACGCCCATCAGGGCCGCGGTGTGGCCTCCGCGCTCCTGGAGCACATCGCCGCGGTCGCCCGCGAGCGCGGCATCCGCCGGTTCGCCGCCGAGGTGCTGCCCGCCAACACCAAGATGATCAAAGTCTTCACCGACGCCGGATACACCCAGCAGCGCACCTTCGAAGACGGCGTGGTGCGCCTGGAGTTCGACCTGGAGCCCACCGAGCAGTCCATGGCCGTCATGCGCGGCCGCGAGCAGCGCGCCGAGGCCCGTTCCGTGCAGCGCCTGCTGGCGCCCGGTTCGGTCGCCGTCATCGGCACCGGCCGCACCCCCGGCGGCGTCGGCCGCTCCGTGCTGCGCAACCTCCTCGACTCCGGCTACGGAGGCCGGGTGTACGCGGTCAACCACGCCTTCCCCGGGGGCGGCGCCCACCTCGACCCCGAGGGCGTGCCCGGCCACCGCTCGGTGCCGGAGATCCCCGAGCCGGTGGACCTCGCCGTCATCGCCGTCCCGGCCGCCCAGGTCCCCGACGTGGTCCGGGACTGCGGCGAGCACGGCGTGCGCGGCCTGGTGATCCTCTCCTCCGGATACGCCGAGTCCGGCCCCGAGGGCCGCGAGCGGCAGCGCGCCGTGCTGCGCCAGGCCCGCTCGTACGGAATGCGCCTCATCGGGCCGAACGCGTTCGGCCTGATCAACACCGCGCCCGACGTCCGGCTGAACGCCTCGCTGGCCCCGCAGCTGCCCGGCGCCGGCCGCATCGGCCTGTTCACCCAGTCCGGCGCGATCGGCATCGCCCTGCTCAGCGGCCTGCACCGGCGCGGCCCCGGCGACGGCTCGATCGCCGGTATCTCCACCTTCCTGTCGGCCGGCAACCGCGCCGACCTCTCCGGCAACGACCTGCTCCAGTACTGGTACGACGACCCCGCCACCGACGTCGCGATCCTGTACCTGGAGTCCATCGGCGACCCGCGCAAGTTCATGCGGCTGGCCCGCCGTACGGCCGCCGGCAAGCCCGTCGTCGTCGCCAAGGGCGCCCGCCACACCGGCACCGCGCCGCTCGGCCACACCGTCCCCACGGTCCGCATCCCCGACAGCACGGTCTCCGCCCTGATGCGCCAGGCCGGCGTGATCCGGGTCGACACGGTCACCGAGCTGATCGACGCCGGGCTGCTGCTCGCCTCCCAGCCGCTGCCGGACGGTCCGCGCGTCGCCATCCTCGGCAATTCCGAGGCCCTCGCCCTGCTGACGTACGACGCCTGCCTGACCGAGGGGCTGCGCCCGCTGCGTCCGCACGTCCTCGCCGCCGCGGCCACACCGGAGGACTTCTGTACGGCCCTGGCCGCCGCCCTGGCCAACGGACTCTGCGACGCCGTCGTCGTCACGGCCATCCCCTGGGTGGGGGAGGAGGGCGTGGCCTCCCCGGGCGAGGGCGCCGACCTCGCCGCGGCGCTGCGCGAAGCGGCCTCGGCCGCCGCGCCCGCCAAACCGGTCACCGTCGTGCACCTGGCCATGGACGCCCTCGCCGACGCGCTGGCGGCCCCGCCGCCGCCCGCCGCCACCCCCGCTCCTGCGAGCCCGGCCGCCCCCGCCGACGCCACAGCGGCCCCGCTGACGCCCTCCGGCACACCCGGCGGCACCGGGAGCCCCGGGTCACCGCCCGTCCCTCTGATACCGGCCTACCCGGCCGCCGAGCGCGCCGTCCGCTCGCTCGCCCAGGCGGTCCGGTACGCGAAATGGCGCCGGGACGCCGCCGACCCCGGCCGGGTGCCCGAGTACGAGGACATCGAGGAGGCCGCCGCCGGAGCCGACATCGACCGGCTGCTCGACGAGCTGGCCCGGCACGCCGACATCACCCGCTCCGTCCCGCTGCCACCCGAGGACGCCCACGCCCTCCTGGCCCGCTACGGCATCCCCGTCCGCCCCGCCCACCCGGCCCCCGACCCGGACACCGCCGTACGCGCCGCCGCCCGCCTGGGCTACCCGGTCGCCCTGAAGACCACCGCACCACACCTGCGGCACCGCCCCGACCTCGGCGGCGTCCGCCTCGACCTGACCGGCGAGGCCGAGCTGCGCCGCGCCTACGCCGAGCTGACCGACTTCCTCGGCAAACCGGAGGAGCTGCGCCCGGTCGTCCAGCCGATGGTGCCGCGCGGCGTCGACACGGTCATCCGCGCCGCCATCGACCCGGCCGCCGGCGCCGTCCTGTCCTTCGGCCTGGCCGGCGCCCCCTCACAGCTCCTCGGCGACACGGCGCACCGCCTCGTACCGGCCACCGACCGCGACGTCGCCGAACAGATACGGTCCATCCGCGCGGCCCCGCTGCTGTTCGGCTGGCGCGGCAGCCAGCCGGTGGACACCGCCGCCCTGGAGGATCTGCTGCTGCGGGTCTCCCGGCTGGTCGACGACCACCCCGAGGTCGTCGGCGTCGACCTGGAGCCGGTCGTCGTCGCCCCGCACGGCCTCGCCGTCCTGGACGCCACGGTCCGCCTGGCCCGCCCGCCGGCCACCACCGACCTGGGCCCCCGCCGACTGCCCGCCTACTGAGACCCCCCGGCCGGTACGCCCCGTAAGATGGGCCGCATGGCTAAGACCGGTACGACGACCCAAGGGCTGCGCGCGGCGATCGAGCGCAGCGGCTATTACCCGGCCCTGGTGGCCGAGGCGGTGCAGGCCGCGGTCGGCGGCGAGCCGGTGGTGTCGTACTTGGTCCACCAGGAGACGACCTTCGACGCCAACGAGGTCCGCCGCCACGTCACGGTCCTGGTGCTGACGGGCACCCGCTTCATCGTCAGCCACACCGACGAGCAGTCCGCCGACGACACCTCCCCCTCGCCGTACGCGACGACCTCCACCGAGTCCGTCAAGCTGGGCCGGATCTCCTCCGTGGTGCTCAGCCGGGTGGTGGCCAACCCCGAGTCGTACACGCCGGGCCGGCTGCCCCGCGAGGTCGTCCTGACCATCGGCTGGGGCGCCGTCGCCCGGCTGGACCTGGAGCCCGCCACCTGCGGCGACCCCAACTGCGAGGCCGACCACGGCTACACCGGCTCCTCGACGGCCGACGACCTGTCGCTGCGCGTCAGCGAGGCCGGCGACGGCCCGGACACCGTCCGGCAGACCCTCGCCTTCGCCCAGGCGCTGTCCGAGGCCACCGCGGCCACCACCCGCTGATGGCGCACGCCGTCCCCGCCTGGCCGGAACCGGAACCTCTCGACCTGGCCGGCGCGCCGGTGCCCGCGTACGGCACCGGCTCGCTCGCCGACCTGCTGCCCACCATCACCGCCGGCCAGGGCCTGACCCTGCCCGGCGCCGGACAGCCGGGCGCGCCGGGCATGGACCTGGCGCCCGCCGACCGCGTCTGCGTCTTCCTCATCGACGGGCTCGGCTGGCAGCTGCTGCGCGACCATCCGGACGAGGCACCGTTTCTGACGTCCCTTCTGGACAGCTCGTTCAACCGCACCGGCCGCCCGATCACCGCCGGATTCCCGGCGACCACGGCCGCCTCGCTCGCCTCGGTGGGCACCGGTCTGCCGCCGGGCGCCCACGGCCTGGCCGGCTACACCTGCCTGAACCCGGACACCGGCGAGCTGATGAACCAGCTGCGCTGGTACCCGTGGACCGACCCGTACGCCTGGCAGCCGCACCCCACCGTCTTCCAGCAGGCGCACGCCGCGGGCATCCACACCTGCCAGGTCTCCTCGCCGAACTTCGAGCGCACCCCGCTCACCGAGGTCGCGCTCAGCGGCGGCACCTTCCACGGCCGCCTCGCGGGCGAGGAGCGCATGGACCTGGCGGCCGAGCAGCTCGCCGCCGGCGACCGCTCGCTGGTCTACACCTACTACGCCGAGGTGGACGGCGCCGGTCACCGCTACGGCGTCGACTCCGACGCCTGGCGCGGCCAGCTGATGTACGTCGACCGCCTGGCCCAGCGGTTGGCCGAGCAACTGCCGCCGCGCAGCGCCCTGTACGTCACCGCCGACCACGGCATGATCGACATCCCGTTCGGCCCGGAGTCCCGTATCGACTTCGACGAGGACTGGGAACTGCGTGCCGGTGTGCGGCTGCTGGGCGGCGAGGGACGCGCGAGGCACCTCTACGCCCACCCCGGCGCGGCCGGTGACGTGCTCGCGGTATGGCGCGAGGTGGTCGGGGAACACATGTGGGTGGCAGGCCGTGACGAGGCCATCGCCGCCGGGTGGTTCGGCCCCCGGGTGGACGACCGGGTGCGGGCCCGGATCGGCGACGTCGTCGCCGCCGCGCACGCCGACATGGTGATCGTGGCGAGCGAGACGGAGCCGCGTGAATCCGCGATGGTCGGTATGCACGGCTCGATGACCCCGGCCGAACAGCTCGTCCCGCTCCTGGAAGTCCGTACCTGAGCCACCCGAACGCCCACTCCGGGCCCGCCCCGAGCCCGGCCCCACACGCCCTGCCCGCCCCCCGCACGACGCGCTCCCGCCCGCCCCCACTCGATACGAGCCCGAAAGGCCCGCGTTCTCCCATGCCCGAGCTGGTGTTCTTCTCCGGAACGATGGACTGCGGAAAGAGCACCCTCGCTCTGCAGATCGAGCACAACCGCTCGGCCCGCGGCCTGCAAGGAATGATCTACACGCGCGACGACCGGGCGGGCCGCGGCAAGCTCTCCTCCCGCCTGGGCCTGGTCACCGAGGCCGTCGAGGCGACGGACGAGATGGACTTCTACGCCCACGTCGTCGCCGCCCTCAGCTCCGGCGGCCGGGTCGACTACGTCATCGCCGACGAGGCGCAGTTCCTCGCCCCGGACCAGATCGACCAGCTCGCGCGCGTCGTCGACGACCTGGAGCTGGACGTCTTCGCCTTCGGCATCAGCACCGACTTCCGCAGCAAGCTCTTCCCCGGCTCGCAGCGCCTGGTCGAACTGGCCGACCGCATAGAGGTCCTCCAGGTCGAGGCCCTGTGCTGGTGCGGCGCGCGCGCCACGCACAACGCCCGCACCCTCGACGGCCAGATGGTCGTCGAGGGCGCCCAGGTCGTCATCGGCGACGTGCAGAGCGCCCCCGCCGAGGTCGGTTACGAGGTGCTCTGCCGTCGCCACCACCGGCGCCGCCAGACCTCCGCCGCCGCGCACGCGGCCGCGCTCTCCCCGGACGTCCTGCCGGTCGACGCCGCCAAGTAGCGCGGCCGGCGCGCACCGGCCGCCGGAAGACCGGGACCGCAGGGCGCGCCGGGCACCGTGCCCCGGTCACCGCGCGGCGCGCCCTCGCCGGCCGCTCAGCCCGGCTGCTGGAGCAGGGCGAACACCGCCCCTTCAGGGTCGGCGACCGTCGCCACCCGCCCGTACGCGGAGTCCCACGCCGCCTGCACCTCCTGGCCGCCCAGTTCCACCACCCGCCGTACCGCGGCGTCGGTGTCCGATACGGCGAAGTACGTCACCCAGTGCGGTCCCAGCTCACGGGGCAGCGTGTCGCCGACGCCGTGCACGCCCGCCACGGCCCGCCCCTTCAGATGCAGCGTCAGGTAATCGGGAACCGTGGCCTCCGGCTGGGTCTCGTAGCCGAACACCGCCTCGTAGAAGGCGGCGACCTCCGTCTCCCGGGTCACCAGCTCGTTCCACACCGGGGCGCCCGGCACGCCGACCAGCGCCGCGCCCACCATCTCCTTGCCCTGCCACAGCCCGAAGACCGCGCCCTGCGGGTCCGAGGCGATCGCCATCCGCCCCGCCTCGTCGTCCGCGTCCAGCGGGCCGACGGCGACCGTGCCGCCGCAGCAGCGGATCTGCTCCGCCGCCGCGTCCGCGTCGTCACTCGCCAGGTACGTGGTCCAGGCCACGCGAAGCTGACGTTCGGGCGCCAGTTCCCCGATCCCGGCCACCTCCCGCCCGTGGAGATACGCCCGGACGTACGGACCGAAGTGCTGCGGTCCCGGTTTGAACTCCCAGCCGAACAGCGCACCGTAGAACTGCTCGGTCGCGGCCAGGTCGTGCACCATGAGACTCACCCAGCAAGGCGCGCCGGGCGTCCGCCGAGTCGTTGCCTCGGTCGTCATCGTCACTCTCTCCTCGGACCATCGGGGTGGTGGCCGTGCGGGGACCGGGCGCGAGTGCGCCGTCCCGTGCAGATGCTCGCACCCCCTCATCCGCTGCGCGCCCCGGCCGCGCCGTCTTCGGCGCGTTCCCGTGGGAGAATGCCCGATTTGATGTTTCGCATCCGTTTCGGTGATGTTGCGGTTCGGGGACGCGTGCCGGAAACCGTGCGAAGGGGCCCGTCGCGGCCCCGGACGCGCCTTCATCGCGGGCCCGGCCTGCGCGAGGATGGCCCCATGAATGTCACCGTCACCGCCGCCGAGCTGGCGGACGAACTGGCCTCCGGGACCCCGCCGGTCCTCCTCGACGTCCGCTACCGGCTCGGCGGCCCGCCCGGCCGCCCCGAGTACGAGGCCGGACATGTGCCCGGCGCCGTCTACGTGGACATGGACGGCGAGCTCGCGGCTCCCGCGGGCCCGGCCGGCCGCCATCCGCTCCCGGACCTCGACGCGTTCGCCGCGACCATGCGCCGGGCCGGGGTCTCGTCCGACCGGCCCGTGGTCGTGTACGACGGCGGCCAGGGATGGTCGGCGGCCCGCGCCTGGTGGCTGCTGCGCTACAGCGGGCACCCCTCGGTACGCGTCCTGGACGGCGGCCTGGCCGCCTGGACCGCGTCCGGCGGCGAGCTGGGCACCGACGCGCCGTCCCCGAAGGCCGGCGACTTCACCGCGGCCCCCGGCGCGCTGCCGCTGCTGACGGCGGACGAGGCGGCGGCCCTGGCCCGGCGCGGCGTGCTGCTGGACGCGCGGGCCGAAGAGCGCTACCGCGGCGAGGTGGAGCCCATCGACCCTGTCGCCGGGCACATCCCGGGCGCGCTGTCCGCGCCCACGACGGAGAACCTCGCCGACGACGGCACATTCCTGCCGCCCGCGCGGCTCGCCGAGCGCTTCACCGCCCTCGGGGCCACCGCGGACGCCGAGGTCGGGGTCTACTGCGGTTCGGGCGTCTCCGCCGCGCAGGAGGTGCTGGCCCTCGCGATCGCGGGCGTGCCGGCGGCGCTGTACGTGGGCTCCTGGAGCGAGTGGTCGGCCGATCCGGCGCGTCCGGTGGCCACCGGCGCGCAGGCGGGCTGACACCCGGGGAGTCCCGTGAGCCCGTCCGCCACCGGGCGGGCTCAGACGGCGGCCGGTCGGCGTCCGTGCCGCCCGGCCGCGCCCGCCGTCGCTACTCCGGCTTCTTGCGCCGCGTCCCGAAGACGATCTCGTCCCAGCTCGGTACGGCGGCGCGCCGCCCCGGCCGTACGCCGTCGGCCTCGGCCTGCCGGTCGGTCGTCCCGGTGAGGCGGTCCCGGTGGCCGGCCACCGCCCGTGGCATGAGCACGTCGGCGTAGGCCGAGCCCGCGCCCGCGCTGGCCGCCGGAGCGGCCGGCTCCTCCAGCTCCTCGTCCTCGGCGGACTCCTCCTGCGGGGGCGCCTGCACCGGCTCCGGGACGATCATGTCGCCCCGGAAGCTGGGCACCGCCTCCAGAAGGCTGGTGAGCGAGTCGCGCTCGCGCTCGCCGGAACCGTCCTCGGCGCGCGCCTGCTCCTCGTCCTCGCCGCCTGAACGGTCGCGGTCGCGGTCCTGGGACGTCTGGCGGTCCAGGGCGCGATCCAGCGGCCGGTCGCGCGGCAGCCGCGCGATGCGCGGCACGAACGGGAAGCTGGGCTCCGGGGTGTCGTCGGTCTCGCCGATCAGCGCCCGCGCCTCGTCGTCGACGGCCTGGACGAGCCGCCGAGGCGGGTCGTAGGTCCAGCTCGCCGAGTGCGGCTCGGCCGCGACGCGGTAGACCAGCAGGACTTCCCAGGTGCCGTCGTCGCGCCGCCAGGAGTCCCACTGCACGGAGTCCTTGTCGGCGCCGCGCAGCAGCAGACGCTCCGCGACGGCCTCGCCGAGCTGCGGTCCGGTGTTCTCCCCGGGGCGGCGCACGGGCGTCTTACGGGCCCGCTCGGCCATGAAGGCGCGCTCGGCGAGCACCGGGCCCTCGAAGCGGCGCACCCGGTCGACCGGGATGCCGGCGAGCTGGGCGACTTCCTCGGCGGAGGCACCGGCTCTTATACGCGCCTGGATGTCCCGCGGGCGCAGGTGGCTCTCGACCTCGATCTCGATCTGGCCGAGACGCGCGCGGTCGTTGCGGACCGCGGCGCGCAGCCGTTCGTCGATCGGAAGCGTGTACTCGGTGCTGTCCGCAGCTTTGAGCACCAGCCGTGTGCCGTCGTTGGAGACGGCCACGACACGCAGTTCGGGCATGGGGACCTCCCGGGTGGTGCCTGCCGACGTCACGTGCGTCGCTGCTTCCGCTAGTCGAGTGTGGCCTGCCCGGGTGCAGCCTGCCACAACATTGCCGAGTTACCCGGCGTGTCGAGGCTTGGCCCAGAAACGCCGTTATGACACGGTTACCTGTTCGCAACGCTCAGTGACCATGTCCTGTTCCTGCTCCCAGTCACCCGTGCCCGTGGCGGCACCCGGGGGTGAGTGCCACCTTCCGGCCCCTTCCCGTGTATCCGGGCAGCCGGACGGGATTCCGGGGCCAGGGCTCGCCACAGTACTCCATTCGGGCCACTGAGGTGGACCGCCGCGCCGCCCAAGTTCACCTGCGCCAAGGGAGTTGGTCGCCTTGTCGATCTCTCTACACCGCGTGACGGGTGGCGAGGTTCACAGAATCCGCAGAATCGGAACTACCGGCTTCGCCCATAGGTCACTTGTCCGTGCAAGATGGATCGAAGGGGCGATCAAAGGCTGGAGATGGACAACAAAAGCGATACCGACACGAAAAACAAGGAGAAACGGCTCGACCTGAGCGTTCCTCAGGTCGCGGGCAGTGCCCTGGCGGCCGCGGTCGCCGCGTTTCTCGCCGGGAAGCTCGGCGTGTACGGGACCATCATCGGCGCGGGTGTGGTGAGTGTCGTGGCCACGACCGGTGGCTCGGTCTTCCAGCACCTCTTCCGGCGCACCGGCGAGCAGCTCAAGGAGGCCGCGACCGTCGGCACCCGGCCGAAGCCGCGCCGCTCCTCGGTGTCCCGCAGACCCCCGGGCACCGGGACCGGCAGCGGCATGGTGCTGCCCACTTTCAACCGGGAGGGCGCGGAGGACGAGATCACGTCCGTCGCGGCCGAGGACCGGGGCCGTACCGGCGACACCGACCGTACGCAGATGCTGCCGCAGGCGGGGGACGCCGACCGCACGCAGCTGCTGCCGCAGGCCGGTGACGCGGACCGTACGCGGATGCTGCCGCGGGCAGACGCGGCGCGGGCCTCCGGGACGGATGCCGGCCCCACCGACAAGACGCAGATGGTGCCGCGCCTCGACGACCGGACCATGGCGCTGGGGCAGGCGCGCCCCGACCACCCGGCGGCCGGGGCCACCGCGGTGCCGCGGCAGGCCGACGAGATCAGCACCGCCACGTACGGCACCCGGCTGCGCGGCTGGAAGCGGCCGGCGCTGGCCGCACTGGCGATCTTCGTGCTGTCGATGGGCGCCGTGACCTGCGTCGAACTGCTCACCGGGCACGACGCGGCAGGCGGCAACGGCACCTCGGTGGGCAACGTCTTCCGGGGCGGCGGACACCAGTCCGGGGACCGGAACCCGCCGGTCACGGACTCGCCGTCGCCCGGGACCTCGCACGGCAACGGCTCCACGGGCGACACCGGCGGCACGCCGACGCCCGACCCCAGCGGCTCCGCCGGCACCGGCCACGACGGCTCCACCGGCGGTACGGGCAACCCCTCCACGCCGCCGCCCAGCCCGGACGCGAGCCGCAGCGGCAAGCCCACGCCGCCGCCCAGCCCGCAGCCGTCCAAGTCCGGCGGCGGCAGCAACGGCGACACCGGCAAGGGCGGGGACGACTCCAAGGGCGATTCCGGCGACCGGAACAAGCAGGAGCCCGGCGGACAGCAGGCGCAGGACCCGAAATCCCCGTGAACGCGGGACGGAAATCCGCACCCGCGCGGGACGTAATGCCGTCCCGCGCGGGGACCTAATCCCCTTAACCGGCGCGGAATTTCCCCGATCCACGAGGACCGAATCCTCTTTCCCCCGGAAGAACCCGGTCCCGCCGCCCGCGCGGGCGGCGACCGAACCGGCCCGGACCCGGCACCCCGCCGGGT